>JBPBPZ010000260.1:0-17044 GCA_050954525.1 Janthinobacterium lividum
ATGCCGCCCAGCGACTCTGTCAGGCGACCCGTGACTTCTGCATTCAGTACGGCGCGCGCCCGAAAGATGGGCCGGATGGTGCTGAACGCCCGACGCATAATCATGGCGAACGCGAACATGATGGTGAAGGTCAGGAGCGTCATGTTGGTCGACAGCCGAAGCAGGTAGATAAACGACAGACCCGCCGTGAGCAGGCCGCCGATGAAGTCGACCAGACCGGTGCCAATCAGGTTGCGCACGCCTTCCACGTCCGACATGATGCGCGCGACCAGCGTTCCCGATCGGTTGGCGTCGTAGTACGCGACGGACAGCCGGCCTACATGCTCCTGCACCTTGATGCGAAGTTCGGTGATCAGGCGCTGGCCTGCCTTGGAAAGGATCTGCGTCAGGGCGTACGAGCTAAGCCCCTGCAAAATGGTCGCAGCCAGGACCGCGCCCACGATCATGGGCAAAAGGCGCATCTGGTGCTGCCGCATGACGTCGTCGATCAGGTACCGCGTGGTGGCAGGCAGAACCAGGCCACAGGCGCGATTCACCAGCATGATCAGGAAGCTGCCAAGCAGCAGCCAGGCGCGGGGCCGAACCAAATTCATGACCTCAGGCCAGACCCGCTTCATGTCCGGCTTGGGCTTTTTCTTGGTCATTTCTGCTGAAATGGCGCGCGACGGATTGCGTGAAGTACGTTCTGCGCTGCGCGCCGAAGCGTGGCCGCCTGAAAGCGAAGGTCCAAAGGATCCCATGTGCGGTGATGTCTCCCGTGCGTTGCTCAGTTACAGATGGTTGTGAGTGGAGCGTGGGAAAGAAACTTGTGCGGATGGCTCGCAGAGCGCGACGCCGGCATCCTTACCGTTAAGTGCTCGAGTGAGGTGTCGCGGAAGCCTGCAATGGGCCGCGTTGAAGTTCGACCTTTTGCTGCTGATGCGGTGCAGCGTTGGTGAGTTCTTTCATCTTGCTTACCACTTCTTCGGGTGCCCATTCGCTGCCCGGATACCACGCCGCAACGCGACCGTCCGGGCCGATCAGCACCGTGGATAACGAATGCGTCAGCGATGCTCCGCTACCAGTCGCACCCAAATTGAAGAATTGCTCGACGGACGCAAGTGTGCTCGCCGACGGAGCTGCAAACTGCCAATGGGCAAAGCCGGAAGTTCCCGTGTAGTTGCTGCCATAGGAACGCAGCACCGCGGGTGTATCGAACGCGGGATCGAACGACAGCGAAAGCAATTGCGTCCGTTCGAAGACGCTCGGCTCTTTGCGCAGCGCGGTCTCAATCGCGGCGAAGTTCCTGCTCATCTTCGGGCAGAAATCACCCAGCGGGCAGCGCGTGTAGATAAAGGTCACCAGCAGCGTTTTGCCGTGGAATCCAGACATCTGCACAGCTTTGCCGTCCTGGTTGATGAAGTGGAAGTTCGGAACACTGTCGCCGACGGTAGGAACGTGGTAATTCGACTGTGGTTTGAAGTCGGGTCGCGCTTGCCCCAGCACCGCAAGTTCGTCCAGCTTGGCATTCCGGTAGTCGCCATCCGGTGTTTTCTCCACGGTAAGGCGGGCCCGAATCACGTCGCCCTTGTGCAGTTCTGAAACCGAATTGCCGTACAGCAGCTTGTAGGGCATGGTCATCGCTCCCATGAAACCGGGGATGGCGTCATGCTGCAGGGTCACCTCACCCTGCTCGGCATCCACAGCTACCACGGTGCCTTTAAGGGAGTAAGTTTCTGTTCCCGGCTTGATCTTTTCGGTAGATTGCTTGCAGCCCAGCGTCAGGATGCACGCGGCAGACAGGGCAGCAAGGCCTGGCCATTTGTACGGTAAGCCCATGTCTCCATGATACGTTGCCTGAAGATACGGCAGACGAGTGCGTCCGCACCGGCGAGCCGCGGAGGTTTACAAACTTGCAAGTGAATAACGAACGGCTCGACCAGGCAGCTGCTGGCGGGCACGGTACGGCGCGGCAGGCACACCTGGCCTTGCTGCACGGCAGCATGCTGCTATCAGGCTTTGGGACGGTCTTCCTCGGGCCCCTCCTGCCCGCACTCTCAGCAAACGCGCATGCAACCGATAGCGGCAGCGGCCTCTTCTTCACAGCTCAATTCGTTGGCGCATTTTTCGGCGGCGTCACCACCTCCCGGCGGCTCTGGTTTTCCCTGCTAAGAGGTTCGGGTGCAGCGGTCATTGGGTTCCTGCTGCTTAGCTTCTGCACCTCCCGGCATATGTCGCTGCTATGGACCGCCGCCGCATTGCTGCCGCTTGGCTTTGGCGTGGGCCAGATGCTGACCTCGGTCAACCTGCTGGCGGCGCGGCGATTTGCCGCCCACCTTGGGTCGGGGCTGGCACTGGTCAATTTCGGTTGGAGCCTCGGAGCGGTGCTTGCTCCCTTTGTGCTCGGAAGCCTGTTGCCGACCATCGCGCCGGGCTACTTATTGCTGTGTGCCGCATGCATTTTTCTTCTGGCCTTCGCGGGTGCAGCGGTCAACGCCCGCTTCGGCTCGCCGGAATCCGTTTCGACCAGAGGGCAGAGCACGACCGGGACCGGGGTAAAGCCGCAGGTGTTCTTGTACTTTGCCGCGCTGTTGCTGCTTTACGGAGGCGTGGAAACCTCCCTGAGTGGATGGGTGACGACCTTCGGCACACGCTACGGCAGCGGTGCGCTACAAAGCAGCGCGTTTGGCGAAGCCGCGCTCTGGATTGGCCTCACCGCGGGACGGGCGCTCACCTCGTTGCTACTGCAGAAAGTGCGAGAGCGAACGTTGCTGACAGCCTCGCTGGCGACAGCTTCCCTGCTGACCATTGCCCTGAGCCTGAGCCATGGCGGGCATACGATTGCGGCGTTGGCTGCGCTGCTGGGACTCTCGCTCGCACCCTGGTTTCCGCTCGTCCTGGCAGGCATGCTGGGAGAAGGTGCCGCAGCGGGCCAGGTGGGCACCATTATTGCGGTTTCAGGCATTGGCGCTGCCGCGTTGCCGCTGCTCGTGGGGGCAGTTTCGAAGGCGTCTGGGTCACTGCGGATTGCCATGCTGGTGCCGCTGCTCGGCCTGCTTACACTGCTTGCCTTGAGCTTCCGAAAGGCACAGGGAACCTCTTCAGCCGAACCCGTGAAAGGCGTATAAAAGGAGAATGTCTGGACACTTCGAAAGGGTGATGGCAGGAGACGAAACCGGTGCGTTCGGCAGGATACTTGCTGCCCTGGAGAGCGGAGCGACGCTGCTGACGCCCAACGTGCGCTCTGCCCGCTTTTGGTCCAGGCACTATGACGCTGCGGTCCGCGGTCGTGGCGGCAAAAGCTGGCTGGCACCTCGCATTCTGCCGTGGTCCGCGTGGACCTCGTCGCTTTGGCAGGCGGCGGTCGTTCGCGGTGCGGACCTGCGCATTCTGCTGAATGACGTGCAGGAACGCTCCCTTTGGCGGACGGTCATTCAGGCGTCCTCGAGCAGCACGCTGCAATCCCCAGAGTCGCAGGCGGAACTCTGCGTTGCGGCCAACCGCCTGCTGGGCAGCTACGACGTGGAAGCCCGGTTTGCGCAAGGGCGGTACGGAAAAGACGTTCGCTCGCCGGACGCGAATACCTTTGCGCGGTGGTATGTGGCCTTTGCGCGCATCTGTGGCAGCGAAGGATACCTGCCTGCCTCGCAGCTTGAACTCGAGCTGGCCGCACTGCTGCGGACCCAGCGCATCACGGGCGACGGCGACTACCTGCTGTGCGGCTTTCCCTCACTGACACCCGCACGGCAGACGCTGCTTACCGCGCTGGAAGAGGCCGACGGCTCGGTACAGTTCATCCATCCGGCCGTTCAGGCGCAGTCGGCACCCGGTTTGCTACGTTGCAGCGATACGCAAGTGGAAATGCAGCAGTGCGCACTCTGGATACGACAGCAGGTAGAAGCGTCTCCGGAGAGTTCTGTCACCGTGGTTGTGCCCGATCTGCAGGCTGCACGGCCGGAGCTGGAACGCGAACTTCGCACGGTCGTCGCACCGGACGCAGCGGACGTGACCCGGCCAGCAGCAACCGTCATTTACGAGTTTTCGTCGGGCCGACCGCTGCGGCATTTGCCCATGGTTCGGGATGCCCTGCGGCTGCTGCACTGGTGCGCGCAGGATCTTTCCATGGATGAAGCAGGCGCGATCCTTCGCAGCCGGCACCTCACCGTTGCGGCGTCGCCCGAAGCCGGGACTGCGCTCGATTTGCAGGTTCTGCGCGAACTTCCCGCCCTGCAGCGTACCGTCTCGCTTGCACAGGCGGCAGCTGCGTTTGTCCGCCACAACGCTGCAGACAGTCTGTTGCTACTCGAACGCAAAGCCCGTGTGTGCCGGGGCGCGGAAAACACGTATGCGTGGTTCGCTGACAATGCGCGCGACCTGCTGGCAAGTGCCGGCTTTCCGGGCACAGAGGGCTTGAGCAGCGAAGAGTTCCAGGCCGCCGACCGGTGGAACGAGATGCTCGACCGTCTCGCGACCCTCGACCTGCTGGGACAAAGGACGGACTTCCCGACCTTTCTGACAGAACTGGAAACCTTGGCGCAGGAGACGCTGTTTGCGCCGGAGAACCGTGGCGTGCCCGTCCAGGTGATCAGCGTGGCGGAAGCTTCTGGAAGCACGTCCGACGCGCTCTGGTTCCTGCATGCAGACAGCAGTACATGGCCCTCGCGGGCTACGCCGCATCCGCTACTGCCATGGCACCTGCAACATGAACTTCAAATGCCAGGCACCGATCTCCACCGCGATGAACAAGCGGCTCACCTGACGCTGGAACACCTGGTACGAAGTTCCGGTGCGGTGACTTTTAGCTACAGCTGCGCGTCGCAGGAAGATGCGCAACGGCCCTCCCCCTTGATCGAGCAGACGGTGCATGCGTTGGGCGGCATAGAAACAGAGGCCGAGCCGCCGCTAGAGGACGCTACCCCCAGTGATCTGGTGGCCACTGAATTGGATGAAACAACCGTGCCCCTGACCACCGACGGTCATGTTGCGGGTGGTATCGGTGTGCTGACAGCGCAGGCCCAGTGTGGCTTTCGCGCGTTTGCCGAGAAGCGCTTGTTCGCCAAACCCCTGGAGCATCTGGATGCCGGCCTTTCACCGGGCGATCGCGGCGAGCAGGTGCACACCGTCCTGGAAAACTTCTGGAAGGTGGTTCAAAGCCAGCAGCGCCTCGCGGAGATCAGCCGTAAACGCAACACCGATGGATCTTCAGAACGCGATAGCCTGCTGCGGAGCTGTATCGAGCAGGCTGTAAGGCCGACTTCGGGAGAGACGTGGGATGCGGCATACTTGCAGGTGCAGCGGCAACGCCTGTTCAAGCTGGTGTCAGACTGGCTCGATTTTGAGCTGACCCGCCCTCCGTTTGAGGTGTTGCACACCGAAAAAGAAATTCAGGATGTGCCCATCGGTCCGCTAAAGCTGGCCATGCGAGTGGACCGGGTCGATCGCGTCCATGCCTCTGAAGAAGAGGAAGGCACCCTCCTCATCGATTACAAGACCGGGGCTGCGTCTGCTCGGGAATGGCTAGGCGAACGGCCCGATCAGCCCCAGCTACCCGCCTATGCCGTGGCTGGCGCATTAGCTGCGGGGATTGAGCAGGTGGATGGTCTGGCGTTCGGTTCGGTCAAGGTGGGCGCTGCCGGTATGCGACTGGAAGGCATGGCCGCTGCTCCGGCTTTGCTGGGAGCGAAGCCTCGCAATGGGCTTGACTTCGCCGACCAGGTAGAGGCGTGGCGTGAAGACCTGGAACGGCTTGCGGTTGCGTTCGCGGAAGGGGATGCGTCCGTGGATCCGAAGCAATACCCAAAGACTTGTGACCGCTGCTCGCAACGGATGCTGTGCCGGGTAGACGCTGCCGCCCTGCTGCAATTGGAAGAGTTGGAGCGAGAAGAAGAGGAAGATGGGGCAGCCGCTTGGAACTGATCGCGTTCCCCTCCCCCCGCCTTTCTGCTCCGCCTGATGCAGAGCAACGTGCCCTTGCACTGGATACGCAGGCCTCATGGATCGTGGAAGCACCCGCCGGTTCAGGCAAAACAGGCCTTCTGATTCAGCGTTACCTGAAACTGCTGGCATCCGTGGACGATCCGGCAGAAGTTTTGGCTTTGACCTTTACGCGCAAAGCCACGGGTGAAATGCGCGAGCGCGTCCTACAGGCTTTGCGGGCGGCTGCGACAGACCTGCCCTGTGATGATGCCGATTTCGAACGGATGACGCGAACGTTCGCCACGGCAGTTCTGCAGCGGGATGGCGAACGCGCCTGGCGAATCCTGGAGCGCCCTTACCGGCTCAACATCCGCACGATCGATTCGCTTTGCAGTGAAATTTTGCGTGCCGTTCCGCTGCTGTCGGGCGGCATTGGTTCGGCAACGCCGGTGGCGGATGCTGAGCCCATGTACCGGCGTGCCGCACATGCCGTCTTGATGCGCTTTGGTGGCGCGGACCCCGCGCTGAATCGTGCCATCGAAACAGTTCTTCTTCACCGCGATGGCGACCTGATGTTCTGCGAAAGCGTCCTGGCAGAAATGCTTGCTACGCGCGAGCAATGGGGCCGCCTGATTCCGCTGAGTGCAGCGGAACTGGATGACGCAGCGCTGGACAGCGTGGTGTTGCCGCGACTGAATCAATCGCTGGAACGAACTCTGTGCGCCGCCCTGACGGGGCTGCACAGGTGCTTTCCCGAGGCAGAACTGGAGCAGGTCGCGCGGATCGCTCGGCAACTGGCAGATGCCGAGGGCCCAGACGGCAGCCCCAGCGCCTTTGCGCAATGCGCTGTCTCGCCGTGGGCACCTGGCACGGAAGCTCAGCACCTGAACCACTGGCTGCTGGTTGCGCAGCTTTTGCTCACCAAGACCGGGGGCTGGCGCAAAACCTTTACGGCCAAGTTGGTCGGTGCACAGGTCCCCAAAAATCTGGTAGTAGAGCTGAAGGAGCTGATTACCGGCATCGACAGCGAAGAACTGGCTGCCCTTCTGCACGCCGTTCGGGGTCTTCCGCCTGGGGTGTACCCGGAGCGCCAGTGGGTTGTCACCAAGGCGCTGTTCCGGCTGCTGCAGCACGCTCTTGTCGAGCTGCAACTACTGTTCGCACGGGAGGAAGTGTGCGACTTCAGCGCGGTCGCACTTGCCGCGCGGGCGGCGCTGCAGGCCGACGCTGGCGAAGTGCAGGTCACCTTTGGAACACGTCTTCAGCACCTGCTGGTTGATGAAATGCAGGACACCTCGTCCAGCCAGTACGAACTGCTGGAATGCTTGACCTCAGGGTGGGATGGTGCCAGCCAAACGGTCTTTCTGGTCGGTGATCCAAAGCAGTCGATCTACCTTTTTCGGCAAGCGCGCGTGGAGTTGTTCCAACGCTGCATGCAGGAAGGTGCCATTGGGGACATACCGCTGGGCGTGCTGCAATTGTCGGCCAACTTCCGATCGGGCCAACGAATCGTGCAGGAATTCAACGAGACCTTTACAGAAGTGTTTCCAGCAGATCGCATTGCAGACGGCGACGTCACATACAGTCCTGCCGAGTCCATTCGCCCGGAAAAGCCGGGGGAAGGCATTGCATGGCACATGCGTTTGCTCGAACGCCCTGAAGATCCGGGCACTGGACTTCGGAAGAGGCAGCTTGCCATGCGGAGGGAGGCTGCCACCATCGCCGACATCATCGCGCAGCAGCGCCAAGGCCAGCCAGCCAGCCGGATCGCTGTTCTAACGCGCGCCCGAAGCCACGTGACCGAGATCGCGAAAGCTCTTGGCCGACGCGGCATCAGCTACCGCGCGGTGGACATGGAAGCCCTCGGCGAACGCCGCGAAGTACTCGATACCCTGGCGATTACACGCGCTCTGCTGCACCCGGCCGACCGTACCGCCTGGCTCGCCGTGCTGCACGCCCCGTGGTGCGGAGCCGGCCTGGCCGACCTGTTCCAGCTGGCTGCGGGCGATCAGACCGAGCACCGAAAAGACATGCTGCGCCTGTACCTCCGAGAGCGCGCTTCAACACTCGCGCCACCCATGAGAACGCGGGTGCAGCGCACCCTGGACGTGATGGACGCAGCCCTGCGCCACGGCGGGACTGAGTCCTTGTCCAATCGCGTGGAGCGTACCTGGCGTTCGCTGGGCGGTGATGCTTGCACCGACAAGACAGGCCGGCAGAATGTACGGCAGTTCCTGCGAGTACTCGACGACATGGAGAAGCAGGGTGAGACGATCGATCTCCACTCACTCGAGCGCCGTCTGGAGCGCTTGTTCGCCGAAGCAGGCAGTGCACCCGACGCGGTCGACATCATGACCATCCACAAGGCCAAGGGCCTGGAATGGGACACCGTTCTGGTGCCTGGCATGCACCGGGTTGGGGCGCAGGACCGCTACTCGGCGCTGGACTGGCTGGAGATGCCGGGCCGAGCGGCGGACGGCACGCGCGATGTTCTTCTGGCACCGCTGCCGGAAAAAGGTGACAAGGCAGGAACGCTGTACGGCTTCATCCGCACGACGCGTCGCCAGCGCTCCAACGCAGAATTGAAGCGCGTGTTTTACGTCGCGGCGACGCGCGCGCGCACATCACTGCACCTGTTCGCCTGGCCGGAAGCGACAAAGGATGGCGGACCAGGCGAACGCAGCGGCACCCTGCTGAAAGCCGCCGGTCGAGCGGCACTGGTGCACCTGGTGGCCGAACCGATTGAGGACGATGAGGACACCTCTCCACACCGCGAGGAGAAGGTGGAGCCACTTGCCCTTGCTGCAGTTGGACAGCCAGAGGCACGCATTGGAACTCGCACATCGCCCATGATCGAGCGGCTATCAGCCGCATATGACCCGCTGGAACATCTACGCAAAGCAGCACTGCCGCATCACGAGACTGCCGAAGCTGTGCAGCAGCCGCAGTTTGCGCGGCCCGAGGGCACCTTTGGAGCGCGTGCCGTGGGCAGTTCCATCCACGCCTTCTTGGAGCGCCTCGCGGAAGAGTACCGGCAGCGACTGCAGACGGGTACTTCTGCTGAGGATGCTGCAACCGGCCTGCTCCGAGAACTTCCCACGTGGAAGCCCTCGATCTTCGCAACGCTTCGCGCCGGCGGTCTGCCCCCTGACGCGGCGAAGCGTGCCTCAGAAACAGTCTCGCGTGCGTTGCGCAACCTGTTGGAGACTGAGGATGGCCGATGGCTGCTGCTGCCCCATCCGGGTGCGGCAAGTGAAGCGGCATGGCGGTCCGAGGCAGACGCGGGCACACTCCGGGTCCGGCTTGATCGCAGCTTCTTCGCTGGTCCTGCCCCCCATGCGCCAGGCGATGACACGCTGTGGATTGTAGATTTCAAGACCGCAGACCGGGCAGCCAACGAGCAGGACTCATTTCTAGCGGAGGAGCGCACGCGCTACAGCGGCCAGCTACAAACCTATGCGGAGATGCGTCTGCGTGTTCTGCCCGCCGGAACGCCGGTCATGCTGGCGCTGTGCTACCCCTTGATGAGCCGACTGATCCACTGGACCTACCAGCCGCACGCGCTGGGCAACGCCTCAAGTGAGGAGCCGAACCAGGATAGCCACTTGGCCCTGTCCCGCTGATCAGGCGGCGGAGATCTTGTGTCGCACATCGCGGCCGTTCACCCAGAAGATGACGTCTTCCGCAATGTTGGTGGCATGATCGCCGATGCGTTCCAGGTTGCGCGCGATCAGCATGGCGTTCAGAGCCTGCGTTGTCAGTTCCGAATGCTCGCGAATGACAGCGGACAAGGACCGAAAAGCCACCTTGTTCAGATGGTCAACCTCATCGTCCAACGCAAGAACGCTCTCGGCCAGAGCCGCATCGCCTTCAATGAAGGCCTCGAGAGCCTTACGAATCATGGCTGCGGCAAGCGTTCCAAGCCTCGGTATGTCCACCGGTAAATCCACCGGCGGCAGCTCATTCATCTCGCCGGCACGCATGGCGATGTTGACTGCAAGGTCGCCAACGCGCTCCAGGTCAGCATTGATACGTATCACCGAAAGAATGAAGCGCAGATCGACGGCCATGGGCTGTTCCATCGCCAGCAGATCGAGCGCGGTACTGTCGATCTCGCGTTCCAGCCGGTTGATCGCGGGTTCCGATCTCCGTACCAGGTCCACAAGCTCCGGATCGCGCATCTTGTATGCTTCGATGGCGCGCTGCGTGGCCTGTTCGGCGAAGCCTGCCATAACCAGCAGCTTCTCTTTCAACTCATCCAGCGACTGGTGAAAACGTTTGCGCAAGGCGGCATCCCTTTAAGTGAAACGAACAGCATGAGCTTAGGTGAGATGCATGAAGATTAGGTCAATTTGCCACGGGTAGTGTGAAGACAAAGGTACTTCCCTGTCCCAAAATACTTTCAGCCCAGATGCGTCCACCATGCTGCTCAATCAGCTTACGGGCAATGGACAAACCAAGACCCGTGCCACCTGCGGCCCTGGATCGCGCTTTTTCGACGCGGTAGAAACGCTCAAAGATACGTTGGAGATGGTCCGAGGCGATCCCGGGACCTGAATCACGCACGCGAAACTCTACAAACCCGGGCACCTCCACGCTTAGGTCGGCAGAAAGTGTCACGCAGGGTGGTTCAGATCGGCCACCGCTGTATTTCACTGCGTTCTCCAGCAGATTCCCAAGCACCTGCAGAATGGCATTTTCATCCGCAAGTACGGTGCTGTGCGTGGACACGCCGATCTGCAGCGTTGCACCCTCAGCGTAGGACGCGCCCGAAACCGTACGCAAGGCGTCATGCAGCAGAACCGAGGCCTCAATCGGCTGAGGGAAAAGTGGATTTTCTGCCTGTTCCACCTGCGACAGTAGCAACAGGTCCTCTGTCAGCCGCTGCATGCGAGAAGCGTTCTTCAGGACCGTTTCCAGAAACTCGACGGCCGGGGGCGTCATTTGCTCGTGATCGATGACGGTTTCGACATAGCCGATGATGGACGTCAGCGGCGTGCGCAACTCGTGTGACACGTTCGCCACAAAGTCACGCTGCGCACGTTCCATGCTCTGCGCGTCAGTGTCGTCGTGCAGCACAACGACCGCACCGCCACCCGGCAGCGGAGACGCGTGCACCTGAAAGATGCGACCGGGCAGAACGGCTTCGCTGCGGCACTCTGAGGGCACATGATCGTCCAACGTGGTCTGTACTGCGGCCAGCAGGACCGGATCGCGAAACGTGTGCACCAGGGCGCGTCCATGCCGGATGGATGCACCTGCAGCATCGCGGTAGATCAGCCGTTGCATGTGTGCGTTGCTCCACTGCACCCGGCCTGCGACATCCACGCCCAGCACGGCATCCTGCATGCCTTCCAGCAGGATCTCCAGCTGTTGCCGGCTTTCAGAGAGGCTGGCAACCTGCTGCCTGACGTTGTCTCTCATCTGCTGCAACGCACCCACTACCGGCGTCAGTCCCGGGTCCAGGGCGGGTGGCTGCGCCTGGACCTTTTCAAGGCTCGCCACAAACTGGGCAAGTTCCCTGCCCTGGGCCGCCATGGCCATTCGCCAGATGAAAAAGACACACAGGCTCGCAGCCAGAAATCCGGCGATCACTAGGTAGCGGTGGGACTCGGAAACTGGAAAGGCAATGGCGACGCCGCCCAGAAGAGCGATCGTCACAAGTGCAAGCAGTGGGACGGAATGAATCTTCATGCGGCGAAGGCCATGGTGTTCCTTGTGGATTCGCTAAACGGACGCTGCAACTGCTCGCGCAGGGATCCGGTCTGGCCGCTCAAAACGATATCCGGCACCGCGCATCGTCTTCAGGTAGCGTGGCTCCTCTGCGTCGTCTTCAATTTTCTCCCGGATGCGGCGGACGTAGACGTCGACAGACCGGGGTGTGACGAAGCGCGCGTCGCCCCAAACGGCATCGAGCAGCTGGTCGCGACTGAACACGCGGCCAGGATGGCGTGCCAGGTAATCCAGCAGCCGAAATTCCGTCGCCGTGGTGATCACGAGCTCGCCACGTACGCGCAGCTGCATGGCGCTACCGTCGATTTCGATTTCGCCTACCTGCAGGGTCTCCGCAGGTTCCTGCCGTTCAAAGCGGCGCAAAACCGCTTTGACGCGCGCCAGCAACTCTCGCGTGCTGAACGGCTTGGTGATGTAGTCGTCCGCACCCAAATCCAGGCCGTGGACCCTGTCGCTTTCCGTGGCCAGGGCCGTCAGAAAGATCACAGGCACGCTGCTCAAAGTCGGGTTTGACCGCAAACGGCGGCAGACCTCAAGCCCATCGCCGCCTGGAACCATGATGTCCAGCAGGAACAGCGCGGGGGCTTTGCGCTCGGCTGCGGGCAGCACTTCTGCTGCATTCGCAAAGGCCTGCACCGTGTAACCGGAACTTTCCAGGTGGAAGCGCACCAGTTTCGAAATATCGGCTTCGTCCTCGAGCAGAAAAATGGTTTGGCTCACGTGCGGCGTTGCTCCCTTGCTGGTACGACTGCATTACTTTGGTGTCCGCCCAAAGCGTAGCGCACTGCTCCCCTGCATTTGCAAACAGACGGTGAATTCAAAGCGCTGCCTCAAAGTGCTGCAGCCAACCTTCTCCATCTTCGCGGACTCCGAACGAGTCCATGACATTTTCTGACTGGCTGTTAGCCGACTTACGCGTACCGACGGCGCAAAAGGAACCGGAACATCAGAACGCCTGGTGGCGTGTGATGTGCCTGACCGGTGTGGACTACTTCTCCACGCTGGGCTACCAGCCCGGCATTGCCTTTCTGGCGGCTGGCGTTCTTTCCCCGCTGGCAACGCTGGTGCTGGTGTTGGTTACTCTGTTTGCCGCGCTGCCGGTTTATCGGCGCGTGTGCAAGGCTAGCCCGTACGGCCAGGGCTCGGTGGCCATGCTGCAGCGGCTGTTCCCAGCCTGGGGCGGCAAGCTGTTTGTGCTCATCCTGCTTGGATTTGCGACTACTGACTTCATTATCACCATGACGCTTTCCGCAGCGGACGGTGCGGCCCACCTCATCCACAATCCATTGATGCCAGCCTGGATGGACCACCAGGTCGTCGTAACGCTGCTGATTCTGGCAGTGCTGAGCGGCGTGTTCCTGAAGGGTTTCAAGGAAGCAGTCAGCATCGCCGTCTGGCTGGTAGGCAGCTACCTTCTGCTGAACGCGCTCGTCGTTGGCGCAGGGCTGCTGCAGATCATCCATCACCCCGAGGTCATGCACAACTGGCGGATGGCAATCCTGAACCGTCACCAGAGCACGTGGCACATGCTGGGATTGTCCCTGCTGCTGTTTCCCAAGCTTGCCTTGGGCTTGTCGGGCTTCGAAACGGGTGTCGCGGTCATGCCGCTGATCAAGGCAAAGGATGACGAGGAACGGATCCGGAATGCGAAACATCTGCTGGTAACGGCAGCCGCGATCATGAGCGTGTTTCTCATCGCGACCAGTGTAATTACAACGGTTCTGATTCCAGCACAGGCGTTTCAGGAGGGAGGCGACGCGAATGGCCGCGCCATGGCGTGGCTGGCGCACCATTATGCGGGCAACGTGCTGGGTACCGCGTATGACGCCAGCACCATCCTGATCCTTGGCTTCGCCGGTGCCTCTGCCATGGCCGGGCTGCTGAACCTGATCCCACGTTACCTGCCGAAATTTGGCATGGCACCGGAGTGGGCTCGTGCTTCCAGGCCGCTGGTGCTGGTCTTTATGGGCATCGCTACGCTCGTGACGCTACTGTTCCACGCTGACGTGGACGCCCAGGGCGGAGCGTATGCCACGGGCGTGCTGGTGCTGATTACCTCCGCATCCACGGCCGTGATGTTGAACACCTGGCGAACCAAGATGCGCTGGGCCTTTGTCGCCACAACCGTGATCTTCGCCTACACAACCCTTGCGAACATCGTGGAGCGGCCAGAAGGCCTCAAGATCTCGTCGATCTTTATCGGCTGTATTTTGCTGAGTTCGTTCATCTCCAGGGCCCTGCGTTCAACCGAACTTCGGATCACGGACGTGCAGCTGGACGCTCTTGCGGAAAGCATTCTGGAAGAAGATGAGGATCAACTGATTCGCCTCGTCGCGCGAGGCCCCGAAATTGGCGACAGCGTCGAGGCGCTTGATCTTTCGGACCGCAAGGTGCGGTACTTCCACAATCTTTCGAACGACGAATGCCTCTTCTTCTTCGAGGTCGTGCGTGGGGATGCTTCCGACTTTTCAGAGACGCTCTGCGTGGAGGGCCGCAGGGTAGGTCGGCACCGTATCCTGTCGGCTAAAAGCCCGGTAGTTGCAAACGCAATTGCCGGCATGCTTGTGTACCTGCAGCGCCGCACCAAGAAGGTGCCGCACGTTTACTTTAAGTGGACGCAGGTCAGCCCTGCCATCAACATCATGCGCTTCCTATTCCTCGGTGAGGGAGACACTGCGCCATTGACTCACGAAGTGCTGCGCAAAGCCGTGCGCGACCAGGAGATTCGCCCTGTGGTGCATGTCAGCTGACGGTCTGCTGATCTAGGACAGGGCGGTCTCTTCTGAAGACCGCAGGCGCACCATGCGTTCGACGGTGTAAGGTGCCCTGTGCTGGGGCGAGTGGTAGTGACGCACCTGCAACTCGCCCAGTAGCCCGATTCCGATCAGCTGGACTCCGGCAAGGATCAGAACGCTGGCCATGATGAACCAGGGGCCATGTTGGCCAAGCACATGTCCGCCGGTAAAAAGCTTCATCAATAACAGGGTGAATGACACCCCCAGGCCAGCCAGCGCGCTGAGTGCGCCGAGGCTGCCAAAGAAGTGGAGCGGTCGCATCATGTACTGCAACAGGAAGCGGATCGTCAGCAGGTCGAAGAAGACGCGGAACGTGCGCGAAATGCCGTAGTGACTCTGACCGTACAGGCGCGCAGGGTTGCTGATGGGGATTTCGCAGATGCTTGCGCCGTACCACGAGGCCAGTGCAGGGATAAAACGGTGCATCTGCCCGTAGAGCGGTATGTTCTGGATTACTTCGCGGCGGTAGGCCTTGAACGTGGTGCCGAAATCATGGATGTCGACGCCACTCAGCTTCGCCATCAGCCAGTTGGCTGCACGGGACGGAATTCTCCGCATGACGAAGTTGTCTCCGCGCTGTGCACGCCATCCGCTGACCACGTCAAAACCTTCGTCGAGCTTTGCCAGAAAAGCCGGAATCTCCTTCGGATCGTGCTGCAGGTCACCATCCATGGCAAGGACGAAGTCACCCTGGGCATGATCGAATCCGGCAGCCAGGGCGCTGGTCTGGCCAAAGTTGCGGCGCAACTTGATCACGAGAACTCGACTATCGACGGCAGCAATCTCTTCCAGTAAACGGTAGGTGCGGTCGCGCGATCCGTCATCCACAAAGATGAGTTCGAAGCTGTCCCCTACCTGCTCCAGGACATCCTTCAACTGGTCATACAGCGCTGTTACATTCTCTTCTTCGTTGTGGAACGGAACCACTATGGAATACTTTGGCACGTCCATATTCTACGCTGTCTGCTTACGCTGGCTATGTTGCGCGACCGACTTAGGCCTATCAGAAGACCTTCAGTGGGCGGAGATCAGGTTGGTGTACAGAAACTGCACACCAATGATCAGCAGCCACACCCACAGCGCAAAGCGCAAGGGCCGCTTTGGTATGAATTTTGCCGAAAAAGTGCCAAGTAGAACGCCGCCTATGCCACCGATGATCAGGTGCTTTAACAGTTGAGGGTTATTGGCGTGCGAGAACATGTGAGCGCCGCTGCCAACCAGCGACAGAACAAAGCCGAACAGGATGTCAGTCCCGACCACCTGCGCAGGCAGCAGTGTCGTCAGCGAAAGCAGCGCCGCTGTGCCCAGAGCGCCTGCACCCGCCGAAGAAAAACCAACTTCTGCGCCGACAGGAAACATCAACCATGGCATCCACAGGCTGCGATCCTTGTTGGCGCGCGTGGCAACCGGCTGGAATGAATAGAAAATCTGGTACACGGCAGTAAGTACCAGCACGGCACCCAACAGGCCATTCATCAAGTGCTGTGACCCCTTGCTGACCAGGTGCGCCAACAGCAGCGATCCGAGCAGCACACCAGGCAAGCCCCCCAGCAGCATCAGTCCAAGCACGCGCCAGTTCACCTGCTTGCGAGCAATCTGTGTGGGTACCAGCAGCAGTTTGACCGCGGCGGAGAAGACAAGACCAGTTGTAACCGCAACGCTGGTCGGCACGTGCAGAAAAAGGATGAGCAGAGGGGTTGTGATGGTCCCCGCGCCCACACCTGTAAGTGCGATAAACATCGCAATGATGAAGCCAATCAGATAATGCATAGTCGCTTTCTAAGTGAGCGGCTGCTGTTGCGTTGGTACCAGGCGGCCGCGACTTGGGTCAGCGGCTAAGTTCTTTTGTCGAGGTCGGTGGCCTGGATGTGGATGCCACACTCGACCTTCTTGCCTGCCCATCTGCCGGAACGTGGATCGTTCGGGTCTGTGGGCAGCGTCGTACATGGCTGACAGCCGATGCTGGTGTAGCCCTGGTCATATAGCGGCAGCAGAGGAATCCCGAAGTGTTCGGCCAGCTGCCACACGTCCCGTGTGGTCCAGTCGGCAAACGGACTCAGCTTGCGAACGACGGTCCCGCTTGGAAGAACGAAGTCATCGATCTCTTTCAGCGCGGTGCGGCTACGCGCCTGTTCCCTTCGAAGCCCGGTCAGCCAGACTTTGTATCCGGCTACTGCCGCAAACAGCGGCTCTACCTTGCGCAGGCCGCAGCAGCGATTCGGGTCGGTGTTGTAGAGCAGCCCGAACTGAGACTCCTGCTGCTGCACCGTTTCCTTTGGCAACAGATTGGTCAGGTTCAGCTTCCACTCTGAAGCGAGGCGGTCACGGTATTCGTACGTTTCGCGGAAATGGTAATTGGTATCGAGGAACAGCACCGGGATGTCAGGTCGCAGCTCCATCGCGAGGTGGAGCAGAAGGACGTCTTCTGCCTGAAAGCTGCACGTCAGGCAGGCTTCCCCCTCAGCTACCGCAGAGAGCTCGTCCTTCAGTAGACCGCGTACATGCGCCAACTGGGCCAGCAGTTCCGGCCGAAGCGCTGACTGAACGTCGGTGAGAGTGCCTTCCGCAGGAGCGCCGCCTGCTCTCTCGGTTTCACGTTCTTCGAACAGGATGGAGGCTTC
>JBPBPZ010000016.1:0-16606 GCA_050954525.1 Janthinobacterium lividum
GGAGCGTCTTCGCCTTGATTTTGGATGGTCTGCTTTCAACCTGGAGAGCATGCCCGGAGAAAGCGCCCGGGGAGTCGGCACCGTGCAATTGGGCGGCAAGGTCATCCTTTGGAAAGAGGATTACCACCGCGTGTTTCCTGGCATCGCTGTGCAGTATGAAGCTACGCTGCCAACGGCTTCCAGCCAGGATCTTCAGGACAAGGGTCAGCAAATCATCCTGCTGCTGAATCATCACTACGGCAAAGACGGCATTCTTGACGTCATCGTGAACGGTTCGCTGGTGCAGTCCGGCTGCGCCGATCCGGGTGGCTGCCGCTATGGCGGCCAGCAGTCCGCTGCGCTTAGCCTGCACGTGAATCCAAGTACGCGCGTCTACGCGGAGCTGTTTGGCCAGAACAATGCGCAGTCAGACACGCCTGCCGGCACCTATGCGTTTGGTGGTTTTTACCACAAGTTTCATAACGCCTTCGGCATCGACGGCGGTGTTCGGTTCGGTGTCAGCAACCACTCCGCCAGTGTTGGGCCAACGGTAGGCCTGGTGTTTGGCCGCCGGCTGCGAGCGAGCATTGATCCCCAGTCACAAACAGCCCGGTAGCCGATAGCACCTGCGCTACTGCACGATGGTCGAAAGCTCATCGCGGCAGTGCGCTCGAACTGTGCGCAGCTTTGGCTTCGCGCCCTCTTCCGCCAACACTGGGTGAGAACGTATCATCGGCTCACCGTGACCCTACCCATCAAGCCGCTCTGCATGCCAGCCGCACTACGCGTTGCCATCACCTTTGGGTTGACCCTGTCGGCAGCCGCCCAGAAACCCGCCGCTACTGAATACCGCCTCACCTTTACTGACGCAGTCCACCACGTGATGCAGGTAGAAGCGACCTTCCACAACGTGCCTTCCGGTCCCCTGCGCGTGCAGATGAGCCGGTCGTCGCCCGGGCGGTATGCGGCTTTCGAGTTTGCTTCCAATGTCTTTGAAGAGCGATTCACCGATGGCAATGGCAAGCCGCTGGCTGTGACCAAGCCGGATCCGCGCTCGTGGGCTGCGGCCGGGCACAACGGTACCGTTCACCTGACGTACAAGCTGTTTGGCGACAGGGTGGACGGGACCTTCTTCGCCATTGACCCGACCCACGCGCACATCAACTTTCCCGCAGTGGTGGCGTGGGCACAGGGCTTTGACGACAGACCGGTGCGGGTGACGTTCGCCATCGCTCCGGGTTCTGATTGGAAAATTGCGACGCAGCTGTACACCACCGGCGAGGCGCAGACCTTTACCGCGCCCAACCTGCAATACCTGATGGACAGCCCGGCAGAACTGAGCAACTTCGTTTCGCGAAACTTCCAGGTGGCATCGCTAACGGCTGGTGGCAAGACCCAGACCATCCGTGTGACGGCGCACTCGCAGGCAACACCTGCCGAGTTCGACGCGTACTTTGCGGGCGTTCAGAAGCTGGTACGCGAAGAGCAGGCGGTCTTTGGCGAGTTGCCGGACTATGAGCCGGGTTATTACACCTTTTTGGAAGACGCCCTGCCGTGGGACGGTGGTGACGGCATGGAACACCGCAACAGCACGGTGATGACCGGCAGACGGCTCAGCCTGGAAACAGTCGCGCACGAGTACTTTCACAACTGGAACGTGGAGCGGATTCGCCCGGAAGGCCTGGAGCCTTTCAACTTCCGTGATGTAAACATGTCCGGCGAAATGTTCCTGGCCGAAGGCTTCACACAGTACTACGGCAATCTGGCCATGCTCCGTAGCGGCAACACCCCGGCCAACGACCTGCGTGCCTTTGCGGGCGACATTGATCGCGTTCTGAACACTGATGGCAGCCGGTATCGCTCCGCCATGGACATGAGCCGGCTGGCACCGCTGGTGGACGGCAGCAGTGATGAGTTCCCCACATACTTCGCAAATGATTTCGTGTCGTACTACACCTTTGGGGACGCCGTTGCGCTTGGTCTGGACCTTACCTTGCGCGCAAAGTCCGACTCGCGGGTAACGCTGGATGACTTTATGCGTGCCATGTGGCGTGCCTACGGCAAGCCGGGCGGCCCGGCACCGGGTCTGGTCGGCAGGCCGTACACCATCGCCGACGTGCAGACGCAACTGGCCACTGTCAGCGGCGATCCAGCCTTTGCAGCTGACTTTGTTCGGCGTTACATCGCCGGAACTGAGAAGCTGGACTACGCTTCCCTGCTGCTGCGCGCAGGCTTTGTGCTGCGGAAAGGCAGCGGCCCTGCCTCGTTGGGACGAATGCGGCTGACGAAGGGCAAGGCAGGCCTGCTGGTCGGCAGTTCCACCCTGATCGGTTCACCTGCGTACAACGCCGGTCTGGACCGTGGCGATGAACTGATCTCGGTCGGGAACAGCAAACTTGCCGAGCCAGAAGACCTGCCAAAAGCGTTGGCGAACCACAAGGCCGACGAAAACGTCGACGTGGTCTTCCTTCGTCGTGGTGGGCAGGAAGTACATGCATCCGCGACGCTGCCACAGGGTAGCGGCATGGAGATCGTGCCCCTGGAATCCACCGGAGCCGCTCTGACGTCGCAGCAGCAGCAGTTTCGTCAGGCATGGCTGGCAAGCAAAGCCAAACTGGACTAAACCAGGCGTGGAACGCGGCAAAGAGATATCTGCAACGTGAAAAGGACCGGATTTTCTCCCGGTCCTTTTCACGTTGTGACTTAGGTGGTTTTAGACGGTTGCAGGTTCGGCAAGTGCCTTTTCAGCAGCGGCTTTCTCTGCCTTGGCTGCAGCAGCCTTGCGGTCGGCAACGTTCTCACCGAGTTCTGCTGCCAGCTTCTCGGTTGTGAACGCATTGATAGTGTCGCCCACGCGAACGTCGCGGAAGCTGCCCAGATCAATACCGCACTCCATGCCGTTGGTGACTTCACGGACATCGTCCTTGAAGCGCTTCAGGTTGGCCAGCTTGCCCTTCCAGACCTCGGTACCGTCGCGCATCAGGCGAACCTGTGCGTTGCGAGGAATGCTGCCTTCGCGAACCACGCAGCCGGCAATCTGCCCGACCTTTGTGATCTTGAAGACGTTGAGCACTTCGGCGCGTCCCAGGAAGTTCTCGCGGAAGACGGGGTCCAGCAAGCCGAGCATGGCCTTGCGCATTTCGTCCTGCAACTCGTAAATGATGGAGTGCAGACGGATCTCGACGTTGTCCTGATCGGCCAGTTCCTGCGCCTTGCGTTCCGGCCGCACATTGAAGCCGATAACCACAGCGTTGGAAGCGGCAGCCAGAAGCACGTCGCTTTCTGTGATGGCACCCACACCGGAGTGCAGCACGCGAACGCGCACCTTCTCCGTCGACATGCGCTGCAGGCTGTCGGTAAGCACCTGCACGGAACCCTGCACATCGCCCTTGAGGATGAGGTTGAGGTCCTTGACGCCAGCCTGCTTGATTTGTTCCGCAAGGTTCTCGAGAGAAACCCGGCTGGATTTCGCAAGCTGTGCCTCGCGCTCTTTCAGCGTGCGGTAGCGTGCGATTTCCTTGGCACGGTCACGATCCGCCATCACGATAAAGGTATCGCCTGCGTCCGGGATGCTTTCCAGACCAAGGATCTCGACTGGCGTGGATGGGCCGGCAGTTTCGATGGCTCGTCCACGATCGTCGAACATGGCGCGGATTTTGCCGAAGGTGTTGCCGACGATGTAGCTGTCGCCAATCTTGAGCGTACCGTTCTGCACAAGAATGGAAGCAACCACACCGCGACCACGATCCAGCTTGGCTTCGATGACGGTTCCGACTGCGGGCCGATCAAGGATGGCACGCTGCACATTGGTATCAGCCACGAGGCAAATCATCTCCTCGAGACCATCCAGGTTGGTGCGCTTCTTTGCCGAAACCTGAATGAACGGTGTGTCACCGCCCCAGACGTCCGGCTGCAGACCGCGTTCGGCAAGCTGCTGCATGACCTTTTCGGGATTCGCGCCTTCTTTGTCGATCTTGTTGACCGCGACAATGATCGGCACCTTGGCCGCGCGTGCGTGATCGATGGCTTCAATCGTCTGCGGCATCACGCCGTCATCCGCTGCAACCACGACGACGACGATATCCGTCACCTTGGCACCGCGTGCACGCATGCGGGTAAACGCTTCGTGACCCGGTGTATCCAGGAACACGATTTCGCGTCCGAATGCCGGTGAATCCGGCTTCTGCACGTGAACCTTGTATGCGCCGATGTGCTGGGTGATGCCGCCGGCCTCGCCAGCTGCAACGTCGACAACGTCCAGTTCCGTGGAGCGAATCGCGTCGAGCAGCGATGTTTTGCCGTGATCGACGTGACCCATCACGGTAACCACAGGCGAACGAATCACCTCAGTCATGCCGGTTGTGTCTTCCAGCAGGCCCTCAATGGCCTCGTTCTCCATCTGCTCTTCGACAGTTTGGATCTGGGTGTCGGCACCGTACGCGGCTGCGACAGACTTCACCAACTCGTTGTCGAGCGACTGGTTGACCGTGACAAAAACGCCACGCATCAGCAGTGTCGCAATCAGATCCTTGCCGCGCAGGTCCAGCTTTTCAGCCAGATCCTTCACGGTAATGCCCTCGGTCACGGTGATAGTGCGCGTAATCGGTACTTCACCGCCCATGGCGATCTGGGCACCGCCAAAGCGTGACGGCGGAGCAAAGCCCTTCATCGGGCCTTCCTTGCTCTTCTCGTAACGCTTCTTGTGTGCAGCGCCCTTCTTGGCTGCGGGACGCATCCCGGGCTTCTGTGCACCCGGTGCGCCTTCTGCTACCAGGCCACCGCCACCAGGACGAGGCCCGCCAAAGCCGGGGCGTGGAGCTCCGAAGCCAGGACGCGCAGCACCGAATCCGGGACGTGCACCCGGCCCACCAGCGGGAGGTCCGCCGGGGAAGGTGCGCGTGGGATGCATGGGACGGCGAGCGCCAGGGGCACCTGCCGGTCCACCAGCAAAGCTACCGGGACCACCAGGTCCACCGGAGTACGGGGGACGCGATCCACCAGGACCGCCGGGGCCACCAGGACCACCGCCAGGACGCTGGAAGATAGGACGGCGCGCAGCCTGCCCAGGAACCGGGGGCGGAGCCGTGTACGACGGACGCGGCCCGGTCTGGGGCATGATCACGCGGCGAACCGGAGCGGGGGGTGCCTCTGGAACGGGCGGCGGTGGTGGCGCTGCAGCCTCAACCGGTGGTGGCGGAGGGGTGGGCGCAACCGGAGGTGCTGGCGGCGTGGCGGCAGAAGCCGGTGGGCGTGCCACGACCACGCCTGCAGGCGGTGGTGTGCTGGCGATCGCAGGCCGATCCGCGGCCGCGCCGGGGCGAACCACAACACCCGAAGGCGGACGCGAAACAATGGCGGGCGCAACACGGGGTGCAGGCTGAACGATAGCTGGTGCCTGACGAGCCTGCGGAACGATGCGGCGAGGAGCATCTCCGGTAGGTGCTGCTGTACCTTCCGTGCGAGGCTGCGCAAAGTTCAACGTCGGCATAACAGGACGAGTCACCGGGACGCGTGCTGGAGCCGCGGGCGGAGCAGGGGGTGCGGCCACAGGAGCTGCGGCAACCGGGGCCGCAGGACGTACAGCAGGCGGCGGTGCAGGTACGGCCCTTGCAGGTGTCTGCACAGGTGCAGCTGCCTGGGGTGGCGGAGCTACAACGGGAGCAGCAGGGGCCGGAGCGACCACTCTGGGAGGTACGGGGGCTGCAACTACGACCGGTGCGGCGGGCGCTGGTGCGGCTGCCACGGCAATTGGCGGAGCCTCTACTGGCCTTTGTGGAGGGGCGACAACCACGGCCGGGCGCGGCGGTTGCACAACGACCGCTGGACGGGAGGCAGCTGCCTGCTCTGCCTGCTTGCGCTCCAAGATCGCCTTCATTACATCGCCGGGCTTGGTGGCTCGCGAAAGATCCATCTTCTGGCGTGCTTCCGCAGCAGACGCAACGGCCCGCTGCGACGGGCGTCCGCCCGTCAGGTGCGTGCGGACTTTCTCCGCCTCGTCTTCCTCGATGGAACTCGAGTGGGTCTTCTTCTCTGACACTCCGACAGCCGTAAGCGCGTCAAGAATACTCTTGCTCTTGACCTCAAGCTCACGTGCCAGATCATTAATGCGTACTTTACTCATCCGCCCTCGTTACTCCGTTACCCTCTGCTAGCTGTTCATGGCAGCTCCACTCCAGAAGGAATCAATCCCAGTACATCTATTATTGCTCGAAAGCGTAAGATATGCGCTTTCAATCGTGGCGGCCCAGCGAGGAGTTGGGCAGAGCCATGTTGCGCTCTGCCCGCCTATCTCCCTAGCCACGGATGTTCTCGTCTGGATCAATGGTTTCGTTGCTGGTCTCGCCTGCCTGTGCGGCCAGGTCATCCATGGTCTGGTTGTCCATTTCAATACCTGACTCACGAACGTCTGCGTCGCTGCCAAAACCATCCAGTTGTCCTTCCGCCTCTTCGCGGTCCAACAACTCCTCGGCAGACTCGTCGACCTCGATCGGCTCCAAGCCGTCGATGCCGCGCTCCGCAATAATCGCTTCCGGTGTTTTGCTCATAGAGCTCCTCTCGGTCAGGTCGACATCCTCATCGCCTGATTCGTTTGCGTCAGGAGCCAGCAGCAGGGTTTCCCCTGCCTCAGAACCTTCCGCATTGTTTTCGGTTGCGGGATCGTACGGCTTGCCATCCGCCTCGGTTGGCGTTGCGTGCGATACAGAAGAATCAGATGCAGTGTTGTTGTCCAACGAAGCTGCTATTTCGCTTACCGGCTGTTCCGGGCGCGCTTCGCCTTCTTCGTACTGGCCAAAGTAGTGGCGAACGGCCACGGCGATCTTGTCGACAGACCGATCCCCGATCCCCGGCACCTCGCCCAACTCCTCAGCCGTCATGTCTGCAAGGTGCTCCACTGTGGTGATACCTGCCGCGATCAGCTTCTCAAGAACCTGCTCGCCCAACTCGCTTACCTGCTCGATGGGGGTCTGTGGTCCGCCGGAAAGGGCAGACATCGCCTGCTCAACCTCTTGCCGCTTTTCTTCCTCGCTCTTGATGTCGATCTTCCATCCCAGCAGCTTGGCGGCCAGGCGGACGTTCTGCCCCTTTTTACCGATCGCGAGTGAAAGCTGTGTGTCATCCACAATAACTTCCAGCTGCTTTTCGCCCAGGTCCTGGATGGAAACGCGCGAAACCTTGGCTGGCTGCAGCGCCTTTTCAGCAAAAGTAGTGATTTCTTCGGAAAACTCGATGATGTCGATCTTTTCGCCGCGCAGCTCGCGAATGATGCTTTGCACGCGCATACCCTTCATGCCGACGCATGCGCCTACCGGATCGACGTCCTTGTCGCGCGAGACCACGGCGATTTTAGTGCGCTCACCTGCCTCACGTGCGATTGCTCGAATGGCCACGGTACCGTCATAAATCTCAGGCACTTCGCTCTGGAACAGCGTCTGCACCAACGACGGAGCGGCGCGGCTGACGATGACTTGGGGTCCCTTGGCGGCGCGATCCACACGCAGCAGTGCCACACGAATGCGTTCGCCCACGCTGAACTGCTCCAGGCGAGACTGCTCGCGCTTCGGCATGCGCGCTTCGGCCTTGCCCAGGTCGAAGATGACGTCCATCGGTTCCACGCGCTTGACCGTGGCGTTGATAATCTCGCCCACACGGTGGTTGTACTCGTTAAACACAGTATCGCGCTCGGCTTCGCGCACCTTCTGGAAGATGACCTGCTTCGCCATCTGCGCGGCAATGCGGCCCAGCGGCGACGTGTCCTTGTAGAAGCGCAGCTCGGCACCCTCTTCGACTTCCGGTGCCATCTCACGGGCTTCGGTCAGCGTCAGCACATTTTCGGGGTCTTCAATCTCGGCATCGTCGGCCACGACCGTCTTGTAGACGTAGGCACGGATCTCGCCACTTTCCTTGTCAAACTCGCCACGCATATTCTCGAGCGTTTTGTAGTACTTGCGCGTTGCGAGCGCAATTGCGTCCTCAACGGCACCCACGACGATCTCCGGGTCAATGCCTTTGTCGCGGCTCATGGTTTCAATTGCCTGGTACAGTGCGCTTGCCATTTTCCTTGTTTCCTCAACCTTCTATTCAGTTGTCGTCTTGCGTGTTCTTCTGTTGTCCCATTGCGTGTTCTGCTGCCGAATCTGTTTAGATCTCAGCCACCAGGTTCGCCTTTTCGATCTCGCCGAGCGGGATCTCCACCTTCTCAGGCGGCGGTTCCACGCCTTTTTTACGCTTGCCCTTTGCCTTGACGGCAGAGAGGTCCAACGTAACGACGTCACTTGCAAGGGTCATGCGGCCGGTCAGCACCTTTGTTCCATTCAGTGGTGAAAAGAGCTTCACGGTCACCAAAAAGCCCTGAAACCGCTCCCAATCGGACGGGCGCAGCAGCTTGCGCTCAATGCCGGGGGACGACACCTCCAGTGTGTACTCCGCCGTTCCGGGAACAAAGTCTTCCACGTCCAGCAGCGTGCCGAAATCGGTCGCAAAGCTTGCACAGTCCTCGTGCGTAACGCCAGACAGTGCTTCCACGGGAACGCCACTCGGGAAGCCCGACTCCGACTGTTCCGCTGCTGCCTTCAAAGCGGCCCGGCCTGCCGCATCCTTTTCCACAAACACTCGCAGCAGGCGCGTCTTTCCCGCACCAGTAAGCTCCACGTCCACTACATCCAGTCCATGGCTTGCGGCCACACGTTGCGCCGCGGCGCGTACTTCGTCGATCTGCATTGCCACGTGTATTCGGCTCCTGACCGGCAAATGCCGGAAATAAACGCAAGAAAAGGCGGGCTTTCGCCCACCCAGTCGATCCGCGGCTGTTAACTAGAGGCCGCGAAGAACTTTGCTCACTTACTGATGTTATCGCGCTTCACCATGCTTAGCAATCGCGTGCCTGCCAGTATGCACATGCTGGATAGACGCCAAGACGGTACACGCCCATGCGGATACTATGATCTAACCCTATGCTGTGCTACATGTCCGAAATTGGCTATTCGCCACGTCCAGCGCATTGATGCAACCAACTGCCAGAAAAGAACGAGAAGGTGCGCTTGAAACGCTGCTTGGCCGGGCTAGCCTGATCGGCGAGTCCATCGACCTGAGGCCATGGCGCGCCTTTGCTCTTCTGTCCGCCTTCTACCTGCTTGCCACTATCGCCCTGTCACACTTCAAGCTGCTTTGGCTGGATGAACTCATCACCGTCCATATTGCCAAACTGGGCTCAGCCGGAGCCATCTGGCAGGCGCTGTCGCATGGTGCGGACCCAAATCCACCGTTGACACACCTCCTGGTGATGGCCAGTTACAAAGTGTTCGGGGCGCACACCTATGCCTTCCGTCTTCCGGCAGTTGCAGGGTACTGGGTTGGGATGCTTGCCCTGTTCCTTTTCGCCAAGCGGTTGACAACACCCACTTGGGCGCTTGTAACAGTGCTGATGTCGATGGGCATGGTTGGCTTTGAATGGAGTTATGAGAGCCGGTCCTATGCACTGATCTATGGCACGACCATGTTAGCCGTCCATCTGTGGAGCGTATCGACGGAACCTGCACTGAGTCGCGCAAAGAAGAGCGCCGCAGTTGCAGGAATGGCGCTGGCGCTGGCGACCGGGCTTTGTTGCAACTACTTTTCAGTGCTTGCATTTGTGCCTGTTGCGGTAGGTGAGCTTGTGCGGACGATGCAATCAGTGTGGTGGAGGCGCAACTCACCACCAAGGGCAGCGGTGGCCCAAAGCGTGCGCTGGACTGTGTGGCTGGCGCTTGCTATCGCCCTGGCGCCTCTTGTCATGTTGCGGTCATTGGTGGAGCGAGCCATTGCGATGTATCTGCCATACGCATGGAATAGAGTAAGCTTCGACGCAACCGGCGCGGCGTACGAAGACATGGTTGGCGCTATGCTGATTCCCTTGGGATTGCTGGCGGTGACCTGGGTGGTTCTGTGCTTCTTCCGTAAGTATGGTGCCGATGAGAGGCACAGGGCGACGGATATGCAGCAGACGGATCGCATATTTCTACTTAGTCCGGTTGCGGCAAAGGGCGCGGCAGCCTTGTGCCTGGTGCTGTACCCCTATCTCGGATGGGCACTTGCCACATTGCACGGAGGGATGTTGTCTCCGCGTTTTGTCATTCCCGTTTGTTTCGGCATGGCGATTGCTGGCGGCTACCTGGGATTTCGTGCACTCGGTACATTCCGGTCTTCAGGACCAGCTTTTCTCCTTTTTTTCCTGTTCTGGTTCACGGGCAGGGAGTCCTGGACAGGGTATGGCTACAGCGAACAAAGGGATGGTTTGTACAAGCTGTTCGATGCCTTGCAAACGGTCGATCACGCTCAGGAAGCCATCGCGGTCACAGACAACCTGCTGGTACTGCCGTTCCAGTACTACGCTCCAGCCGATGTCTCACGGCGTGTCTACTACCCGATGGATGTGACGGCCACCATGAATCGGCGGCACGAAGCTTCTGCCGAGGTAAACCTTTGGCACGGCCGCGATCTGTATGGATTCAACATTATGCCATTGGCAGAGTTTCACCGCAGCCAGGAAAGTTACTTCCTTGTCACCAGCGAACCGGATTGGCTGCTGGATGACCTGCATGCACATGACTTCCCTGTAAAGGTAGTTGTCCCATACACACGATCAGAGCCGCTTACGCTCATGACGACACCCATCAGTCACCATCCAGTTACTATCTTCCGTGTAGCAGGCGGGTTGAACCGCTCAGTGGATGCGCCAGGTATACCTTGGATCGATCCCCTTCCGCTTACCGTTCCCTTCGATTTGCAGGGTGAAGTTCCCCGCGATCATTAATGCTGCATTGCGAAACAAGGCAGGGCCGCCTACAATCTCGGGAACCTTATGCTGTTAAGCCCCATACCCGAAGCTCTGACGTTCGACGATGTTCTGCTGGTCCCTGCCTACTCTGAAATCGTTCCCACCCAGGTCAGCACGGCAACCCGCCTGACCGCGCGCATCACCCTGAACACACCCCTGCTTTCTGCGGCCATGGACACCGTCACCGAGTCGCGGCTGGCCATTGCCATGGCGCAGGCCGGCGGCATGGGCGTGGTTCACCGCAACCTGTCGATCGAGCAGCAGGCCGGCGAGATCGACAAGGTAAAGCGCTCGGAAAGCGGCATGATCGTCGACCCGGTGACCATCTCTCCCGAAGAGCCGATCTCGGCCGCGCTCGACGTCATGCGCAAGTACAAAATCTCTGGTGTCCCAGTGACCCAGAACCGCAAGCTCGTCGGCATCCTGACCAATCGCGATCTCCGCTTCGTCTCGCGTACGGACATCCCTATCCGCGACGTCATGACCAAGGAGAACCTGATCACTGTTCCAGTCGGCACCACGCTGGAAGACGCGGAACACATTCTGCACCAGCACCGCGTGGAGAAATTGCTGGTCGTGAACGACGCCTTTGAACTCAAGGGCTTGATCACCGTCAAGGACATCCAGAAGAAGCTCAAATACCCCAACGCCTGCAAAGACGCGCAGGGCCGTCTGCGAGTCGCCGGTGCAATCGGCGCAACGGGCGACTTTCTGGAACGCGCTGCCGCCCTGGTTGAGGAGAATGTCGATGCACTGGCCATCGATAGCGCACACGGCCACAGCTCCCGAGTTCTGGAAGCTGTTCGGGAGTGCAAAAAGCGCTTCCCTGAAGTGGATCTGCTGGCGGGCAACATTGCTACCTACGACGGCTGCCTGGCGCTGATCGACGCCGGCGCGGACGCCATCAAGGTCGGCATCGGACCGGGCTCTATCTGCACCACGCGCATGGTGACCGGCGCGGGTATGCCGCAGATCACCGCCATCAGCGAGGCCTACCGCGCGGCAAAGGATCGCGGCGTTTGCGTGATCGCCGACGGCGGCATCAAGTACTCCGGTGATGTGACCAAGGCGATTGCCGCGGGTGCCAGCGTCATTATGATCGGATCGCTGTTCGCGGGCGTGGACGAGTCACCCGGCGAAACCATTCTGTACCAGGGCCGATCATTCAAGAGCTACCGCGGCATGGGTTCACTGTCCGCTATGGCGCAGGGTTCGGGCGAACGCTACTTCCAGGGTAGGGACGACTTGTCTGGCAACCCCGAGCCGAACCGGTCGCTCACCTCGCCGGAACCGACGATCAACAATCGGCTGGCCAAGTTTGTGCCGGAAGGCATCGAAGGCCGGGTGCCCTACCGCGGACCCCTGGGCGACATGGTTTACCAGCTGGTCGGCGGCCTACGGTCCGGCATGGGCTACCTGGGCTGTGCCACCATCGCAGAATTGCAGGAGAACGCCCGTTTCGTTCGCATCAGCGGCGCCGGTCTGCGCGAAAGCCACGTTCACGATGTCATCATCACCCGCGAAGCCCCGAACTATCACGTGGAGTAGGTTGTTCCGGAGGTAACATTCGTTGCGATTCGTCCACAGAGGGCGGAGCCGCCGTTGCTGCACACTCCCATTGTTAGGAGATGTGGGGCATCCAAGCTCCGACTCTGGCCTGGGCTGAAGGGTGTCCCTATCTCGCTCCCGAGACATTGGCGAGGGACTGCCCGCCAACACTGAACCCCACATCTCTGAGAGATGTGGGGTTTCCAAATTGAGCTCATTCTCGGGTGAACTAAGCGCCGGCCTTATCGTGATGTGCGCTGGTGACACCACCCTTGGCTTCCAGGGCAGCCTTGACCTTGCTGACGTGCGTGCCATGCACACGAATTGCCTCGTGCAGAACTTCGCCGGTGACGCCGAATTCCTTGCTCCAGTAGTGAATGTCCGATGCGACCTTGGGGTTGATTTCGGTGGTGCTGCTGGGTCCGTGCTCTACGTTCGCGCTCATCGTTTCTCCTGCACAGAGGGATGCAGGCGGCTGTACATGGGTCGTCTCCGACACGTGAAGCTCCTCACAACGAACGATGTCCCGCTCATTTCGCGTACATTCCCCTGGAATCATATGAACACCTACAGAGTTCGCATGGTTGATGCGCGCGCAACGACCCGTGGCAGGATGCGTATGTTAGCCGGTTCGGATCTTCGCTGGCCTTCGATCAGCGAGACCGTCAGCTTTGCAGCCACTTCGCCCTGTTCGCCTGTTACCTGATCAAGCGAACTAAGCGGTACCTGCAGGTATTCAGCAAGGCTTAGATTGCCGCAGCCGATCACCGCAACGTCCTGCGGCACGCGCAGCCCCATGGACAAAATTCCACGAATGGCACCAACCGCGATGAGGTCGTTGTAGCAAAACACCGCATCCGGCGGATTCATCAGGCGAAGCAGCCGTCGAATCTCATCGTATCCGACCTCATTGCCCGCCTCTTCCAGCCGTGACCGACGAACCACCAGATCGGGGTCGTACGGTATCCCGGAGGTCTGCAGCACCTGCTGATACCCAAGCAGCCGGTCGCGTGCCGTGCTGAGACCTTCGCCGGCGATGTGTGCGATCCGCCTGCTGCCCACCTCAACGAGATGGGCCGTGGCAAGCCGGCCCGCTGCTACGTCGTCGGTGCTCACAGACGGGCTGGAAAAGCCGGAGACTGTTCGATCCACCAGTGCAAACGGCACACGGCTGCGCACAAGGCTCGCCAGACCCTCTGGATCGGTCTGGCAGGATGCGACCAGCAGGGCGTCGACGCCGCGCGCCAGCAGGTTGTCGATCTCTTCCCGCTCCATTTCCGGCTCTTCGTCTGCAGACGCCAGAATCAGCTGGTACCCACGACTTCGGAGCCCCGCTTTAAGACCTTTGGCAAACTCTGCGAAGAAGGTATGGGTCAGGTTCGGCACGATCAAACCGATGGTCTGGCTTTTGCCTGAGGCAAGGCCACGCGCCAGCAGGTTTGGCATGTAGTTCAGTTCCTTGGCACGCTGCAGCACGCGCTTGCGCGTCTCTTCGCCAACGTCTGGCTGGTTTCGCAGCACCTTGGACACAGTCACGCTGGAGACGCCCAGGTCGGCGGCAATGTCTTTCAACCGAACTGCCACATAGCCCTCGAAGCAGCATAGATGCTGAAGCTGAACGAGTGCGACGCGGTAGTCGGTCAGCGGGTTGTAGGCTCCGTCGCAGGAATCGCTGTACTGGGTTCAACCGGCGTCCCGATAATTAACTCAGGGAAGGTAGGTTTGGACGCGGCTGGCTCTGTGGCAGCTGGACCCGCGGCTACGGGAAGGGCGTGCTGCTGGAAATAGCTTCGGCTGGCCAGGGCACGGTAGAACATGCCCGTAAGTTCTGCTGCCTTTGGACCAAAAGTCGGCCGACCGCCGGTCAGGAAAAATACCGTCACAATGCGACCGTTGGGCCCGTCTCCATAGCCTGCAAACCAGCCAAAGCGCGTGCCCTGGTTAGAGCAGGTACCAGTCTTGCCGAGCACGGGAAACTCGCTGAAGTTTGCTCGCAACCGACGTGCCGTACCGTAATTGGCATCCACCGCGCCAGCCATACCTGGCAGCATTTCCGGGATGTACTTCTGAATGTCCAGGGTGCGCTTCAGCCGTGGTTCGAAGCTCGCCACCTGTTCCGGAGTGGTGGGGTGCTGCAGGTAGAAGAGTGATCCGCCGTTGGCGATGGCAGCCACAATCGCGCCCAATTGCAGTGGTGTCATGGAGACGCTCTCGCCAAAGGAACACATTTTGCCAACGCCGCCCAGCCGCGCGGGCAGTTCTGTGTCCGGGTACACACCCAGCTGTTCACCGGCAATGTTGTACCCCGCCAGTTCGCCCAGGCCGAACTGGTTGGCATAGTGCTTCACGGTTTGGAAGCCCATCTGTCGGCCCAGCGTTTCAAAAAACGGGTTCACACTGCGCGCGAGGGCGTACGTCAGGTTCAGCCGGTAGCCACCACCCACGTTCACCGGCGTGTCTCGGGTGATGAGCCCTTCTGACAGGGCGGCTAGCGCCACCGTCAGCTTGATGGTCGAACAAGGCTCCGCACCAGGTCCCAGCGCAAGCTTCTGATTCACCATGGACAACACACGTCCATTCTTCGGATCGATGGCTAGCGCCGTACCGTTGAAGTTGCCAAGCGCCTCCAGGAGGGCTGCTCGTACCAGCGGATCTTCACCCGCAACCTGGTCTCCAAGCGTTGTGTTTTCTGAGTTCGAAGAGAACGACGGTGCGGAAAAGTGCTCCACGTACCTGGACCGGATCACGCGGCCATGGCGCCCATGTACCAGCACCACAACATTGCGTCTGCCTGCGCCGCGCCCGCCACGTGCAGCCACACCGTGGCTGTGCTGCAACTGGCGCATGTGGCCGCTGACGCGCGCACTTTCAACAATGTGGGCAGAACGCTGGTGCCTTGCCGGGTGGGGGCTGGTCCGGGAGACGGCTACGGCACAAAGCGGCAGCAACGCAGCCATGGCTGCGGCGGTCAGCGAACGAAACCTGTAAAAAGAGAAACCGTTCATCCGGGCTCCTTGACGTACATGCCAGCGACCTTGGTGGCAAGGGCGCTGGCCGCTGACTCTATAGACGTACGGTGAGAGGAGCCGTGGACCTACGAATTTCCACGGCGCAAAAACGCCGGAATGTCGAGATCGTCATGCTCCGGCTCCGGTTCTGCGGGTGCCAAACCAGCAAACGTGGGTACACGAACGTCTGTGCGCAGAAATGGCTCATCGACGTGGCTCGTGGCCGCGGGCCGACGATCACGCCGGAAGAAATCGTCATCGAAAGCAGAGGCCGGTACCGGCACCAGCGGCGGAGTAGCCGTTTCCGTCGGGAACGACTGTGTTGCCGGGAAATCCCTGGTTGTGTCGCGATATGTGGAGGTCGGTACTACTGGCGGTGCTGGGGTAATTTGCGCTTCCGAACGATGCTCGAGGATAGGATCCACGGACGCAACGCTTTCTGGCGCGCTTGCAGCATCCATTAAGCCGCCTGGCAAATACACCTTTTCGTTCTCAGGACGCAGGATAGGCACTTCGGCGAACGTACGAGCCTGCGGCTTTTCATGGAACTCCACTGGTGCTGGCGGAGCCGACGACACCACGGGTGCGACGTAACGCGGCTGGATCACGGGACGCGCCACTATACCTTCCGACGTCATGCCGCGTGAAAGTCCGCTCTGTTCAAGCATGCGTTCGCGGCGGTCCTCGTTTTCTTTCTGGTGCTTGAAGCCGGTGGCGATTACGGTGATCTTCACCTCATCGCCCAGGCGTTCGTCCAGAACCGCGCCGAAGATGATGTTGGCATCCTCGTGCGCGGCATCCTGGATCAGCATGGAGGCTTCATTCACCTCGCTCAACTTCAGCGTGCTGGAACCCGTGATATTGATCAGGATGCCGCGCGCACCGTCGATGGCACCTGCCTCCAAAAGAGGGGACGCCATGGCAGCCTGTGCGGCCTCGCGCGCACGGTTTTCGCCGCTGCGGATGCCGGTTGCCATAACCGCGTAGCCCATGCCCGCCATGGTGGTCTTTACGTCGGCAAAGTCGCGGTTGATGATGCCGGGGATGGTGATGATGTCGGAAATGCCCTGTACGCCCTGCCGCAGAACGTCGTCGGCGATGCGGAAGCTCTCGAAAAAGCCAGCGTCCTTGGCGACTGCCAGCAGCTTTTCGTTGGGAATGACAATGACGGTGTCCACCGCATCCAGCAGTTCCTGCAGGCCGCGCTCTGCCTGCATCATGCGGCGCTTGCCCTCGAATCCAAAAGGCCGAGTCACGA
>JBPBPZ010000252.1:0-16350 GCA_050954525.1 Janthinobacterium lividum
AGCCGACTTCTTGTCAGTGCTTCCTATTGCTTTCAAAACAATGGCGGTTTGGAGAACTGGCTACTTGAAGGATTTCGAGTCTGGCGCTTGCTTCAGCACATCTGAACTTGACCCGCAGCCATGTGGGTAAGGAGATCGACAACGTGGACACGACCGGCAACATCATTCTGGTAACCGGCGCTACCAGCGGAATTGGACGAGCGCTTGCGGTAGCGCTGCATCAGGCGGGCAACACGGTGATCGTCTCCGGAAGGCGCGAGAGCCTGTTGCAGGAAATTCGCGAGACCTACCCGGGCATGCACGCCATTCAGGTGGACCTGGCCGACCCGCAGGCGCTGCATGCGTTTGCGAAGCAGGTCATTCGCGACTTCCCAGAGCTCAACGTGCTGATCAACAACGCCGGGATCGCCAAGCACGAGGACTATAAAGCAGACACGGTGGACACCGACACTGCCGTATCCACCATCCAGACCAACATTACGAGCGTGGTCCAATTAACAGCGGCGCTGCTGCCTAGCCTGCGTGCACAGCCAAAGTCCACGCTGATGGTCACCACCTCTGGACTGGTCTTTGTGCCGTATCCAAAAGGCCCTGTGTATGGCGCAACCAAGGCGTTCCTGCACTCGTGGCTGGACGCGATCCGCTTTCAATTGCGTGGCACAAGTGTGGAGGTGTTGGAGTTGGCACCGCCCTACGTGCAGACGGAGCTTGGCGGACCGGATCAGGCCAGCGATCCGCGCGCCATGCCTCTGGATCAGTACATACAAGAGGTCATGCAGATCCTTTCCGAAAACACGTTCGAGAAGGGTGAAATTCTGGTCGAACGTGTGAAGCCTATGCGCTTTGCCGAGCGCAATGGCCAGTACGACCAGATGCTTGAGGCGCTGGGCAACATGTAACGTCTATCGTTGCCAGGGTTCAGCGTTATTCGCGAGCAGTACGACTTTGCCGTGTAGGTGCGTTGAAGTCTGGTGGCTTGTTCCTAATCCATCGTAGGAAGCGTTGTACATCGTCCCTGCTGCGCAGTGTGTCCAGATTGGCATACTGCGCGGCTAACTCGTGATTTGAAACGTGCGCGTGGATCGCGCGATGGCAGATGGGGTGTACCGGCACTGTTTGGGTGCCGCCCTCACTCTTCGGCACGGGATGGTGCCACTCCACGCGCGTACCCAGTTGCCGATAGCACAACGCACAGGTGGTCTCCTCGGCTGTCTTCGCGTCATAGCTGGTGCGCGACTCCATGGCCCGCTGCTGCTGTTTTCGCTTGATGCGCCCCTGCATGTTCTTCGGTTGGATGCGAGAGTATCCACAACATGGCTGCGGCAAGCCGGCAGGGTATCGCCTTGAACACGCAGGTGATGTGCTTTGCTGCTGCGCAGCGTCTACCATAGACAACGATGACGATACGTTTCTTCTCATCTTCGACGCGCTTCGCTTCCCTGTTGCTGGCGTTTGGGTTGACCGGCGCGCTGCACGCGCAGGACAACGTGTTTACCGGCACCAACACAGGCGCAGACCGCGTCCGCATTGCCGCTGCAGACTTCAAGGCGGGCTCCGCAGACGCGGCTGCTTTAAAGCGGACGTTCGATACGGTGCTGTTCAGCGATCTTGGTAACGCTGGCGTGTTCGACCTGGTGTCGAAGAGCCTGCAGCCGCAAGCCACCCCCGGCACACCCGCAGAACTGAAGCTGGCAGACTGGGGCGGTGGCACGACAAACGCGTCGTTCGTTGCGTTCGGTTCGTACGCTGTGGTGAACGGCCGTTCCACCGTCAGTGGCTACGTGTTCGACACGCATAACGCACAGTACCCTCAGGTGCTGGGCAAGCAGTACATCGATGCCCCTGACGAAAATGGCGCACGCACCGTGGCGCACAAGTTCGCAGATGAGATCATCCTTCGGCTAGGCGGCGGCTTGCCTGGCATTGCTGAAAGCAAGATCTACTACGTGCACGCTGGTGGCGGTACCAAAGAGATTTGGGCCATGGACTACGACGGTGCGAACCCACACGCCGTGACGCACCTGGGTACAATCTCCATTTCACCGCGTGTTTCGCCGGACAACTCACGCCTTGCGTTCTCGTCCCTCGGTAACGACGGCTTTCAAATCCGTGTGTTCTCCCTTCTGCTGAACCGGATGGTGGCGTTTCCTAATAGCGGTGGCACCAATCTTTCGCCGGCTTGGTCCAGCAGCGGGCAGCTTGCGTACTCGTCTTCCCGCTCTGGCGACCCGGAGATCTATGTGACTGACGCCAGTGGCAACTCCCCTCGTCGTGTCACCAGTTCCCGCGGGCCGGACGTTTCGCCCACGTGGAACCCGAAGACCAATTCTCAGATCGCCTGGGTCAGCGGACGCACCGGCCTGCCGCAGCTCTACGTCATGGACGCAGATGGCGCGGGCATTCAGCGCATGACCGATGGTGGATACGCTACGTCCGTTTCGTGGTCGCCGAACGGGCAGTTCCTGGCATTCGCGTGGGACCGCAAGTATGGTCCCGGCGCACCCGGTGGACAGGACATCTACGTCATGGAAGTAGCGAGTAAGAAGTGGGTGCAATTGACCAACGGCGTAGGCCGCTGCGACTTTCCGTCGTGGTCGCCGGATGGACGTCACATCGCATACGCGGTGGGCTCCGGCGCACGTGCCGAGGTATGGACCATGCTGGCAGATGGCACCGGCAAACATCGTCTTGCGGGCACCGGCAGCGACATGCCGAATTGGAGCTTTCGCTAACGCGGGCGGCACCTCGTAGAATTGTAGAGCGAACAGAAATTTAGAACCCCACGCAGTCGGGTCAGGAGAAATGATGATTCAGTCATCCACGCGTACCAGGACGCTGTTGACGTTGGCAGCCGCTACCACGCTGATGCTTGCAGGTTGCCACAAAAAGGCCTCTGCTCCGCCACCGTACACCGCACCCACTACTGCCGCGGCTGCCGCACCCACAGCCACGTTGACTGCCTCGCCTGAGGCGATCGACGTAGGACAGTCCGTCATCCTGACCTGGCGCACAACAGGTGCCACGTCGGTGACCATCGACGGCATTGGACCGGTCAATCCAAACGGAACGCAAAACGTGACGCCTTCCAATTCCACCAACTTTCATCTGACCGCGACGGGTGACGGTGGTTCTGCAGACGCAAATGTGCGCGTAACCGTTCGCGTACCTGTGGCACCCACGTCCGGAAGCGCCAGCAATCTTGGTGATATGGGCTCTGAGTCGGCATTTCACGCTGCTGTGCAGGACGTATTCTTCGATTACGACAGCTATGATCTGCGGTCGGACGCGCAGACAAATGCTACGCAGGCCGCAACGTATCTGAATGCCCACCAGGGCATCAAGGTGCTCATCGGCGGCTACTGCGACGAGCGTGGGTCAGCGGAGTACAACCTGGCATTGGGTGAAAATCGCGCCAATGCAGCAAAGACTGCCTTGGTAAATGCAGGCGTTCCAGCCAGCCGCGTGCGCGTAGTTTCCTATGGCAAGGAAAAGCAATTCTGCACCGAGCAGGCAGAAAGCTGCTACCAGCAGAATCGTCGTGCGCAGTTCCTGATGGACAAGTAACCTGACGTGCACCACGCAGAGGCGGTGTGACGCTGATCGCACCGCCTCTTGAATTTGGAGAGATCGATGCCCCGCTTCGTACGCATGCTTCCCGCAACGCTTGCACTCGCCGCGCTGACCTTTGCTGCACCCACTCCCATGTTTGCCGTCAACAAAGACATGGTCCAGTTGCAGACGCAGATGCAGCAGCTGCTCGACCAGGTCGCGCGGCTACAGCAATCGAACGATGAGCGCATGGGTGTGCAGCGCGATCTGATCCAGCAGACCATCGACTCGGTGAACCGCATGTCCCAGTTGATGGATGCTATGCAGCGGCAAGTGCGTGCACAGAGCGACGCCAGCAGCAAAGGTGTTGAGCAGGTTTCCGGGCAGATGCAGTCGTTGAACGACTCTGTTGACGAGTTGAAGGCGAGGCTGGGTCGCATTGAGAAAAGCTTGGGCGACCTGCAGAGTTCGCAGCAGTCGATCAACGCACGCATCGATACGCCTGCCGCAGGCACGGGTGCCTCGGCGTTACCCTCAAGCGATGCGCCGTCTGCAACGGCTCCGGCTGCACGCGGCGGTCGCACCTCGGCGGCTCCCGCAAGCGGTGGAATGGCTGCAGCACCTGCGGCACCACCGGTCGAGGATCTCTACCGCACCGCTTTTGGCGACTACAACGGTGCGAAGTACACCGTTGCCGCTGCTGAATTTAACGACGTCATCAAGTACTACCCTGATGCGAACTACGCGGGCAACGCCTACTTCTACCTGGGTGAGATCGAGTACAAAGCAGGCCGTTACGCCGCCGCCTCGAAGTTCTACGACAAGGTCGGTGAGCAGTATCCTGGCAACCCCAAAATCCCGGTGGCCCAACTGCGCAAGGGTGAGTCACTCATCGCCCTGAAACAGAACGATGCTGGTGTGCGCGAGTTGCGGTCGCTGATTCAGCGTTACCCCAACTCACAGGAAGCCAGTGCGGCGCGAAGCAAGTTAAACGGTATGGGCGTCACGATCACGCCTCGGACGCGGTGATCTAGGAACGCATCTCCCGCAAGAGATCGGCGATTTCAAGTTGCCGGTCTGCCAGTACCGGCAGTAGTGGCAGCCTTGGCCGCCCACCGAAGTAGCCGGAAAACTCAGCACCCACCTTAATACCTGCGATGTCGTACGGCGGGATTCCCTGCTGTGCCCGCGCCAGACGCGTTTGCTTCTCCGTAATGAGCGGAACGCCGCCATCCTTCCAGGCGGCCCAGACTTCGAAGGCGGCCTGCGGTATGGCGGTGGCTATGGGTTGCAGAAAACCGTTTGCTCCTGCCCGAAGCGCCTCAGTGGCGTTCGGCGCAAGCGCCCACATGATCTGAAATCCCACTTCTTTTGTGCGCGTCTTCAGCAACGGAACGGGCGGAGCGGTCGCGATAGCCGATCCACCGCTCAGTGACTCTGCACTGACGAAGCTGCCGGCCACGACAGCCTCAGCCGCCGGGATGTGCAGCATACGCCTGGTGACTGCGGCGAAGGTGGTGGTCACAGTCACCGTGTGGCGAACTGCGGCACATTCTTCACGGATCTGCGCAACGCGCCCGATGTGCCCTGACTGCTCGACCAGTCCAAGCACGTTGGGATGTCCGGCAAGTTTCGTAATAAGGTCGACCGGCAGCACGTTTGCCGCTTCCCCGGACACAAGAATGATCGGCAAGGGCGAAGCGTCGGCAATCGCCTGGAAATAGGTTTGCAATTCCAGTCGGGGGCTGCCCTGCTGCCACAGCAGGTGGCGGTAGGCAAATGGCGCCGCAACAAGCACCGCGTCAAAGTTAGCTGCTGCCGCTGCATTCGCCAGAGCTACGGATTCACGCACGCCGGGCAGGCCTACACCCGCGAGCAGCACCTTGTCCTTCCCCGCTTCGTTCCCGACGATCTGCAGTACCTCACGGCGCTCTGCATCGGACAGAGATTCTGTTTCGCTGATGTCAGTCAACGCCGCGAGGCCCTGGACCGGGGTTAGTGAATAACGCCGGACGTTATGCTCCAGTTTGCGCAGGTAGACTCGCCCGTCTGGATAGAACGGTGTAGTAAGCGGTATGTGAACGCCATCAAGCAGCATACTTCTATGCTACTGCCCGGGTTACCGGCTCACGTTCGGCATGCAACTGCTGCAGCGCATGAACGCTGATGCGCCCACCCTGCAGCGCAGAAATACCTTCTGCCGCAGCGCGGGCCGCGGCAATGGTAGTGATGGTCGGGATACGCGCCAGCACGGCGGCGCGGCGAATAGCCTTCTCATCGAAGAACGTGTCCTGTCCGCGTGGCGTGTTCACGATCAGTTGAATACGGTCGCCTTTGATCAGGTCAACGACGTTTGGCCGCCCCTCCTGCACCTTGTGGACCCGCTCGACCTGCATGCCTGCTTCGCTCAGAATGTCAGCCGTACCATGTGTCGCGACCAGGTGAAATCCCATCTCGACAAACTGCTTGGCAAGGCCTGCAGCGCTGGCCTTGTCGTGGTCATTGACGCTGAGGAAAACGGTACCCTTCGTGGGCAGGTTCTGCCCTGCTGCAATTTGCGCCTTGGCGAAGGCTTCGCCGAATGTCTCGGCCACGCCCATCACCTCACCGGTCGAACGCATCTCCGGCCCAAGCACAGGATCCACGCCCTGGAACTTGCCCCAGGGGAATACCGGTGACTTCACAAAGTAGTGCGAGCCGGTGCCAAGGTCCTTGCCGCTGGCGAGCTGGTCAGGCAGCAGCTCGCGCAGCGTGCGCCCGGTCATCAGGCGCGATGCGATCTTTGCCAATGGCAGGCCCACGGCTTTCGAGACATAGGGCACGGTGCGCGACGCACGTGGGTTCACTTCGATGACGAACACCACGCCGCGCTGAATTGCGAACTGGATGTTGACCAGACCGATCACTTTCAGCGCGAGCGCAAGCTGGCGCGTGTAGCGGCGGATCTGCTCAAGCACGTCGTCGGAGAGATCGACCGAAGGCAGCACGCACGAAGAATCGCCTGAGTGAATGCCAGCTTCCTCGATGTGTTCCATGATGCCTGCGATGATCACGTCCTTGCCATCGCAAAGCGCGTCCACATCGACCTCGGTGGCGTCTTCGAGGAAGTGGTCGATCAGCACTGGTCGTTCCTGCGAATACTCGATGGCAGTGGTCATGTACCGGATAATCGCTGCGTCGTCATAGGCGATCACCATGGCACGGCCGCCGAGCACAAAGCTCGGTCGGACGAGCACCGGGTAGGAAACTCGGCTTGCTCCAGCAAGTGCTTCGTCAATGCTTGTGGCGAGCACACCTGCCGGCTGAGGAATCTTGAGATCTTCAATCAGCTTCTGGAAGCGCTTGCGATCCTCGGCGAGCTCAATGGATTCCGGCGAAGTCCCGATGACGGGCACACCGGCAGCCTTCAGCGGCAACGAAAGGTTTAGCGGGGTCTGCCCGCCAAACTGCACAATCATGCCGATGTCCGCACCGCTGCTGGCCTCGTGCTTGTAGACGGCGAGCACATCCTCGAAGGTCAACGGCTCAAAGTAGAGGCGGTCACTCGTGTCATAGTCGGTTGAAACCGTCTCAGGATTGCAGTTGACCATGATGGTTTCGTAGCCATCCTCACGCAGTGCAAACGCGGCGTGACAGCAGCAGTAATCGAACTCGATGCCCTGCCCGATGCGGTTCGGGCCGCTGCCCAGGATGATGATCTTTTTGCGGTTGGTGGGCGTCGCCTCGTCTTCTTCGTCGTAGCAGGAGTAGAGGTAGGGCGTAAAACTTTCAAACTCTGCCGCGCAGGTGTCGACCAGTTTGAACACAGGCCGGATGTTCAAACTTTCACGCAGATCCTGTACCTGCGCCGCGCCGGCTTTATTGTCGAGTTGCCAGGCGGCGGCCAAGAGGTCATCGCTGACGCCCATGCGCTTCACCGTGCGCAGTTGGTCTTCTGTAACGCTCTCAAAGGGGGTGGCTGCAACTTCCTTGATTTCGTCGACGATCTGCTTCACCTGGTAAAGGAACCAGGGATCCATGCCGGTCAGACGAGCGACCTCTCGGACGGTCATGCCACGCTCGAACGCGTAACGTACATAAGTTAACCGTTCCGGATGGGCAGTCACCAGGCGCTGCGTCAGGCGGCGCGGTTCTATGTCCGCAGCGCTGGCCTTTTTGCCCGTCTCCAGCGAGCGTACCGCCTTCATCATGGCTTCCTTGAAGGTTCGGCCGATCGCCATCACTTCGCCGACAGACTTCATCTGCGGTCCAAGGCTTTCGTCCGCGCCGGGAAATTTCTCGAACTGCCACTTGGGAATCTTTACCACGACGTAGTCGATGGTGGGCTCGAAGCACGCCGGTGTGGCCTTGGTGATGTCGTTCTGCAGTTCATCCAACGTGTAGCCGACGGCCAAACGTGCCGCAATCTTTGCGATGGGAAACCCGGTCGCCTTTGAAGCCAGCGCGGAGGAACGCGACACACGCGGGTTCATTTCGATTACAGTCATGCGGCCGTTTGCAGGATTGACGGCAAACTGTACGTTGCTGCCCCCGGTTTCAACACCGATTTCGCGGATAACGCGGATGGCAGCATCGCGCATGCACTGGTATTCGCGATCGGTCAGCGTTTGTGCGGGTGCCACCGTGATTGAGTCGCCGGTATGGACGCCCATGGGGTCGAAATTTTCAATGGAGCAGATGATGATGACGTTGTCCGCAAGATCGCGCACCACCTCAAGCTCATACTCTTTCCAGCCAAGAACGCTTTCTTCCAGGAGGCACTCGCCGACCGGTGAAAGGTCCAGGCCACGGGAAAGGATCTCCGTCAATTCTTCACGGTTGTAGGCGATGCCGCCGCCCGATCCGCCCAGCGTGAACGAAGGACGAATGACACATGGAAAGCCGATCTTCTGGGTGAAATCCAGGCCGTCGCGCAGGTTGTTGATCAGCGCAGACCGCGGCATGTCCAGGCCGATCTTGTTCATCGCGTCCTTGAACAGGAGGCGATCTTCCGCCTTCTTGATCGCGTCCAGCTTTGCTCCGATGAGTTCAATGCCGTACTTGTCCAGGGTGCCTGCGTCAGCCATGTCGACCGCAAGGTTCAGTGCGGTCTGACCACCTACCGTCGGCAGGATGGCAAAGACGCCAGGCATGCCGCTCTCGCGCAGCATGTCCGTTTCCACACGCAGGATTTCTTCCACGTACTTCGCGGTGAGCGGTTCGATGTAAGTGCGGTCGGCAACTTCCGGGTCCGTCATGATCGAGGCCGGATTGCTGTTGACCAATACGACCTCATAGCCCTCAGCTTTCAGTGCCTTGCAGGCCTGAGTGCCGCTGTAATCAAACTCAGCCGATTGGCCGATAACGATCGGCCCGGAGCCGATGACCAGGATTTTTGCAATGTCATTTCTGCGTGGCATCTATCTTCTTTCCTGCATCCCGGCCTGGGCGTGCCCACAGGCCGTCATAGAAGAGGGCATCCGATGGATGCCCTCTTTGATTACTTCTTCCACTCGTCCATCATCCTGCGGAAATCCTTGAACAGGTAGTGCGAGTCATGCGGACCCGGCGAAGCCTCGGGGTGGTACTGCACGCTGAACATGGGGTGTTCTTTGTGCTTCAGGCCGGCAACTGTCTGGTCATTCAAATTCACATGCGTCACGGCAACAGTGGCGTCGTCCAGCGTCTCTGGGTCAACGGCGTAGTTGTGGTTCTGTGACGTGATTTCGACCTTGCCCGTCTCCAGGTTTTTTATGGGATGGTTCGCGCCGTGGTGGCCAAACTTCAACTTGTAGGTCTTGCCGCCCAGAGCCAGGCCGAAAATCTGGTGTCCCAGGCAGATGCCGAACATGGGCGCCTTGCCCTGGAGGTCGCGCACGTTCTGCTGTGCGTATTCCAGAGGTTCCGGATCACCAGGTCCGTTTGAGAAGAACACGCCATCCGGCTGCATCGCCAGCACTTCGGCTGCCGGGGTTGACGCAGGCACCACCGTGACACGGCAATTCTCACGCGTCAGCATACGCAGGATGTTCTGCTTGATGCCGAAATCGTACGCGACCACGTGCATTTCCCGGCTGCCCGGGGCGAGTGCGTCCGGCAGGTACTTATCCCCGGTTTCGTTGCGGGGATCCTTGTCGCTGAATTGATAGGACTGCTTTGTGCTGACCACACTGGCCAGGTCGGTGCCATCCATCTTGCGGATGGAGCGAGCTTTTGCGACCAAGGCGTCCACATCCTCAACCTTGGTTGAGATCACACCACGCATGACGCCGTTGGCGCGCAGGTGCCGCACAATGGCCCGCGTGTCTACCTCGGCAATGACCGGGATGTTGTTCTTCTCCAGATATTCGTCGGCTACTTGCGTGGAGCGCCAGTTCGACGACACAGGTGAGAACTCGCGTGTGACCAGGCCCTCGATGTAGGGTCGGGAGCTTTCCTCATCATTCGGCGTGGTGCCGTAGTTGCCAATCTGGGGATTGGTAAGAACTACGATCTGTCCGGCATAGGAAGGATCGGTAAAGATCTCCTGGTAGCCGGTGAGTGCGGTATTGAAAACAACTTCCCCGGAGCATTCGGCGGGCGCGCCGAAGCCTTTACCGCGGAATATGCGCCCGTCTTCGAGCGCCAAAATGGCTTGCATTGCCTCTCCAGGGGAGTGGATTTCACTGATTCTAACAGCCCGTGACCACTCTCACGAGATATCGACCAGCACGTCGTCTCCCTCGGTGCGTAGGGGGAACACCGCGACGTGACTTTTCTCCTCTGGGCAATCGCCTGTGCGGCAGTCAAAGGCCCATGCATGCCAGGGGCAAACCACGGCATTGCCCTCGATCCAACCTTCGCCGAGTGGACCCTGGCGATGGGGGCACCAGTTGTTCATGGCGGCGAGTTCCCCTTCTACATTGGCCAGGCAAATGTCCACACCGCCTGCTGCAAACGTCTCCAGTTTGCCCGGCGCGGGCGACTCCTTTGTCGAACACAACTTCACCCACTGCGACATTCTTCAAGCTCCTGTGCGTGCTGCGCTAGCGGGTTGGATGCGCGGAAGTTCAGGACGCGCAAAGCGTCATGCTACCGTGAACTTCTTATGCCAAAGCCCACCAAAAAATCTCCTCTGGTCACACCCCGCTCGGCAGGTGCACCTGAAATCGTTGATCCGCGCTGGTTGCTGCGCATGTTGGGATTGCTGGTGCTCGTCGCACTGGTGTGCGGGTACCTGACCCTGGGCCTGCTTTTCTACATGGGATCATGGCAACTCGCCCTGAAGCCCACGCACGATGCCGGCAAGGGCCTAGGATTCCCCGCACAGGTGGTGGAGTTCGGTTCATTTCAGGGAGAACCGAAGATCAAGGGCCAATGGGTAGTCGCCGGGGAAAGCTCACAGACGGATGGCTTTACCGCGCTATACCTTCGGGCAGCAGACGGGCAGTTGGACGCGGGTGACGGCACGCAAATCGCTATGCTGCGAGACCACGGGTTGAATGTGCTCGCGTTTGACTACCGCGGCTACGGCCCGGATCACGCTTCCCATCCGACAGAGCAGCGCATGTTGCAGGACGCAGGTGCGGCCTGGGACTACCTGACAAAGGAAAAGAAGATTGCGCCGGATCACCTGCTTGTATTCGGAAGCGGCGTCGGCGTTTCACTTGGAGCACAGCTTCTAGCAGCGCAGCATGGTGGCGCGGCGCTGATCGGCTACAACGCCGATCCCGATGTACTTGCGCGTGTGGAGCGCGATCCACGATCCAGGCTGTTCCCCATGCGGCTGGTCTTCCACGAACGCTTCAGCCTGGAAGCCCTGCACACGCTGACTACACCGAAGCTGCTTTATTCCACCGGACCTCTGGACCAGCACAGACGCGAGGTTTACCAGGGTGCAGCGGATCCAAAGATGACCTTTGAGGTATCGACGCACGATGCGCGTCAAGAGGAATTAGCCCTATCCCGCTTTCTTGATCAGTACCTTGCCCGAGCACCACAGACGCTTCTGCCAGCAAAGTAGCGGCACATGGAAGTGAAGGCCCCCGGTGTTCAGGAGGCCTTACATAAAGGTGGGAAGATTTGGTGCGGATAGGTGAAACCGGGATCGTGGGAGGGTGACCCCGGCGTACTGCTGACTACATCGGATAAGACGTCCGATCTGGTTAAAGGTTGCGCTCTAACTATGACAATTTGAAGACTTAAGTGGGAATCTCTCAAAAACAGAATCAGGAAGGATTCCACTTTGGGACATAGGCAGGTCAGGCGAACTGCAGGAAGCTGGATGGCGTCAGAGCGGCCGCGGGGAACATCCTGCTGAGATCGGGCAGACCCGGGGTGCGGAATGCCGCTTCGCCCAGCACCCGGCGATAGTCCGTGGTGACTGCAAGATCCCGGCCTTCGTTCAGCTGCTCGTTTTCAAGCCCAGGCCATCGACCTTGCCGCGACGGCTCTACCAATCGCTATGAACGGGCCTTGGTGCCGCGCGCGCCATCCTTGCGCCCAGTTTGCCGGAGCTCACTGATCGCCGATGTCGGCGAACGCTGCTCCTACTACAAGGTTTGGCCGGCAGACCGGCGTTAGAACGCTGCCAGGTCGACCATGGCCCGGAACAGGTCATCCGGTTGCGGCAGTATGGCGTCTTCAAGGATCGGCTGATAGGCAACAAAGGTGTCGCGCGACGCCACGCGCCGAACAGGTGCGTCCAGGTCGTGGAAAAGCTCGTCCGCTACTCGTGCTGCCAGTTCCGCTCCGAAACCCCAGCTGCGCATGTCCTCGTGCGCGATGATCACACGATTCGTCTTGCGCACGCTTTCGGCAATGGCTTCGAAGTCATAGGGGGAAAGTGAGCGGAGATCGATGACCTCCGCCTGCAGCCCCTTGTCGCGCTCAAGTCGTTGCGCCGCCTGCAGTGCTCTCGGTACGACGGCGCCGTAGGTGACCAGCGTCAAGTCCGCACCGGAACGCACCACCTTTGCCTTGCCGAACGGGATACAGAAATCGGCTCCGGGATAGGGCGCACGGCCATAGCTTTCCCGGTAAAGCCGCTTGTGCTCCAGAAACAGCACGGGGTCGTCGCAGCGAATTGCCGTTCGCAACAGCCCCGCAGCGTCCATCGCATTCGATGGCATCACGACGCGAATACCCGGTGTGTGCGTAAAGATGCTCTCACCTGACTGCGAGTGGTAAATCGAACCGCCTGTAAGGTATCCGCCGATCGGAACGCGCATGACCAGGGGAGCGCTGTAGCTGCCGTTGGAACGCCAGCGCAGAACGGCAAGCTCGTTGCGCATCTGGTGCATGGCAGGCCAGATGTAATCAAAGAACTGAATTTCGACGACTGGCTTGATGCCACGCACAGCCATGCCAATGGCGCGACCCGTAATGTTTGCTTCCGCCAACGGCGAGTTGAAGACCCGGTCTGAGCCGAACTCCGTCTGCAGCCCCGCCGTGATTTTAAAGACGCCGCCCTTACCCTTAATGGCGCCGGTGCGAAGATGTTCGTCGCGCGACGCGTCCGCGACGTCTTCTCCAAAAATGACAATGCGTCCGTCACGTTGCATTTCGTCGCGAAGGGTGTGGTTGATCACATCGGCGATGGTGTGATCGGTGTCGCCACTAACAGGTTCCGCATCTGTCGCAAACACGGAAGCGCTGGGTAGCAGATTCTCGGAGTAGACATGCTTCTCGATATTCGCGATTAGGGGCAGCGGCGCAGCCAGCGCCACATCTGCAGCGGCGCGGACTTCATCCTCAACTTCGCGGTGCAGCAGGTTCAAGTCGTGCTCTGTCAGCACGCCCTGCTGTAAGAGGATGGCCTGCATACGTCCCAGCGGGTCACGAAGAGCATCCGCTTCCAGTTCCGAGCTGTGCCGATACCAGCGCTCGTCATCACTGAGTGCGTGAGAGTAGGGCCGGATGACGTGCCCGTGGACCAGGGCAGGCCCCTTGCCCGACCGGCAGTAGGCAACCGCCTGCTGCATGGCCTCGTAGCTCGCGATGGGATCGGTGCCATCGATCTCGGCAAAGTGAAAGTTTGGAAAGTTCGCTACCAACCGCGAGATATTACCGCCCGGCGTGTTTGTCTCCACGGGCGTGGAGATGGCGTAGCCGTTGTCTTCAATGACGAACAACACTGGTAGCTTGCCATTGGAGGCGGTGTTCAGAGCCTCCCAAAACTCGCCCTGGCTGGTGGAGCCCTCGCCCAGGGAGGTGTATACCACCTCATCGGGCTGGAAGCTGACATCGTGGAATCGGCGATAGTCGCCTTCTGCGTAGGTGCCACCTGCAGCGTCTGGGCGGCGCGCAAAATAACGCCCTGCCTCGGCACAGCCCACGGCGTGCAGAAGCTGCGTTGCCGTGGAGGAAGACGGCGACACAAGGTGCAGTTCCCGGCTGGTCCAATGCGATGGCATCTGACGTCCGCCGCTGCCTGGATCGTCCGCGCCAACGGCCTGCAACAACTGGTCGGTTACAGACTGGCCAAGTGCCAGGCAAAGGGCGCGATCGCGATAGTAGGGGAAAAACCAGTCATAGCCGGGCCGCATGGCCATGCCTGCGGCCACCAGCAATGCTTCATGGCCGGCACAGGAGATCTGGAAGAATATTTTCTGCTGCCGTTTCAGCAGGATTTCGCGGTCGTCTGTTTTTCGCGAAAGGTACATCAGCCGGTAGAAACGGATCAGGTCTTCGCGGCTCAGTGAACCGGTCGTACTCGCTTCCTGCTGCTGTGCCGTACTCGCCTGCAATGCCATCGACTCGCTGTCCTGCTCCTGAACGGCTGGCGTTCCTGACGCCATGCACTTCCCTGCTGATTGTAAAGCGACTTTGCAGTACGCGTTCAACTGCTGCCGACCCGGGTTGAAGAGGGGCCATAACGGCAGATTTGATGCTCATTAGGCGTTGAACCCGTAGCCGGTGCCCTGCCAGCTGCCGTAGTTCCCCCGCATCCGGAACCCGTGACCGGTTCAGCGAATGCGTCCGCGGGCGGACCTTGCGAGCTTGTCGATCTCGTCGGCGTCGCGAATCACCTTGATCGAAAGCTCATCCTGCCGGGTGTGGTCCACCTCGACCTTGAGTTGCCGTGCCAGCTGCAGCAGGCGACCCAGGTCAGCCTGCATGGCCTTCTGGTGGTCCGCAGCAGAGGGTATTACGGCTGGCTGAGTCTCTTTCTTCGCGCCGTCAGCCGCAGGCTTCCCCTGGGCCGCGGCGTGAACGAAACCTGCCATTGCCACCGCGAGCAGCATGCCAGCCTTTACGCAGCAGCAGGTCAGCTTCTTATCGCTCGGCCGCATGGTGTTGGTCATTGCCGCATCTCGTCGCGTACAGTCCGTGCAAGCTTTGCGATCTCGTCGAGGCGTCGTGCATCAGCCTCGGTGGGTTCTCGGCCCTGCAGGTCGGCTTGCAGATCGCGCGTCAGCAGGAGCAGGCGAGCCGTGTTGTCGACCATGTGCTTCCTCAGATCTTCACGACGAGAAACCATCTGGCGGTGTGCAAAGTTTCTCTCAGGAGGTGGAAAGTCACTGCCAAGGGTACGATTCAAACTGGGCGAGACACTGGTTTGTCCGCTGCCTGTCGATCCAGTTGGATAGGTGCTGACCTGCGACCAAGCCGACCGATCTGCACACAGCACCCCCGCACAGAGCAGCAAGCAACGCACGCAGTCTCGTGTACAGGGCAGATGGATGCGCATGTCTCTCCTTGTGCGGCGTTCTGGTCAGCGGGACAAGCGTAGCAGGCCACGGTCCTTGCAGTGAAGGCCCTGCTGGGCCATGCTGAAATTGGCGCTCCACTACGGTCTGAGTGGACGCGCACAGGAAGGCCGGAACAGATGCTGCAGATACCCGCAGTCACACCAGCACCCCAGCCACGCCCGCAGGACGAAAGCTTTCGATCGCTGGGACACCAGTGGCATCTGGATATCGTCGATTTTGTTCGGCACGACGCCCCAAAGATCCTGGTGATCTTGCTGGTCGCGTTTCTGCTGCAGCGGATTGTGTCTTTCTTTGTCAATCGCATGCGGCACATTGCCGACACCTACATCGGTAAGCCGCAGCGGGCCTCGCAGTTGCGGACGATTGCCGCCATTGTGCGTGCGACCTGCTATGGCTTGATCGGGTTCCTTACCATCCTGCAGGTTTTGCCGCTGTTCAACATTGACCTGAAGCCCCTGCTCGCATCGGCAGGCGTGGTCGGCCTGGGCATCTCATTTGGCGCGCAGTCCCTGTTCAAGGACATGCTGAACGGTGTCTTCATCCTTGTGGAAGATCAGTTCAACGTGGGTGATGTGGTCCGCATCGCAGGTCTGACCGGAACGGTAGAAGACCTTTCGCTGCGGGCGACCACGCTGCGCGACGGCGACGGTACTGTTCACTTCGTTCCAAATTCGCAGATTGCAACCGTATCGAACCTTTCGCGCGAGTTCTCTGTAGCTTCCCTGCCTGTGTCTGTTGACGCATCAGCGGACCCGGACCAGGTCATGGAGCTACTGCGAGGCATCGCGCTGGAGGTTCGTCGCGACCCTGCGTTTGCCGATGTCGCCATGGCCGACCCGGACATCCTTGGCGTGGACCGGATCAGCGGGCGCGAAGTGATTTACCCGATCAACGTGCGGGTGCGGGCGAACCAGAAGGATGGCATCCTGCGCGCGCTGCGACGGCGCATCCTGCAGCGGCTGAAGGAGGAAGGCATCGCCCTCGGCACGCCAACCACAGTCGTAATGCAGGTGCCGGATCCGGCAGCAACGCCCGCCCATGCGACATCGCCCACAGGCACTTAGCTCAAAGTGACTGGCTGCGGATCAGCATGCTTACCGTGATCCGCAAGAGGGCGGCATGACCGAGG
>JBPBPZ010000271.1:0-16316 GCA_050954525.1 Janthinobacterium lividum
CTTGGTAGCGAACCTGAGCCTGGACAACCTTGTGTTGAAGGACTTCGCCTCGGGAAACTTCTAAGCCCTGAGCGACGACGGATCGCAGCAGATCATGCCCAGCAGCAGCATGGGATGACGGAGCGGGGGGCGTGCCGGCTGGCCAACCAGCCGCGCGGCACACAGCGCTACCGTGCGATCCGGCGGGAAGACGAAGATGCACTTACGCAGGCGGTCATCCAGCTTGCCAGCCAATACGGTCGTTATGGCTATCGCCGAATCACGGCGTTGCTCAAGCGAGCTGGCTGGCGGGTGGGCAAGGATCGCGTGGAGCGCATCTGGCGTCGCGAGGGGCTGAAGGTTCCACAGAAGCAGAAGCCACGGGGCCGGTTGTGGCTCAACGATGGTTCGTGCGTGCGGCTCCGACCGGAGCGGCAGAACCATATATGGAGCTACGACTTCGTCAGCGCTCGAACGCATGACGGCCGCAGCGTACGGCTGCTCAACCTGATCGACGAACACACGCGCGAGAGCTTGCTGGTGCGTGCGGAACGCCGCTGGTCCAGCTCCAGAGTCATCTCAGCACTGGCCGATGTGATGGTGATGAAGGGAGTACCGGAACATCTTCGCTCGGACAACGGGCCGGAGTTCGTCGCGAAGGATCTACGGAAATGGCTCGCCAAGACAGGAGCAAAGACGCTGTACATCGAACCCGGTTCTCCGTGGGAAAACGGCTACTGCGAGAGCTTCAACTCCAAGCTGCGGGACGAGTTCCTCAACGGTGAGATCTTCTACTCAATGAAAGAGCTGCGCGTGCTGGCCGAACGCTGGCGCGTGCACTACAACACCATCCGGCCACACTCTTCACTGGGATACCGATCGCCGGCACCCGAGGCGTGGCTGACAGACAACACGGGGCATGGAGAAGTGGAAACCGCTACGCGCTTCCCACTTCTCCACACCCCCGACGGCGGCTATCTGAACTCAGAAATAGCTGCGCTAAACTAACTCATCCAACGGCACAAAAGATCGGGCACTCCATGTCTCTCTCCACTGGTACAAATCAAGCCGGGCACTCCAACCGTGAACAGAAGATACCTGCGCTGCTGGCAACTGAGCATAATACTTTGGCACCATTTCTCCTGATGTAGAAATGCGAACTTGAGCGGGCAGTTCGATTGCAACAAGCTTTTGTTCACTCCTTGAGCAGGGTGATCCAGCTCGCCAAGGCCGTGTTAGAGGTGGCAGTCACGGTAGCGTTAGGTGGCACCGCCACACTGAGCTTGCTGAAGTAGGGCCGGCGCACTCCCGGCGTGAACAAACCTGCCGAGCCTAGAACTTCGCCAGGATCGTACCCGGCGAAAAAAAGATACCATGTGCCACCAGGGTCCTGAACGATCGCTGGAACACCAGGGGATTGCACCTGATCAAAGACATCGTTAGGCCATGCATTCTTCTGTGCCTGCAGCAGGTACAACACCTCCGGTCGCCCGCTCGGACCACCCCAAACGCCCGTCGGGTCCGGCAACAGCACTTTCTTGTAGGTAGTTCCTGCCTTGGGAAGAAAGGTGTCCGACCACGCGACGGCTGCCTTATAGTTTCCATTCTGGAAATCTCCGGTCGAGTACGCAATGGCGTACTTGCCGTCGACCTTTGTTACATTTCCAGTCTCCACCAATTTGAATGGTGAACTCACGGACGGGAAAAAATACTCCGAGTTGTAGCCGCCGAACGAATCATTCTCAGGCTCAATAAGCGTTACTGTCTCAGAGCTCGCCGGAGCCTTGGGTGAATCCATCAACTGCGCGACGACACCATCATGTAACGGTGATGCTTGCAGGGCTTTACTGAAGAGAAGGTAAAGGTTGCCACCGTCCTCGAAGTATTTCCCGTCATAGTTCGCCTTGGTGCCGGGCTGGGTAACGGAACCAACCAAAATCGCATCGACGATCCAGTCGCCTGGCACTGTGCTGCCAGTAGCGCTACCGGGGGCTTTTGGACGGGCGTGTGCAATCACGTTCCACGGGTCTGAGCCCGCGGCATCAGTGGCAAGGTGAAGGGTCGTCGCCATCTGCCAATTACCGCTGGAGTCCTGATAGATATTGTTGTTGCCAACGCTAGGCAAATAGAAACCCGCAAGGTTTGCCTGGGCACGATAGGCGCTTGGGTCAACCTTGATCGATGAGGTCTGACAATGTCCGGCCTGTATGGGATCGGGGCAAGTCAGCAGCGTTTGGTTACTACCGGAGAATGTAATCGAGTTGGAGCCTGTCGGGAAAACACCCTGGGCAAAGTGAACGGGCAACGGATCGGGGAAGTATCCAGTTCCCGCTGTCGCATCCACCGTGGTGAGAGGCTGGATAGAAATCTGGCCCTTTCCAGAGCTTGTAAGAGTGTTTGTATCGGACATGCTCGAGGAGCACCCCACGAGTGGGCTAACCAGCACAGTGCAAAGGAGCAAAGCGGTAGAACGAGAACGAATGTAGGTTGTCACAGTAGCAAACACGAGGGCAAACAATCTAGTCTCCATCGGACCTGATCGAAGAGACCGGATCCGCTTCATAGCCCGAGTATCCAGAACGTGAGGCCCAGCAACAACTACCAGCAAGGTAGTCAGGGGAACCCTGTTCGCGGTGCCCTGCGTGATCATCTGGTAAGGTTGCTATTCCCGAGTAGTCCGCTGCCGGCATGCTCGCTGGTCTGACATCCAGACGAGGCTGAGGACGTTGCCTCTTGTTGCTAGGTGGCCGCACATCCCTTGGCAGTTGCGACCCATTGTGGTGTCCCTAGTCACTCCGAACCGGGAGATGGCCACGGTGCGGTTCGCCCTCCGCAGGTGGAGAGTCGTTTCATGATTATGCGAGTTCCGGTGAACATTACTCGCAGCAATTGCGTAATCTGAGAAAACGGCGATACCTGGTTCGCTGCGGAAACGCACATGTGACAGAGCAGATTAACTCGCCGAAGTCATCCTTTCGGCCTTACAAGGTGATCAACATCCCGCAGGCGACTGCGGCTGTTACGGAGTGGCCCTGCGTGACGGCCGCTCAAATGAGCCGTGTGCAAAGTGAAAGTTTCTGATGACAGTGATTTATGACTGCAGACTGAGACAGGTGCCGCAGCTCAACACTCCTTCTCTTCTGCTCCTTTGCTTCTGGCGCTTAAACACTCAAGGAATTGGAGATTGCCGACTTGAATAAGACAGATGAGGGAACAGTCTCCCTGCCTTTACGTGAGCTTCTGCGCTTTTGGAGAAAACAGCGCAACCGCAGCCAGTTGGATCTGGCGTTAATCGCAGGCGTCTCCCAGCGCCATATCAGCTTCATCGAGCTCGGCCGAAGCACACCCAGCCGCACTTGCCTGCTGACTCTTGCGGAGACACTAGACGTGCCTTTACGCGACCGCAACCAATTGCTGCTTGCGGCAGGGTACGCACCACTTTTCAGAGAGGTGGCCTGGAACGCGCCGGAGATGGTTGCGATCACAAGAGCCATAGACCGTGTTCTTCAAAAGCAGGAACCTTACCCAGCCCTGGTGCTGGATCGCTACTGGAATGTGTTGAAGTGCAATCGGGCCATGATGCGCTTCTGGGGTGATTACATCGATCTGGAGCGTCACCCTAAGCCGTACAACCTCCTGCGGATTCTCTTCGCGCCTGAAGGCTTGCAACCATTCTTCGTCAACTGGAAGGAAGCTGCATCCGTCCTTTTCCAGCGCGTTCGGCGTGATTCCATCGGGCGAACTGATGAACGTATGTCCGAACTGCTAGCGGAACTTGCGAGCTACCCGGGGGCACAAGAACTTATCTCATTGGACCGGTACGACGCGCCCGTAATTCCCTTCACCCTCACGCGACACGGAGTGCATCGGTCCTTTCTGGTTCTGACCACAACGATCGGCACACCCTCAAGCATTACTGCGGAAGAACTTCGTATAGACACCATCTTTCCTCTGAATGATGACTGGACGGTATAGCTGTGGAACTTGCACCGACAGGCTCGGGTCGCTTCGACGGCCAGCAGTGTGTTCGTTGACGGCAATGAGAGCAGCGATATGACATGGTGCGGGAGGAGAAGTGAGCTCTGCCGTGTGTTCCCGATCGAAGTGCTTGATGCCGTCTCTGGGCGGATGTGTGTTTGACGGCTCTGCGGCGCAACAGCTCAAAGAAAAGAAGTGGACCCGTCCACGATCATGTGCTGGGTTCATCGCTACGTGCCGAGCTCCAAGCGCGTGCGAGCTGTCAGGAACAGATGCCTCTCTGGATGCTCCCACAAAGGCTGTAGATATTCACTGAAGAATAGCTCTTTTTCTTGTAGCCCTGGTCGACATAGGCCAACTCCACGGTTTCCCTGGCGGGACATCAGCGTGACGGCAGCTTTGGGCAGACGCATGAGGCGTGAGACCGAGCTTCGAATCGAAGCCAAAAGCAGCCATTCGACGCGGTGGAACCGGCACGACCGACTACCCGACTTTGCTAACAAAGCGTTCTCATGCTTCGATTTTCTATCAACCTATTGCTTGACATATACAAGCTCAGAGGCGAGATCCTGACGATCTTCAGGCCATGTGAGATCCACCCAAGCCTTTCCATTGTCAACAAGAAACATTCGTCCTCCACCGACGAGCTTGCGATCCCGATAGACGCTGTATTGCAAGCTCGAAGTGCCCTCGCACAGCACTCCTAGGCTCAATCCTGGAGCAGGGACGGTACGGTGAATCGGCATAGGCTTCCCGTCGGTTCTACCAGATACGATTTCACCAAGCTCCGGAATCTCCCATGTGATCGTCACTTCTCTGGAGACGGCCGGCCCAAGTGTCAGCCGGTAGATTTGAGGCACACCAGCCTCCGAAGCTGCAGGGCTACTGCGTTTTGTGTCAAGCTTCCAGGAACCGTTCCATGGATTCGGGCTTGTCACCTGAATGGGTGGCAGCTGAGCGAGCACACTGCAGCTCGCGATGACGAAAGCTGCTGATGATGCAACGTTGACGATCTTCAAGACTTCCTCCCGTGTTTGAATAAATCTTATAAAGCCACGCTATGAGCAACATGCGGAGACCGGCTTCCAGCACATCATCTGCGTGTCCTATATCGTGGGTACGTGTTTTCTATAGGCGAGTACTGGCTAGTTCTGCAAGCTTCTTAAACAACGCATCCCGTTCCGCTTCCGTAGCTGTGGAGTCGCGGAGGTAAGCAGCGATGATCAGCGCGTTGTGCCTGGGCAACACGATCAGACCTATATCGTTGTAGGCGAGGATTCTGCCGTTCCAGGATGCGCCAGTTCCGGTTTTATCAGCAAACACTACTCCGCTTGGTAGCCCGTCTCGCAGGCGATGGGGAGTCTTCTGTGCCGCCATCAAGCGAAGCAGGTACTTGGTAGAATCTGTTTTGAGAAGTCGGCCTTCCACCAGCGTTTGGAGAAACAAGGCCGCAGCGTTGGGTGTAGCTGTGTTGGGCGGCTCGGCGAGGAACGCTCGATAGCCGTTCGCTCGATTCGAGGATTTCTCGTCATCGGCTCGAGTGTCGGGTTGGAGGTGCGGAGTACTGAAGCCTTCGCTAACAGAGGCCATCTCTCGCTCGCTCATGCGAATGGTGATCCCTTGCATGCCGTGCCGCTCCAGGAAGTCTGTCACCCCCCGGGGTCCCCCCACCAGCTTGAGCAAAGCGTCAACTGCTGTGTTGTCACTCTTGCTGACGGACGCCTCAAGCAATTGGTCTACGGTATACGTATGAGCTGACACACAGACCCGTGTTCCGATCGATGGCACCGCCGAGCCGGGGACGCAGTCTGACACCTCAAGATGCACCAGTTCATCGAGCGATAGTTGGCCTTGCTGCACTCTCTCAAGGACCGTTGCAGCTACCGGCGCTTTGAAGTCACTCATCATCGGCATCGGCGTGTCTGCCTGCACTCCCCAGCGCGCTTTGCTGCGGGTGTCGACTACTGCAATGGCGAAAGTTCCAGGTAGTGCTTCCTGGGAGAGGAGATCGAGACCAGCCTGCAACTCATCCCCAATTTTGGCCGTCTCAGCGGGTGGTTGTGCCGTCGTGCGCTGTATCGGCGAGAGCAAGATGCCGAAGAGAAAGCCGTAGAAGATTGTGCAGCGCTTTGAGGCCTGTGGTGAAAAGAACAACTCCGTATTCATACCTGTGCCCTCTGCTTCAAGTTCCGGTAAGGAATCATCGCAGGGTTAAGCTCCCCGTTATCAACTGTGAGGTTGGTAAAGTGTCGAAACTTAGATGAGTAGCGCTCGACTATGTGGGTCTGGCCGGACTTTCTGGAGTCCGAGGGATGGCGGCGCTCTAGACAGCGCTTCAAAGAGGCGAAAGGAGCTAGCCCATCTTTTGCGAGATCCAGGCGTCTACCTGCTTGGCTAGAAGGTCCAGGGGCATATTTCCACCACGCAGAATCTGGTCGTGGAACTCACGCAGATCGAAGCGTGCGCCGAGTCTCTCTTCGGCATGATGACGAAGTTCCAGGATTCTGAGCTTGCCGATCTGGTAAGCAAGATTTCGCCCAGGTCGGGCGATGCACATATCCACCTCAGACTGAGTGGTCGGTTCGTCAGTCGCCCCACTTTGGCGGTAATACTCGATCGCCTGCTTTCGACTCCAGCCCTTTGCGTGAATGCCCGTATCCACCACAAGGCGAACCGCACGCATCAGCTCGAGGTTTAGGCGCCCATAGTCCGACGCGGGTTCCTGAAAGAAACCGATCTCCTTGCCCAGCGCCTCCGCATAAACGGCCCAACCTTCTGCGAATACGGCATAATCCGTATCACGCCGGAAGTGGGGGAGCGCTGTCAGTTGCTGCTGCACCGAAATCTGCAGGTGGTGGCCCGGAATACCTTCGTGGTACGCCTGAGTTTCGTCGCTGATGAGACTACGATGGGCGTAATCGGAGGTAAGCACCACAATTCTTGCCGGAACTCTGCCGTCGCTCGATCCCCCTACGTAGTGCGTTCCATTGCCGGGCTGGGAAGCTGGTACCGGTTCCACTGTAAGAGGTGGCAGGGAATACGGCAAAAACAGTTCGGCCAGGTGTGGCTGCATCTGCGTCACGTCCGCCCGGAAGGTATCGACGATCTGATCCGGAGATCTCGGGATGTACCTGGGATCCTCCTTGAGGGCATTTCGAAACCTATTCAGGTCCGCATAGCCAGCCCTGTGTGCCACCTGATTGAGGAGCGCCTCGACGCGACTGACTTCCCTAAGTCCAAGTAAGTGAATCTCCTCCGCGGTCATGTTGGTCGTCGTGTAGTGCTGTATTGCGAACTGGTATTGCCGGGCTCCATCTCGAAGACCAACCAGCCCGATCACATCCCGACCATGTGGTGCATAGTCGTTAGCGACAAATGCAGCGAACCCCGCATACGCAGGTAGAACAAGTGAGTGCACCGCATCGCGGATTTCACGCTGCAGACGTTGCTGATCTGCTTGAGATACGGTACCCGGAAAATGTTCCACTGGTGTGAGGAAGGGATCTTCTTGGATTGTTCCTTCGCACTGCGCAGGAATCTGCACCAGAAGAACCTTTGGGGGCATGAGACCGTCCTTTTCTCCCCGCTTAAGGACGGCAATGGTTTGAGCGAATGCCCGCGGAATTTCGCGAAGCTGAGTGAGGTAGTCTTCATAGTCCTTCGTCTCCTTGAAAGCAGAAGACTTGGGGAGCTCGGCAAAAGAAAGATGAGGTCCGGCCATCTGCGTGACTGGCATCTCATACTGCTTTAACTTGAAGCTCCTGACATGATCTTCGAGCTCTCGGAGCAGCATCGCATGAGACAGGCGATCCTGCTCAGAAAGGCCTCTCGTGTCAATCCGATGCAGTCTTTTGAGGTAGCTCTTATCGCGAGCGTGATCCCGCACTGCGCTTGCGATGGAGTAATCCTCGAGCGCTGTGTGGCTGACGATTTTGCTCCCAATCTCCGAATCGGGTATGTCGCCGGAGTACTGTTCAAAAAGTTTATTTTCAGCCGCTGAACGCACCTCGATCAAGGACACAGTTCTCCTATGCGGTGCTCTCTCAGCCTCCGCACTGGCTGCCTTAACAGGCAGTGCTCTGCTGCACAACAAACAGATGCTTAACAGTGTGGCGGTTCGACTCGACATGACAAACTGATTCCTTCGAGAGCTGTGTTCAATGTCAATCCGCGAACACGGCTTGATGATGTGCAACGATGGCCTGCTCAACAGTGCCGGTTATCGTAAGCCGTCACGTTCTTGGAAGCTTACAACTTCTGTCCCAATCGCTGCTCCAATGAGTTGCGGAAGCTTCTACTGACGCGAGGGTGGGAGCCATCTTTTAAGAGAACCTCGAACTCCCCGTGGGAGAGAGGCTCCATCTGCACAATACTTTCGATATTAATGATCGCAGAGCGATGTATCCGAAGAAAGCGGCTCGGGTCGAGACTCTGCTCCAGATCGGTTAACGAGGCCCGGTAAAGATGTTCTTTCCCCGAGGCGTGGAGGGTGACGTAGACCCCTGCTGCTTCGATCCAATCAATGTCTTCCACCCGCACGAACCTTGTAATTCCATCCGTCTTGATCGCCAGGCGGTCCATGTGGCGGGTTTCCGTCGCTTGCATGGCAATTACCCGTGCAACATTTTGGCCGAATTCACGAAGGCGAAGGTCATCCCTACGCCTCTTCACTCGTGTCAGCATCGCCTCGAATCGCTCATCGCTGAAGGGTTTTAGTAGATAATCCAACGCGTTTGCTTCGAAGGCTCGGATGGCGTGCTGGTCATATGCAGTGACAAACACCGTAAAGGGCATTTTCTCCGGCCCTACGGCTTCAATCACTTCCATGCCGTTGAGTTCAGGCATCTGCACATCCAGAAGCACCAGGTTGGGCTTTTCGCTGAGAATCATTCGCACTGCGGTTTCCCCATCGCCTGCTTCTTGCAGAGAACACACTTCCGAATCCTGGTTCAACAGGTCGGAGACACGCTGGCGCGCTGGTGCCTCGTCATCCACGATGAGTGCGCGGATACCATCAGGCTTTAAGGAGGTCATCTGTTTCCCTTCGTCTGTGCAACGGAAATGAGATAGACACCTCTGTTCCGCCTTCTGTTCTCCGCCGCACATCGAATTGGTTCGTATCGCCTGGGTACAGTCCGGCGAATCGCTCTCGTGTCACCGTGAGGCCCACTCCCTTATGAGTATCGAACGACCAGCCTGACGGTAATCCCACTCCATCGTCCAGCACTTGGACCAGAAGTCTGTCCTTGAAGCCCTGCGCAATCAAAACAATCGCCCCGCCCCGAGCTCTTTTGGAAATGCCGTGGCGGATGGCATTCTCTATCAATGGCTGGATGAAAAGGCTGGGAACCAAGGCATCTCTTACGTCTGGGGCAACTCTCATCTCGATCTTCAAAGCATCGCCGAAGCGGATCCTTTGGATGGCGAGATAGTGGTCAAGGAAAGCTAGTTCTTCGACAAGGGATATCTCGTGAACTCCTTGTGAGTTCAGAGAAAGGCGTAGCAAATCACCCAGGTGCTCGATCATTCGTCTCGCGAGCTTGGGTTCACGCTCGACCTGTGAGGAAACGGTGTTGAGCGCATTGAAGAGGAAGTGTGGATCTAACTGCATACGCAAGGCGTTGAGGCGAGCTTCTGAAAAGTTCCTCTGCAAGCGCTCCATCTGCAGCTCAGCGGAAACATAGCGCTGGTGGTAGAGGTAGGCTTGCCACACCCCCACGATCAGGCAGTACACAAGCATGCTCCAGAACATCTCTCTGAGAGCTTCGCTAATGACTTTTGTCTCAGACAGCCTAGACCATGCCATTACGCCGAGCAACGCTTTCAGAGTCGCCTCCACATAGCCATAGACTATGGTCACAAAAGGTCCCAGAGTTAGGTGCGTGACGAAACGAGGCACGATTCTTTGCACTGGAAAAGGAAGAGCATAATCCATCGCCAGGATGCCCGGAACGAGAATGCCCCAGGACCACCACTGTGCCAACGCCGACGTCAGTACCTTGTGCAGGTCGCGGTTCTGCCCAAGCTGAGGCAAAGCAAAGATCAGCGCAATCGCCGTCCAAAAGAAGACTGAGACAACCAACCACCTGAGAGTAGCTTTCATCATTGCGCGTCCAGCCATTCTGACAGATCACGTTCGTCTGCGTGGCTATGGAGGGCCGTTGCGAAAGTTCAGGTCTCCTTGTGCTTTGCTGTGCGTCCTGCTCATTCGATCTCTGGACCGCTCTGCAACTGCGGGGACCGCTTCAGAACATATCATCCGGATGCGCGATGAATGTGCGTAGATTCACGGTGGAGAGTTCTGCCCTCACAATTCCAGTCTGACCGGCAGCCATCGTCTTCGAGGAAAAAACACATGAAGGGTTTCATCCGTATCCTGCTCTTTGCTCTAACAGTCCGACTGGGCGGCGCGAGCGACGCCCAAAGCCCACCCCTTGCCGAGAGCAACAAGGCTGTCTCTGTCGGAATCGCTTCGGATACTGTCGACGTTCAGCATGTGATCGACGCCTACCACGAAGCCGTTCTGAATCACGACGGATCTCGGCTGGCCAGCCTATTCATTCCCCAAGGCAGTATGTGGCTCAACGTGCTTTCTGACGACGCTTATGCCGGGGTGAAAGCGTCGTCACCGGATGCGCAAAAGATCCGAGTGGGAAGCTACGCGGATTTCGCCAAAATGGTTTCGAGCTCAAAGGCCAGCTTCAACCCGACGCACACACATCTGCAGCAAAACAGCGACGGGACGATTGCGTCGGTGTATTTTGACTTCGTATTCCTGATCGACGGAAAAGAGACAAATCGCGGGAGTGAGACTTGGGTCTTGGTCAAAGGAAGTGAAGGCTGGAGGATCGCCGCAATAACCTTTTCTTCAAATCCACCCAGATCATAGGCGTTCGCCCCGGATGTTCTGCCCTTGTCGGCAATGAGTGAAACAGGCCAATGAGCAGGGCACAAAAAGAGAAAACAACGCATAGCCAGTCAGCGAGCCAGGCGCCTCCAAACGGCGTCTGGAACGGCTAACTCAACCCTATGGGACTTCGCATTACTATTCTGGTTCGAACCCATGAGGTGATTACGGGGCCGTCATTTTTATGTTTCCACACGAGCAAGAAACGAGCCGGCCTGATCCGGCTCGTACTCGTCCAGACGCGCCAATTTCACAGCTTCCAGAACCCGGCCAGATGCGTGAGGCGTCCTGCAGCATTGAACTGCGCATAGCTATGCGCCGTTAGGAAAGCTGTGCCATCCCGGTTGAACATGGTCCACTCAGAGAGCAGTTGATCATTCTGTTCGATGAGCCTATTGCTGCGGAAGTAGGCTCCAGGAAATTGCCGCTGAAAGTCAGCGATATGCATGACGAGATCGCTGAATCCTCGTCCATTGGCGTTCGGGCTTGTGAAGACCACTTCTTCGGCCACGCTTGCTCTCAGCAATAATTCGCGTTCGTCTGCGGGGATATCGGCCCAGGCGTCCTGATAGCTCTTCCAAAGTTGTTGCAGGTTCTCTTCAGTCATCGTCTGTCTCCCATACCTGGTTGTGAGGGGATGGAACCAACACCTCACATTCGCTACGTTAAACCCCCTCCACCCCGCCGTCGATAACGAGGACGCCGAAGTTCTTTACAACCCGTCCAATTCAGGGTGGACCCTTTTCTTGACCTCATCCGCCTGCTACGTCCCCAGGCGACCCTGTGGGCGCGCATTGACGCGGCCGGCCGCTGGGGCGTCTCCTTTCGCCAGCGTCAAGACCTGCTCTTCTGCTGGGTAGAGCGCGGCGGATGTCAGCTGGTGCGCCTGGGAGAAGCGCCGATCACCCTCCAAAAGGACGACTTTGCGCTAGTGCGTACCTCCTCACCCTTCACTCTTACCTCTGACCCGACTCTTGAGCCGGAAAACAGCGAAGACATCGTAGCTGCGATCGGACACACGGGCATGAAGCTCGGCGAAGGCACAGCATCGCCTGCCGTGCTCCGTGGTGGCAGGTTTGTTTTCGATACCGCCAACGAGAGGCTGCTCACGGAGCTTCTGCCGCAGGTGGTACACATCGCTTCCAGCGACAACAGCTCGGGCCGCTTGCGCGCGTTGCTCTCGATGAACGAAGCGGAGTCCAGTTCGCCAGGCCTCGGCAGTGAGTTCGTGGTCGCGCGCCTGATGGAGCTGATCTTTGTGGAGGTTCTACGTAACGGGTCTCCCAGCCTCAATCTGACCCAGACGGGACTGTTAGCAGGTCTGGCCGATCCGGCCATCGCCCTTGCGCTGACGGAGATGCACCACGCTGTCGCGCAACGCTGGACCGTAGCCTCGCTGGCCCGTCTCTGCCACCTTTCACGCTCCGGCTTCAGCTTCCGCTTCCGTACAGTGATAGGGATCGGGCCCATCGAGTACCTGCAACGTTGGCGCATCGCTCTCGCCAAAGACGAGCTTCGCCGCGGCACTCGTACGATGGGTGAGATCGCTCTGTCCATCGGCTTTCAGTCAGCGAGCGCCTTCAGCACGGCATTCACACGCGCTGTCGGCTGCGCGCCCTCCCGCTTTGCCGACCGTAGCAGCGCTGAATGGGCCGATCAGAAGGTGTCAACGTTTCTATAGGAGAAGGGCTGGATAAATTCTCTGAAACCCGTTTCACTGTACGTGGAACAGCGCGATTCCCCGGCACCCGCACTCAGACCAACGAGCACGGAGTTGCTCTTGCAGCTCTTATAACCCAGGGTTTGTGAGAATAGCCGGAAGGGGTGCCAGCTGCGCTCTGGCCCATGTATCACTCTGTATGGAAATGTCTTCGGCGCACAATGGGGTCTTCGAGCCCTTCTTTTACCTGATAGCCCAACCACTAGCCATTTTCGCCGTGGAAGGTTTGTTGGTATACGGCTATTGGCACTACGTATCCCATGGCCACGAAGACGCCAACAATGGCTCTCAGCATCACTTCCCAGTCATTCGCGGTTGGCCATATACCCTGCACTCCTCTACGTGAAGCGCACCCAAGTCCTTGAATGTCCGGTTTGCGGCATCTTCATGGCTTAGGTGAAGTCTTCCACCATGCGTCCGAGGTCGGCTCATATATTAATCCTGCTTACGCAGCGCGCGCTGATGCAACATGCGATGAGTCAGCTAAGCTAGCACAGCTTCCACTGCTACTCGCCGCTCTAAGGCAACTACGCGCAAGGTAATTGCCGCACGGCGGCGCAAAGACGATCCTTACTCGAGAGGGAGCTGGCCTGATTCCCCAGGATGCACCTCTAAAAGCTTTCGTCCAGCAAGGGAAATCTATGGAAAACCAATGAAGAACCAGATTGACCGCCGCGGCGTCATGACCGGCACGTTCGCCACCGCTTTCCTCTTTCCTTTCCAACACACCTTTGCGGCGGTCATCGGCGGGTCTGTGTTGCAGACCAAACAAGTAAGCGCAACTCCGGATGGTACGCACGTTCCTTCACCAAGATGCCTCAGCCCTAGTGGTTGCTCGCGATGTGGAAGGAGATCGATAACAAGACTTTCGGAGAGGGCTTCGACTGCTTTGCCGCGGACGCGATCTGCAACCTGGGTGTCGCCGACTGGCACGGTCGGGAGGCAGTCAGAGAGAACCTGCGTTGTTCATCGACACTGGCTTCACCGCACACCACGATGTAGTGGAGTGCTGGGACAGTCCTCGCCATAAGGTTTTTCGCGGCGTCGTTACGATGCTGTTGGACGACAAGAACAAATCGGTTGTGAAACCTTCAATGGTGCACTTCTTCTATAGGAACGATGTACATCCGGCAAAGGTAGTTCGCTGGAAGGAGCTGTCGGTCCAGTCGCGTTCTAAGCGCGTTCGTCGCCCTCCTGCCGTCGAATCAGCAGTACCCAAACCACCGAACAACCCGTGAATAAGGAATACGATCATGACCGAGCGCCCTTCACATGAAGCAGGCATGCAACATCCGTTCAAAGTGACTCTCGACCCGGTCCAGGAGTTTCTATGGGCAGTAGAGCTTAGCCGACCCATTTTTGCGATCCTGGCGACCGAAGCGTCGGGGACAGTCTCGCCGGAGTCGTGGAGGTCCGCCTTGGATGCAGTCCAACTGCGCTACCCCATGCTGTCGATGACTATAGAGAAGAACGTTGGGGAACGCCCTCAATTAGTTCCGCTCCTTGACGTGTCGCTTCCTTTGCGGCTACAAAGCCTCTTGCACGATGTTGACCTCCTCCGCTTGATGGAGGCTGAAGCACGAGTGTCATTCGGTCTGGGGCAGGGTCCACTTGCGCGACTGTCTGTCTATACAACAGCAGAGCGATCGTACATCGTGTTCGCAGCCCATCACGCAATCTGTGACGGGCTCACAAATCTGATGATCATGGCGGACCTAATAAAGGGCGCGTCGGGCGGCACCTTAGGAGGTGCAAAGCCGATCCTCCCTTCCGTCTCGGAGATGCTGGGGTTGCCGCCCGTTGGTTCTTATGCTCACCTTCTCAAGCAGAATGGCTCTCCGCCTGCTACGCCAGAAGTGCTTGAGGACGCCAAAATGAACGGCGTTGTGCTCGAGACCGTGGCGTTGGAAAGGATTCTTGCGCGAGCACGAGAGTCGGATGCGACGCTGCAGTCCGCCTTGATCGTGGCCCTACAGAGGGCAGCGATGTCGCTCTCTGCAGAATGGAGAAGTGGGCAGAAGCTGTGCTTGTCTCCTGTCAACCTGCGACACTCAATCGGTGTAGCTGATGCAGCAGGCCTTTGGCTTTCGATGCATCCAACCTTGCTGGATTCCACCAGTGATAGTGACTTCTGGGAGGTTGCACGGACTACTCGGGAACCAATGCGTCATGCGCACAGCTTGGAGGCCGCCCGCGCCGGCGTCAATGCTCTCTTTAGCGCATTCAACACGGAACTCGATCCGTACCAGCCTCACTCTCTTGATCCGCACAAGTTCTTTGGTTATGACTTGATGGTAAGTAATCTAGGCGTGGTCAGCGAACCGCTTGGGAACGAGACACTCAGGGTGGAGAAGATCTTCCAATCTGCTACCAGCCCGGAGAACGACAAGGCTCAGGTCGTTTCAGTCATCACACTCGAAGGTAGACTTCACCTGCACCATGTGAGCAGATACCCGATCAAGGGCTTGCTCGAGGGGGCTGTGAGCCTCCTTCAAGAGGCAGTGGCATCATGAAAGGGTGCTTTGTTCTTTTTACCCCTTTTCTTGAAGCGAGGATCCGAGACCGCAGAAGCAGAAGCCACGCGGTCGGTCGTGGCTCAACGATTGATCGTGCTTGCGGCTGCGGCCCATCCATCGTAATCACGTGTGGAGCCACGACTTCGTAAGCGCACGGACACACGACGGACGCAGTGTGCGTATCCTCAACCTGATCGACGAGCACACGCGCGAGTGCCTGATGGTGCGTGCAGAACGGCGTTGGTCTTCGTCCAGGGTCATCTCTGCGCTGGCCGATGTCATGGTGCTGAAGGGAGTGCCGGAACATCTTCGATCAGACAATGGCCCGGAGTTCGTCGCCAAAGACTTGCGTAGATGGCTGGCCAGACAGGAGCAAAGACGCTGTACATCGAACCCGGTTCGCCGTGGGAGAACGGCTACTGCGAGAGCTTCAACTCCAACTCAGGGACGAGTTCCTGAACGGTGAGATCTTCTACTCGATGAAAGAACTGCGCGTGTTGGCCGAGCGCTGGCGCGTCCACTACAACACGTATTCGGCCACACTCCTCGCTCGGTTATAGACCACCGGCGCCGCAGGCTTGGCTGACAAACAACACGGGGCATGGAAGTGGAAACCGCTACGCGCTTCCAACTTCTCCACATCCCGACGGCGGCTATCTGAACTCAGAAAGACCTGCGCTACAGTAACTCTTCCAACGGCACACCAAATCGGGCACTCCACAATGTCCTCTTCGAAGGGGGCCATGCCGATCTCGGTCTACTGCGGACTTGAGAGAGCAAGGGTCGAGGGTGTCAGAAGCTGGGCAGATTCGCTTCAGTAGCGATAGGTTGCGAGGAGGACTAGAGGTCTACAAAAGGTTGCCAGAGTGTGCAGGTGCAGCGACGAACCTGCCGAACGGGCTGGCATCGACGACTGACGGTGTTGTTAAGATCGCTGCACCGTCATTCCATCAGCAGATCGCATTACGGATCATGAACGACAGCCTACGCAGAGCCTGCTCCGACCTTTCACTCTCAACATTACGTGCTAGGTAATTGAACGCTACCCTCCCAGCGATCAGACTGATGACATCAGGCAGCTTCGCTTGTGAGTGCGGAAACAGCGGCTCGTGAAGCATGATGCGAAGGCAAACGTTTCGAAACAGAAATCCGGGCTCCTAAAGCCCTTCTAGGATGACAACGATGAACGAAGTGGAAAGCCTCCTCCAGAACAACG
>JBPBPZ010000296.1:0-15987 GCA_050954525.1 Janthinobacterium lividum
CATGACAGACGAGCAGAAGAAGGCGTTTCTGGCCAAGGCGCGCGGCAGCGTTCTAGCCCCCCTTACGCCCGATCAGTTCAAAGTGCTGGCCGATGACATGAACAAGGTAGGCGCGGCAGCCAAGGCAGCCGGTCTAAAGTTTTGCGCGCACAACCACACCATGGAATTTGCCATGGACGGCGAGAAGCCTGGCTACGACTACTTGCTGACCCACACGGACAAGGACCTGGTCTTTTTCGAGGTCGATTGTGGATGGATGACTGTCGCGGGCTATAAGCCGGCAGACTACGTGAAGCGCTATCCCGGTCGCATCAAGATGCTGCACATCAAGGACTTCGTTCCCTACGGCAAGGGTGCCAGCACCGGCGGACCGATCCGTCCCGAGGGCGCGGAAATCGGCCAGGGTGTCGTGAACTACAAGGAGATCTTTGCCGGTGTGAAGGGCGCAGGCATCCAGCATATCTTTGTGGAGCAGGAAGGCCCCTACGCCCGCATGCCCGCCATGCAGGCTGCCGCTTACGACTACAAATACCTCCACTCGCTCTCTTAAGCTATTCGCAGCATCAGCAAGAGCCAGGCCCAACAGCCTGGCTCTTGCTTTTAAGCGAGCCGCATCAAGGTTCCAATGAAGCCAGATATCCGGTAATTGCGACCATGTCTGCAACCGTCAGCTTTGCCACTGGACCCCTCATGACCACCGCACCGGAACCGTTGCGTGCCCCAGTTTGGAAGTCCATCAACTGCCGCGTCATCTGGCTCGGTGAACGTCCCGCAATGGACGGAATGCTGCCAACGCCACGCAGATTCACGCCGTGGCATTCCGTGCAGGCAATGGTCCTGCCCTCGCCCCCGGTGCGCACCAGCGATTCCCCGATCTGCAGACTGCCTTTGGGTACGTAGGCCACAAAGCCTGATTTGGGATTGCGCAGTTCCGTCTGCTCCTGATCTTCCGAGACCTCAATCACACGATTGCCGATGGGTTCCGACTTTGCTGCGTCGGTCACCACCAGCATGAGCGATCCGATCTTTGTCAGCGGTACGGTGTCGGTTTCCACCACGCGGATCCAGCGTCGCGGCTGCAAGGAAGCAAAGTAGGCAATTGCCGACTTCATCTCCTCAGGCGTCGCTGTTTTCGAAGCCAGAATCATGTTGTTAACCGACGCCATGCGCGGCTCCGAACTTTTGCGTGCACCACTTCGGAAGTCCTCTACCTGCTGCATCATGTACTCCGGCGATAGACCCGCAATGCTCTGGTTTTCCGGGCGCCCCATGCCTGTAGGCAGGTGGCAGTGTGCGCAGGCTCCCAGGTTGGGCAAGCGGCCATGCGCCACCACGGGCGGCATGGGCGGATGCTCGTCCGGAAACCAGTCCGGCACGACCTGCAGAACGGGAATTTCCTTGCTGGTGTACTCCGCCTTGCTGCCCGGAACATGTTCCACAACAGAGGGCTGCGCCCTGGCTGGCGTGGCGCCACTTGCTGACGGCACGGGCGAGGCAGGAAGCACGGGGTACGCCCAGCGGGGCAAATCTGCCCCTGCCGGCATACCCGCGTGCTGCGCCGACAGGTAGGTTCCCACGCCTGAGGCCCCGGCAAAAGCGAGGCAGAGCAGGGGCAAAGTTTTGCTGGGCAGTGTCATACGGCGTACTCCAAGAAGTTTTCGTCCGGGTTTGTCCAGACTTCGGAAGCATTGTTACACCTGCGAGAAACAGTTGGATAAGTCCCGTTTTTGTACCCGCTCAAAGGTCCCCTTTTTTGATTTGCCGCATCCGAAGTGATCCGACCCACATCTTGAATGAGGAACAGCACACATGTCTGTGGTCAACCTGGCCTCACGCTTGTCACTTTGCGGCTTTAGGAGTTCTGCTTGTTTTTACCGATCGACGCTGCCCCGGCGTTTACGCCAATGACCTCTACCTGCACGGCCCGGCGCGCTGGCAGGACTGCCGTGTGCGGCCTGCTTGCGGGCCTGCTGGTTCTTGCCGTAGCCGGTTGCACAAAAGCTCCGCCTCCACCCGCTCCGCAGGCCACACCGGTTGCTGTCATGCCTGTCGCACTTAGCAGTGTGCCGCTAAGCGACTCGTATGTCGCCACCATCAAAAGCCGCCGCACCACAACCTTGCAACCCCAGGTGGATGGGCGCATCACCCGCATTCTTGTCCACAGCGGCCAGAATGTGGCAGCAGGTCAGTTGCTGTTGCAAATCGACCCGCTGAAACAGCAGGCGTCTGTGCAGCAGGGCGTGGCCACGGAACTGCAGCAGAAGTCGCAGTACCAGTACAACCAAGCCGATGTGGAACGCCAGCGCCAGTTGTTTGAGGCAGGCGTGATCTCAAAGCAGGCCTACGACCTGGCGACGCAATCGTTTGGCAGCACACAGGGGGCGTACAACGCTGCCGTTGCCGCCACACGCACACAACGGGAACAGCTTGCCTACTACCAGGTGCGTGCGCCATTTGCCGGCATTGTGGGTGACATCCCCGTGCACCAGGGTGACTATGTTTCGCCCACGACCATGCTCACCACGGTGGATGAGGACCGCGATCTGGAGGCCTATATCTATGTGCCCACGGAACGTGCCTCGCTTGTGCACAACAACCTGCCGGTAGAGCTGCTCGATGCATCCGGTCACTCGCTGACCAAGACCGCGATCTATTTCGTTTCGCCACAGGTAGACAACGGAACGCAGAGCATTCTGGCCAAGGCGCCCGTCTCCTCTGCCGGTAACCTGCGCAATCAGCAGATCGTCACTGCCCGCGTCACGTGGGACAGCAAGCCTGCTGCCACCGTACCCGTGCTGGCTGTGACCAAGATTGGTGGCGCATCGTTCGTCTACCTGGCGGCGCAGCAGGGTTCCGGATATATCGCTCACCTTGTCGGCGTTACCCTGGGCGACCCCATCGGCAATAACTATCCGGTGTTGACCGGCTTGAAGCCTGGCGACCGCGTGATCCTGTCTGGCCTGCAATTTCTGCAGGAAGGCGCACCCGTAAAACCGCTGAGCTAGATCCGACTCTGCACGCATTTGCCCTGCTGTACAGCAACAGGAAAGTAATCCATGGTTGAATTTTTTATCAAGAGGCCGATTTTCGCCACGGTGTGCGCTTTGCTCATCGTGCTGGCCGGCGCGGTGAGTATCCCCTCGCTACCCATCTCGTTGTACCCGCAGCTTGCACCGCCGCAGGTCATCGTTGCCTGTAATTATGTCGGTGCCAACGCGCAGGTCGTAGAGTCCGCCGTGACCATCCCGCTTGAGACCGCCATCAACGGCGTCGAAGGCATGCGGTACATGAGCTCCACCAGCTCAAACGACGGCACGTCGTCCATCACTGTGACCTTCAACACCGGCTACGATCTTTCGATCGCCGCCGTTGACGTGCAGAACCGCGTGGCAACGGCGCAGGGCCGCTTGCCCGCAACCGTCAACGCCACGGGTATCAGCATCACCAAGGCGAACAGCAACTTCGTGTTCGCCGCGGGCTTTCTGTCGCCTGACAACAGCCTGTCGCAGTCCTTCGTATCGAACTATCTCGACGTGTACGTCAAGGACGCTCTGAAGCGTGTTCCCGGTGTGGGCGATGTGCAGATCTTCGGCGAGCGCAAGTACGCCATGCGCATCTGGCTTGACCCGGCACGTCTGGCCGCGCGTCAGCTGACTGCTCTGGACGTCACCAACGCGCTCTCTGAGCAGAACGTCGAAGTGGCCGCAGGCCAGCTTGGACAGCCGCCGTCTGACAACAGCCAGAGCTACCAGATGGCTGTGCGTGTGGTGGGCCGCCTCAGCGATCCGCACGAGTTTGACAACATCATCCTGAAGAACAACAGCAACTTCGGCGGCCTGGTGTTGCTAAAGGACGTTGGCCATGCCGAACTGGGCGCGGAAAACTACAACACGGACCTTCGCTTCCACTTTGGTAATGTGGGTGGCAGCGCCGTGGGTATCGGCGTGCAGCAGCTCTCCAACGCAAACGCGCTCGACGTGGACAAGCGTTGCCGTGCGGTTCTTACTGAGTTGGAAAAGTCGTTTCCGCCCGGCCTGAAGGACTACATCGCCGTCGATACCACGCTGGTCATTGGCGACTCCGTGCATGAAGTGGTGGTCACCATCTTCGAGGCGATCCTGATCGTTATCGCGGTGATCTTCCTGTTTCTGCAGGATTGGCGCTCGACGATCATTCCCGCCGTAACCATCCCGGTCTCGCTCATCGGTACTTTCGCCTTTATCAAGATTTTCGGTTTCTCGATCAATTCACTGACGCTGTTCGGCATCACGCTGGCGACCGGCCTCGTGGTGGATGACGCCATCGTCGTTATCGAAAACGTGCAGCGCCACCTGGAAGAAGGCGTTGCCGACTCGCGAGAAGCCACCAGCATTGCAATGGCTGAAGTGACCAGCGCCGTCATTGCAACGTCGCTCGTACTTATCTCGGTATTTATCCCGGTCAGCTTTTTCCCCGGAACCACGGGCATTCTGTACAAGCAGTTTTCGCTGACGATTGCCTTCTCCATCGCAATTTCAGCCTTCAACGCCCTGACGCTTTCGCCCGCGCTATCAGCGATCCTTCTGCACCGCGACAAGCAGCTGCTGCCTAAATTCTTCGGTCCGTTGAACCGTTGGGCGGGTGTGCCTGTGGGCTGGTTTGAAGCCGGTCTGAAGCGCCTGATCTCTGGCTACGCTGCCGCTGTCACCTTTGTGGTGCGCTGGCGCTACGCCATGCTGGTGCTGTTCATTGGGTCGCTTGGCGCTACCGCCTACATGTACACGCACGTACCCACGGCCTTCGTACCGCAGGAAGATCAGGGCTACTTCCTGATCATTGTGCAGACGCCTCCGGGAGCTTCCCTGGCCTACACCAGCGAAGTGGCCGAGCGCGGTACAACGCTTGTCCGCCAGGACCCAGACGTGGCAGCGACCTTCTCCATCATGGGTTTCTCACTATCCGGCGGATCTTCCCCGAACTCCGGCATCATCTTCGCCCCGCTGAAGCCAGTGGACGAACGGACCAAGCTGGGTGCCGGGCATGACGCGCACTCCATTGTGGGCCGCATCGCACCGAAACTGTTCGGCGTTCCGGGCGGCATCCTGTTTGCCGCGGAACCTCCAGCCATTGCCGGCATCGGTACGGTTGGCGGCTTCCAGTTCATGCTGCAGGACAGCGGCCGAAACACCTTCGGCGACATCGACAAGGTGGCTCACCAGCTGGTTGCGGAAGGCTTCTCGCCCGCATCCGGTCTCAGCAATCTGAACACCACGTTCCGTTCCAACGATCCGCAGGTGTTTGTCACCATCGACCGCGAAAAGGCGAAAGCAATCGGCGTCTCACTGGCACAGATTACCTCGTCGCTCAACACGTACATGGGTTCCAGCTACGTCAACGACTTTGATTTCAACAATCGTTCGTACCGCGTGTATGTTCAGGCCGATCAGTCGTTCCGACGCAACACGCAGGACCTGCGGCAGTTTTATGTGCGGTCCGATTCCGGCCAGATGCTTCCGTTGGGCAATCTCGTTTCCATCCTCGAAACCAGCGGCCCGCAGGTCATCAACCACTACAACATCTTCCGAGCGGCTGAAATCGATGGTTCACAGGCACCAGGGCTGTCCTCCGGTCAGGGTCTCAGTGCAATGGAAAGTGCCTTCAACAAGCACAAGCTGCAGGGTATGACCTTCTCCTGGACAGGTCTGGCACTGGAAGAAGTGGAGTCCGGTGGCAAAGCTGTTGTGATCTTCGGGCTTGGCCTGCTGGTCGTGTACCTGACCCTGTCGGCGCAGTATGAAAGCTTTGCGCTGCCTTTCATCATCCTGTTAGCCGTACCGACTGCCGTGTTGGGAGCGCTATCGCTGGTCAGCCTGCGCGGCCTGACCGACGACGTCTACGTCCAGATTGGGTTGGTCATGCTGATCGGACTCTCGGCCAAAAACTCCATCCTGATCGTGGAGTTTGCGGAAGAGATCCGACACAAGGGTGCGAGCATTGTCGACGCAGCAATTCAGGCTTCGGAGTTGCGGTTGCGTCCCATCCTGATGACCAGCTTCGCCTTCATCCTGGGCGTCCTGCCACTGTACTTTGCAACCGGTGCGGGTTCGCTTGGAAGGCATTCGGTAGGTACCGCAATCGTGGGCGGCATGTTGCTCTCCACGCTCTTGAACCTGTTCTTTATCCCCGTGCTGTACGTCTTGCTTAAGACGCTGCTGGATCGTTCAGGCAACAAGGGCGCTGCAAACATCGACGCTGTGCCGGTTCCCCCGGACCACCGCCTGCCACCGCCGCACACTGCCTAATGCCGATTGCGACGCTGACCCTGGAACTGGCCATTGAGGGCGCACAATCCTTGAAAGACCGGCGACAGGCAGTTCGCTCCATCAAAGACAAACTCCGCCACGGATTTAACATCTCCGTGGCGGAGTTAGATGATGCATCGCTCTGGAATCGGGCGACGCTTGGCATCGCCGCGATCAACGCCTCGCGTGACTACCTTGACGGCCAGATGCGCGAGGTGGAAGCTGCCGTGGAACGGCTCGGCGTAGGGCTGGGTGTCACGGTGCTGGACACCCAACTCGACACCTTCGACTAGCGCTTCTTCAGTTCCGGCGGCTCGGGCGGAGCAGGTGGCTGATGCTGGGCGGCAGCCACGTGGCCCATGGCGTTGCCCATGCCGGCACCCATAGCTCCCATGCTTGCCCCCATAGCGCTGCCCATGGCTCCCTGCACGTCTTCCATACGGAAGTGGCCCCGCATGTGCACAATGTTCAGTTCCTTTGCTTCCGCATTCAGGATGACCATGTCACTGATGAAGCCTTCATGGTCAGCCTTCACGACTATGTCGTTGGTCTCACCATCGCTTTCGTTGCGCACGATGTGAGACCATCCGCCACCCTCCAGCCGGTGGCGCAGAGCGTCAAGATCACTTTTCTGGTACTGGCCTTTGCTGGCAAATTCGTAGTTGCGCACCACGATAAAGTCCATCTTTTGCGCCAGGTCGCCGTACTTGCCGCCTTTTTTGCCACCGGCCAGCGCGAGCATGTTCTTGTCGAGGTTCACCTCGTTGCGCTCCCTGGCGTTGGCACCCAGGCGGTCCAGGCCGTCGAGCAGGTCATCCTTGGCCTGCGGATCGAACGCGGCAGCCGTGGTCCCCGGCTGTCCACTGTTCTCAGCGAGGGTGGCAGAAACTGGTACCATCTGCCCACGTGCTACCTGTGTTCCTGCACCGGCGATGCACAGCGCCAAAGAAGCCGCCGCACCTGTCATTTTCCATACTGTCTGCTTCATGACGCCTCCCCTTATTACTGTGTTCCATTTAGAAAGTGTGTAAATCGCCCGGCGGGGCTACGATCCAGACCTATCTCAACTTCGTTCAGCGCGTGACTGGTTAACTGCATGGCCAGGTCCACCTGCGCCTGTGCCGCCGTAGCCTGCTGCACCTGCCGTTGATGCCGAAGATGCAACAGGTCTCCGCCGCCAACAGTCAGTGCCAGCATCGCGGCGAGTGCAGTCCACCAGGCAGCCCGGCTATGTCCGGCTATGGACAGGCCACGGTGGCGTACCTCGTGGATGTCCGGTGTTCTTCGTCCAATCTCGCGTTCCGCGACACGTAACATCACGCGACCCGTAAACCCGTCCGGTGCCGGCACACGCCGCAGGCTGCGATGAAGGTCTTCTTCTACTCCCCTGAATTCATCCACGAACAAACTCCTTCAACACCACAGATCCTTTGCGTCGCAACAACTGCAAACCTCGCTGCAAGTGGCTTTTCACCGTCGCCACCGGATCGCCCGTGGTGCGAGCGATCTCCTCGGGTGAAAGGTCTTCGCCGTACCGCAGCACCAATACAGTTCGCTGCGCCACCGGCAACGAAAGCAACATGCGTTCCATCGCCGTTTCCATCGCGCCGTCCTCCCCTTGCAGGTTGCCGCTGGGTCGGTCGTACTTTTCGTCCCATTCTTCTGACTGCCCTTCCGGCCGCACCTTCCGGCGACGGATCGCGTCGGTGGCCCGGTGAGTCGCCACTCGGCGCAACCAATGCCGCACATGGTCGTGGCTTTCCAACTTGGGAAGCCAACTGTGCAGTTCCAGAAACACGTCCTGCGCTACCTCTTCCGCCAGACCGCGGTCGCCCAGCAAACGTAGAGCTACGGAGAACACCATGGAACTGTGTTCGTCGACAAGCTTGCTGAATTCGTCGTTTGAGGCGTTCACGTGCTTCCCTGTCACCTATCTATACGGAGCCTGGATAGCTTCAGGATGCGAAAGTTCAATCCCACACCAGAATTCTGATATCTGAAATGGTATCCACATCTGATAATCTGATGAGTCGAAGAGGCCAGCAGGAACATGCCCGAACACCGAGCACGAGAACATCATCGCAATCGCGTCCAAGAGACTCTGCGCGAAGAAATTGGCGTCATTATTGATGGCGAGCTGTCCGATCCTCGCATCGGCTCCACCGTGGTGACAGAAGTAGCGCTCGAGCCCGGTGGCAAGAGCGGCCATGTGTACATTGCCGTAAACGGTGATGAAGCGGAAGAAGATCGCACCCTGGAAGGCCTCATGGCCGCCCGCGGCTTTATCCGTGCGCAATTGCTGGACCGGATGGGTGTGCGGCACTTGCCGGATCTGTCGTTCCACATCGACCGGTCTGAGAAAATCAACGCCCGCATGGATTCGCTGCTAACACGCATGAAAAAGCGCCAGGCACGGCGAACCGCCAACTCGGGAGCGGGTGAGGCGGCCAAGTCTTGATGGTTCCTGTTCCCCACGAGACAGATCTGCCCCTGGAACCTTCTGTACCTGCGCCTCAGCAGGATGGAGAGCGGCAGATGAACCTGATCCTGCAAACGCTGGCGGCGCATAGCAGGTTTCTGGTGGTTTCCCACGCCCGGCCAGACGGCGATGCGGTCGGGTCGGTGCTTGCCATGGGTGCCATGCTGCAGCAAATGGGCAAGACCGTAGATCTTGTCCTTGCAGATCCGGTTCCGTCGGTCTACCGAACGCTGCCGGAGGTCGATCGCATCCGTGTAGCCCGGGTAGTCGACAGTCAGCTATATGACGCTGCCGTGATCCTGGAGTGTGACGGCACCGAACGCACCGGCATCAGCGGCCTGGATGGCATGCTCGTGATCAACATCGATCACCATCGCACCGGCTGCAACTACGGTTCACTGAACTGGATCGATCCTGACGCTGACGCGGTAGCAGCCATGGTGTACGACCTGGCCTGTGCAGCAGGCGTCGAAGTTACCGCGGCCATGGCCACCTGCCTGTACACCGCGCTCATGACCGATACCGGATCCTTCACGTATCCGGGCACATCAGCGGAAACGTTCACACTGGCACATGCCCTCATCGATCTTGGCGCAAAGGCCGATACGGTTGCGCGGGACGTTTTGTACTCGGTCCCGGCAGCTCGGATTCACCTGCTTGGCCTGGCACTCTCAAGGGTACGCATTGTGGGACCGATCGCCTGGACGTACATCACACAGGCTGACCTGGAACAGCTGTCCGCGACCGACGAAGACTCTGAGGGAACGGTGAACTACCTTATCTCCATTGCAGGGGTGGAAGCTGCGGCCTTTTTGCGCGAACTCGCCGGCGAACCGCAACAGTTTCGTACTTCCCTGCGGTCCAAATCCAGGGTCGATGTGTCGCGGGTGGCGAGCGGCTGCGGTGGTGGCGGACACAGCAATGCCGCTGGCTGCAACCTTGCCGGGCCGTTTGAAAGCGCCGTGCAGCACATTCTTGCGGAGCTTGGAAAAGAGCTGGACAGGGTTGCGGGACAGCAATCTCTTCTGCCGCAGTAAGCACCACAGGCGCGAGGAAGCGCCGGAACTCTGATAGCCTCAGTTTCGGTCCAGCGAAACTTGAGCAGCTACCCACAGCCCGGCGAAAACGGAAGTGCGGCAACCGGAACGGCACCGAAGCAGCGACTTACCTGGCGTGAGTGGCTGCGCTCTGAGAGTGCCTGTTCGGCACGCGAACTGGTCGTACTGTGTGTGCTGACCGCACTTTTGTTGTTTTACGGCCTGGTTCCCTTTCGCGTTGGCCACGCTGTCATCTCCCGGCCGGAGCTTGGGCTGGTAGGCGCAGACGAGCCCAGGTACGCGCAAATTGCTGCCGAGATGCTGAAGCAACATTCCGACGTGTGCCACCAGCTGCACGCCAAGGTATTCCCCCGATCCTTGCACCCGGCTGACCTGCGTGCTTCGTTTCTTTGCGCGGAGGGCGGCACCATCACGCCCATTCTTTACGGACATCCCTGGCTTGAAAAGCCCGCGCTCTACTACTGGCGCACCATGAGCTTTTACAAGGAGTTTGGGCAGGGTGACTGGGTGGCGCGGCTCCCCTCTGCCACAGGTGCATTTGCCCTTGTGTTCCTCATCTTCCTGCACATGCGTCGCTTCCGCTCGGGCGGTCATCTGGACGCCGCACTGATTACGGCGTCAGCGACTGCCATTATTGCGTTCGCTCGCGGCGCGTCCACGGACATGCAGCTGGCCGCGCCGTTCTGCATCGGCATGCTGGGCTGGTATGCCTGGTATGAAACCGGTAAGAAGTTTTGGCTGTTCGACCTGTATTTCTTCGGCGGCCTGGCGACACTGGCGAAGGGCCCAGTTGCGATCTTCCTGTCCCTGAGCATCATCCTGCTGTTTGTCGGCCTGCGGCGAGAGTGGCAGGTGCTTCGCCGCATGGTCTGGCTACCGGGCATTGCACTGTTCCTGCTGATCGTTCTGCCCTGGTTTATTGCCGTGCAGATTCGCAATCCGACGTTCTACCGCTTCTTCTTGTTTGAACAGAACCTGCAGCGGTTTGCCAGCGACCGCTACCAGCATCACCAGAACCCCTTCTTCTACCTGATCGTTCTGCTGCTGGCGCTGATGCCGTGGACGGTGCTGTCTGCGCGGGCCTTGTGGGATTCTGTCGAGATCGCGGTTGCCGAATGGCGCGTTCGACACAAGCCCGCGCGCTATCTCGGACACTCGCGGGCGGGAGACGCCTTTCCGGAATTTCTGGTACTTTGGGCCTTGTTCCCGGTGCTGTTTTTTTCGTTCTCCGGGTCCAAGCTGCCGGGCTACATTCTGCCTTCCATCCCGCCCATCACGATTCTGACGGGTGATTACCTGTTTCGCGTGCGCAAGTCCGGCCTCTCGCAGGGCATGCTGATCGCGCACGGTGTTGCCACGGGCCTGCTGACCTTTGTGCTAGTCCTCTGTCCGCAGTACATGGTCTACCAGCGTATGGTGCCGCCTGCCAGGACGTTGCTGATTGCGCTGATGATTTCGGTCGCCACCGGCGCGGCGGTGGTGCTGGTGACCCGACGCTTCGGCCTGAAGTGGATACGCCCTGTCACATTAGCCCCGGTCATGGTGCTGCTGTTCTTCCTGCTGCACGGCAATGGCTGGCTGCTGGACGCAAACTACTCTGCACGCCCACTCGCGCGGCAGATTGCCGAGGAAGCCCCTGACGTCAAGTTACTGGTGACCCAACACATCCGGCGGGACACGGCTTATGGCCTAAGCTTCTATCGGAAGGAACCCCTGCGTCACTATCTGCAGGAAACCTCCGCGACAGAGAAACAATCCGTCATCACAGGCGTGCCCGAGCAGGAACACCTGCTGGTGCTGCGTGCGGACGATCACACCACCCTGCCGACGCTGCTGCCGAATCGGACCTACAAGCGGCTGCTGGTGGATGACTGGCAAGGTCTCGCCATCTATCGCGTCGCAGCGCAGCACTAAACACTGACCGACCGGACTGCGTGAGAACGAGTAAGGTTCCCCTCGTCATTCCCTGCCCGAACTGCCACGGGAAGCCGTTAGGCTTGCAACATAGCTTCACAGGGGACAGTTTTTTGCTCGACCGCTACGACATTCGCGATCTTCGGCTGTTTACCGGCCGCGAGCTACGTCCCCTGCTAACAGCAGAAGCCGTGCTGTGGCAGCAACGCCTGCGCTGGGATTACACGCAGTCGATTGAACTGCTGCTGAAGTATCTGGACTCGCGCATCCTGCCAGGATTTGTCGCCGTGGATCGTGGCACGGGTAGCATCGGCGGATATTGCTTCTCCGTTTACGAAACGCAAAAGGCCGTGGTTGGCGACGTATTTGCCCAGGGAGAGGATGCCGCCGCACTCCAGGTGACGCTGCTGAACCACCTATTACCCATGCTGCAGCACACACCCGGCGTGGAGCGAATTGAATCGCAACTGCTGCTTGAAAGCGAAAGCCTGCAGGAACCATTCCAGGAGCATGGATTTGTGGCGCATCGCAGGTTGTTTCTGGAAGCCGACCTGCCCGACTCTCGCGAGCTGGTTCTACCGGGTAGCCTGGTGCGGCGCGAAGACGAGAAGCCGTTGCAACTGCCACCCAGCCTGAAGCTGACGCATTGGGTCGCACCTCATTACCAGCCCGCCGGCGACCTGATCCATCGCAGTTACGAAGGTCACGGCGACTCGCACATCAACGACCAGTACCGCTCCGTGCAGGGTTCGCTGCGCTTTCTGCACAACATTGTGCGGTTCCCGGGCTGCGGCATCTTCGACGCAGAGAACTCATTCGTGGTGCGGGATGAGCGTTCGGGGCAGTTAGAGGCGGTCGCCCTGGTCTCGCGTGTAGAACCAGAGGTGTCGCACATTACGCAGCTGTGCGTGGCTCCGCGTCGACGCGGCTATGGCCTGGGCAGGATGCTGTTGCGGCACGTCGCCACACAGTTGGCAGCGAAAGGCATGCGCGCCGTGACGCTGACCGTGACGGAGGCAAACACGCCCGCGCTCAAGCTGTACCGCAGCCTCGGATTTCGGGAGCGACTCGGCTTCTGCGCGAATGTCTGGAACAAGAATCGTGGCTAGCTGTCATTCTGAGCAAAAGCGAAGGATTCCGAGGGAACTAAGCGCAAGCACGGGGTCTATTGCTTCCGGGCAACAATGCGCCAGTAAGTCTTAGTGCTTCAAGGCCCACATGCCCCAGCTGATGGCAATCGTCGCGATGACGAACAGCCCGAAGCAGTAGGCTCCAAATCGGATCATCATCCGTGACTCAGCGCGCTGCGTAATGCCGAACACAACCGAAGCAAACAAGGCGTAGAGCAGAACCGCGGAAAAGTGCGACATGTTACAAGCCCGCCTTTCGACCGTTGGCCAGCGACTGCGCATCCACTGCAGCCATCACGTTCAGCAGGCCTGCAACCACGGCGAACTTGCTGCCATAGTCCGAAACGGTGTCTGACAACATGGACGCTCCAGTGCCGACCGCGTGGGCTGCGACATACAGCAGCGGCGATCCCATTTGCCCAACAAAGCCCAGCAGGTCGAGCATGTCACCGTTGGTGGCCGCGTACAGCTTGCCGTGCAGCGCCATGCCGATGACAAACATCGACACGATGGACACGAACAGCAGCGCCGCACGAATCGGTTTTTTCAGCAGCAAATGCCCAAGGCCCGGAACAAGCCATCCCGCGACCAGCACAAGCGCAGGGGAAAGTGTGCTGCGTCGGACCGGTACTACCGTTGTATGTGTCGCTGCCATGCCGTTGTTGATGATAGCAGCCGCTAGATGCGCACCAGTTCCCGCTGGATCCTGCCCGTGACCACGGCACTGCCCCGATGCGTAATCATGTCGATTTCACTGCGCACGCCGAAACATTCCGGACCCGGCGGCAGGTAGATGCCGGGTTCTACCGAGAAGCACGTCATCGGCAGGATGCGCCGCTCGTCGTGTGTTTCGAAGTTGTCCAGGTGCGCGCCTGCGCCGTGCAGCTCCGTGCCGATATTGTGGCCGGTGCGATGCGTGAACCACTCGCCGAAACCAGCCTGCACAATGACCTCTCGGGCGGCGGCATCGGGTTCCCATCCGGCGACTTCCTTGTTGTCAGCAAAGCGATCCTGCACCAGGCGGATCGCGGCATCCCGCGCATCGGTCACAGCTTGGAAGACGCGCCCTTCAAGTGCGGTCGCATCGCGGTCAACTACACCGGTCCACGTGATGTCGTACCAGACTGCCTGCGGATCGTCGCGAAGCTTGCCCCAGATATCGACCAGGATAAAGCTGCCGCGCTCGATCTTTGCTGAATTTCCTGCAACCGGCTCATAGTGCGAATCTGCCGCATTGGCGCCGACGCTGACGTTCGGTCCGTGCTCCCATACGAGCCCTTCCCGCTCAAGCTCCGCCTGCAGCCACTGCACCATGGCGAACTCGTCCGTTCCGCGGTCGCCGCGGGCACGTGATCCCATTTCGCGCCAGGCGTCTTCCAGAATGCGATCGATTTTTCTCTGCGCGATGTAGTGGGTCTCCACCTGGTGCGCTGTCAGCACGGCTTCAAATTCGCTGACCAAGTCGGCAGACGACACAAGCTCTTTGCCCATCTCGCGCAGCAGCTCGGCCGTGCCTGCATCCAGCATGGACACGTACATGACCGCGTTGCGCGGAGAATACTGCATGGCCAGCCGCGTCGCTCCGCGCAGCATGGAGTCCAACGCTGACTCCATCTCCTGCCAGGTGCTGTACAGCGTACGGTCGCCCGGCAGCGTATCCAGCTTGCCCGCTTCAATGCGGTGATTCAGTTTGCGCGGCTCGCCCTGGGCGGGGATGAAGTAGAACCAACGCCGAGTGACGTGCATGTGCGGATCCAGACCAAGGATGCGGTACGCCAGCGGATCGCGGACGTGATGGTCGTAGAAGAGCCAGCCATCCAGCTTTGCGTCGCGCAGCGCCTGTTGCACTCGTTGCAGATCCATCGTCACACCTCTTCGCAACCAGCCTAAACGCAAAGGAGCCCTCGCCGCAGCGAGGGCTCTTGCACAGCAACCGCATGGTGCTACCGCTTGGCCGTCAACGGTGCGTAGTGCGCGGGCGCACCGTCGTAGCGGTAGGTCGCCTGTACTGTCGTTGTAACTGGCACAAACACATCGGTGTTCTCCCACTTGATGTGCAGCTCGGTTCGCTTGCCGGTCGTCTTTTCGAAGTCGATCGACATAACTTCCTGCGGTGCCGCGATCGTTGCCTTTGTCATGGGCACCTTGCCCAGATCGTCGGCTTCAAAGCGCTCTGTGCCCCACTGGCCGGTGTGCTTGCAGATCACCAGTTGCCACTGACCTTCGCTGGGCAGCGTCACCAGGGTGTACTTACCAGCGGGAACATGCAGGTTGCCGACCATCACGTCACCGGTTGTCTGGAAACTTGTAGCTTCATTCGCACCGGTCCGCCACCACGTGTTGTACGGCATCAGTTCGCCACCGGCAGCCTTGCGTCCCTTCAGGCTCGGCGCACCATAGTCGATGTTGATCTGTGCCTTGCCGATCGTGACATCTGCCTTGCGTCCTGGACTGGGCAGGTTCGCGCCGCGGCCCGGTTGCGCATGCATCGGTACCGTGAGAAAACATGGCATGGAAAGAGTAACGGCCAGCATCAATCGCTTCATTCTTAGAACCCCTTATTCGTGGTAACAGAGCTATGACGCCAGACCGCTCTAATGAGTAAGCGCATCTTTCTGGAATTTCTTCAGCAGATCAATCACAACGCTGGGCCATGGGCGGTCGGTTTGGCCGTCGAAGGTCTCGACCCAGACACGCGAACGCTTACCCGTGCCATTCGCGGGAACGTAGACAGTGAGGGTTGCCAGCGCAACCTCCGCAGGGCTCAGGTCGACCCGGCCGCTGCGATCCACGGGCGCAAGGTCGAAGATAAGATCTGACCGCTGCCCCTGCTCTACCACTGTTTTACCAAGGCTTTGCAGCATCTCCCGCACGCGCTTGGCAGCGAACAGATCCAAGCGGTCGGTGTCGATTCGGACAGTATGTGCGGCAGCCAAGCTCCGCTGGAACTCGTCACGGTTGCAGCGGTAATGGTCCTGGTAGTCAAGCACGCAACCCCGCACCGGCGGCTGCGCGCCGAGGCGTGTGGTCGCAAAACCCGCAACCAAGACACTCAACGCGATCATTGCTGTCAGAATTTTCACGCAACCTCTTTTCCGGCCACCAAGCATAACAAAGTCCCTGCC
>JBPBPZ010000297.1:0-15902 GCA_050954525.1 Janthinobacterium lividum
GGCGGCATGAACTCTCCACCAACGAAGAAGACGAACACGATGCCACCCACCACGAGGCCGAGCCCTGCCGTGGCCCAAACTACGCGGGAATGGCCCAGTGTCCAGGAGAATGCGCGGTTGTAATGCTTGCGGAAGAAGTTCGATAGCCACGTACCTTCACCAGCATGGGCATCGCCTTCTTCCGGCGCGGCAGCGGGCGGTCCCTTCGGTGCCAGGACCATAGCCAGTACCGGTGCAAAAACCAGCGCAAACAAGAGTGCGCCAATCAACGCAAAGCCATACGTCACCGACATCGGAGCGAAGATTTTGCCAGGTACGCCCTGCATGGTGAACAACGGGATAAATGCGACAAGAATGATTGCCGTTGAAAACAGCACAGGTCGAGAAGCTTCCTGAACACCCTCGATAATCAGCGTTGCGAGATCGTCTTCCGGCAGCCTGCGTGACAACTTGCGGTGGATGTTTTCCAGCACAACGATGGAGGCATCCACAAGGATGCCGAAGTCAATGGCGCCAATTGAGATCAGGTTGGCCGAGTGGTTCGTCAGCACCATCATGCTGAAGGCGAACAGCACGGCGAAAGGAATCGTGAATGCCGCGATGATCGTAGTGCGAACGTCACCAAGCATCAGCAGAAGGATCAGCGTGACGAGCACCAGGCCTGTGATGATGACGTGCTTCACCGTATGTTCTGTGCGGTCAATCAGAACGGTGCGATCGCTGATGGTATCGATGCGCATCCCGGGAGGCATGAGGCCATGGTTAAGCTGGTGAATCTTTTCTTTCAGGCCCTCAAGCGCCGGAATGCTTTGCTCGTCCTTATTCAGCAGAACAATGCCTTCCACAATGTCTGATTGACGATTGCGGCCGATCTTGCCAAGCCGTTGCTGTGAACCTTCCTTCACCGTTGCGACATCGCCCACAAGAACTGGAACACCGTTCTTCTGCGACACCACGACCTGCTGAATATCCGCGACCGTATGCAGCTGGCCAAGCGCGCGGACGTTCACGCTCTGCTCACCCAGAGTGATGTAGTTACCGCCGGCATTGGCGTTGGAGTTCTGTACTGCCGTCAGCACCTGCGGCAGTGTTACGCCATACGACAGCAGTTTCTGCGGATCGGCCTCGATCTGGTACTGCTTCACCTGTCCACCAAATGTGGTGATGTCGATGATGCCGGGTACCTGCTTCAGTTCGCGGCGAACAAGCCAGTCCTGCGTCGCCGTCAGGTCGTTCATGGAGTAAGGACCGGTCAACTGGTATCGGTAAATTTCCCCAATGGGCGACCACGGCGAAAGCTGCGGCTGCAAGCCGTTCGGTAGCTGAATCAGCTGCAAGCGGTCCAGTACTTCCTGCCGGTCGCGGAAGTAGTCGCTGGTGAAGGTGAAGTAAAGCTTTACGTCTGACAATCCGAAGATGGAGATGGAACGAATGCCGTCGAGATGCTGTACGCCGTACAGTGCCGTTTCGACAGGTGCCGTGACCTGCTGCTCCATCTCTTCGGCAGACCACGCGGGATTCTGCGTGATGATTTCTACTAGTGGGGGAGACGGATCTGGGTAGGCTTCCACGTCCAATTGCAGGGCACCGAACGTGCCTGCGACCAGCATGCACGCAAGCAGGATAAGAATGAGCGCGCGAAGGCGCAACAACGTACGAACAAGCGCGGCCATGACTAATCTCCCACTGGCGCGCGCAGGAAGCCCGCCCCGGTTTTAACAACGCGTTCGCCGTTCTGCAGGCCGCTCGTAATCTCTACGTCTGTGCCGTGTTCAGCACCTGTGCGGACCTGACGAAGGTTGAACTTGCCGTCTGACCCTTGCACGTATACGGCCGTGTTCTCGCCATCGTGTACCACTGCCGTCTGTGGAACCAATACCATCGTGCTTGGCGGACGAGAGATTTGGAGGCTTGCGAACATGGCCGGCTTCAAACGGTGCCCAGGGTTCGCCAGAACCACGCGCGCGCGCAAAGTGTGAGTGGAAGGATCGAACACGTCGCCGACGTTTGCCAGCGATCCGTGGAACACCTCGCCGGGATACGCCTGCACGGTCACATCCACGCTTTCTGCACGCTTCAGCAGCGTAAGATCTCGCTCGAACACTTCGCCTACAACCCAGACATGGTCCAGGTTCGCAATGGTCGCGATGCCGTTGGCCGATGCATTGTCGAGCGATCGCTGCAGTTCGCCGTTGGAAGTCCCAACGTCGATGACTGTGCCGGATATGGGTGAGGTAATAGGAGCGATATCGGAAGTGCTGTTTTCCGCGAAGCCAAGCTCTTTAAGCCGCTGCCGCGTGCGTTCCAGCTCTGCGTGGCCGGCGGCGGCAGTAGCCTGCAGCTCCAGAAAAGCAGCTTGCGACAACACCTCGTGATCCATCAGCAGCTTGCCACGGTCACGTGCGCGGTCCGCACGGTCAGCCTCGACCTTGGCCTTCTCGAAGTCAGAACGCGCCGCGGCCACGTCGCCGCTTTGCAGCATGGCTACGGTTTGACCCTTGCGGATTTCCTGGCCCGCAATCACCTTTAGCTCCACAATGCGCCCGGCCAGAGGAGGGAAGACGTGGACTAGTTGCGTCGGGTCCGACTCCACATGTGCCGGAACCGTAAGTATGTCGTTCAGTGTTGCCGTGTGTGCAACCGTCGTGGTCAGGTTTGCGGCTGGCAGGTCGGCTTCCGGCGCTTCTTTTTTCTTGCAGCCGAACGAGGACAACAGGGTTGTGGAAAGCACCAGGGCAGCGAAGCGGGATTGGGTATTCATTACGGGTTCACCTCAGTCGCCGTGGCGTACGAGAGTTGGTGCAGCGCGATCATGGCCTGAGCCTGGGCGGTAAGCGCAGCAAGGTTGGTCTGCCGATAGTCCTGCAGTGCTGAAAGGTAATCCAGCAGCGTGGCGTCGCCGTTGCGGTAGGCGAACTCGATGTTGTCGCGGACATGGGCTGCCTCGGCCAGGTACTTGTTGCGGTACCGGTCAGACTGCACAACGGCAGCCTGGTAGGCTGCGTATGCCTGGTCAACATCAGAGACGACCTGGTTGCGGGTTTGCGTCAGTAGAAGGCGGCTGCTTTCGGTTTCGCGGCGGGTCCGTTCGCGTTCTCCCTGGTTGCGATCAAAGATGCGCAAGGGAATCTGAAGGCTTGTGCCAAAGGTGCTGCCGGTACCACTGTGCTCGTACTCGACTCCGAATTGAGGGTCGGTCTTGCCCTGTGCAGAAGCCAGGCGAATGCTGGCCTCATTCGCTCGCACCTGGCGATCGGCTGCTAATAGGTCAGGACGTGCCGCAATCGCTGCGTCTTCAAGCTGCTGCAGGCTGCTGGGCGGGGGCGGCGCTACCATGGAACCCACCACGTCGAACGTGGGCACCGCACGCGGCAAACCAAGCAGCACCTGCAACTGTTCACCTGCCTGGGTCAGGTTCAGCTGTGAGTTGGTAAGGTCATTCTCAAAGCCTGCCAACTGCAGCTCTATGCGCTCAAAGTCGGTTCGATCCACATCACCCGCATCCAGCCGGAACTGCATCAGTTCCACGCTTCGCCGGTAGCCTGTCAGGTTGTCATTGGACACCGCCAGGAACTCTTTCGCCTGCAGAACCCGTGTGAACGCGACCCGTACGTTGTAGTCCAGGGTGCGCTGCTGGTCTTCGACCTGCGCGCCGGCGACGCTGGTGTTCGCGCGCGCAGCAGTTAGGCGGAGAGCTCGTTTGCCACCAACCTCAAAGGTGCGCTGAAGCCCCAGACCGACGAACATGGGGCCATTTGGATCCGTGGTCGATAGGCCCGTCTGGGTCGATTCACCGACCAGCAGAGGGTTGAGCCGCAGGCCGGCGGTAATCTCGCTGGCCTGAATCGCGGAGAGGTGTTGGCGTGCACCCGCAAGGGCCGGGCTGTGAAGGCGGGCGTACTCAACCGCCTGCTGCATCGTCATGGGTTGACCAGGGGGCGATGACGCGAGGCCCGATCCGGCCTGCGCCCACGCCGGATCTCGCGCAAGCAAGATCAGAAGCAATACACTTATTTTTTTCATACAGGGACAGACTCTCAGCGGGAAGCACTCAGGACAGGTAGCTGGTGCGGCCGGGTGGCCGCAGGGCATTAGCTGAACTTCAGGAACGGAGGCGGGCGAACAGCATCAGGCTGGGTGCCTGAAATTTGAAGCACATGGGCAACGATATTGCGCCTGACAAACAGGCCTGCATGGGGGAGCAGTGCTGCGGCCAGCAGAAGCAGCAAAAGTGCCGAAAGGAATACCGGTCTCATCTGTTGCGCGTCGTCAAGCGTGCCAAGCAAGAGCGCAGTGCTGGAGTGACCATACGATGACTCTGTGTTCAACCGGGCTCTTTGTAGATCATCTGTCATGGACAGCGCCGGAAACAACAGCAGCGCAAGCAAGGCGGTGCAGCCAAGAGCCACCCGTAAAGAACACCTGAGACGCCCACGCGAGTTGGCACACAAGACTGCAACTGTAAGCAGCACTGACAGCGCAAACCAGAGCAGATTGAGGGCGTGTTCCACTTCCTGCAGTTTAGCCCAGTTCCGGTACTAGTCACCGAGCCATAAGAAACTAAGATGGCCCAGAACAGATCGGACAGCGCGACAGTACTCCATCCACAATCTACGTCCGATAACACATATTCTGTATAGTCGGACTGTGGACCATGCAGTGTTCTGCCAAGGCGGCTCAAACTGCCAGGCGTGGCCAAGCACTTTATCCCTTACCGCTCTTCGACATCCGACGGGTTCTTTCCGGTGATGGGCGAACAGCATGGCTTCTGCTGTGGAACGTATTCCATGAACTCCACTCGGGTCAGGTCCGGGTCGTATAGATTGAGTTGCGTCTTGCCGTCCAGACCGATTTGCGGTTTGTGGCAACTCTCATCGAGACACTTGTTGGCCTTGAGTTGGTCCAGTACTGTCGACATCGCGACCGTGCCCAACGAGAAATGGTCCTGGACGCCCACGCTGCGCAGGTTTGCGTCGGGGGGTATGTGAAGCATGTATTCCATCCAGTCAGACCCTTCCGGAACCTGCAGGCTGACCCAGTCGGCACGGTCTGGGTTACGACCACCATGCCAGTACGCGTGAAAACCAAGGACGTCGCGGTAAAACGCATCCTCTTTAGCCGCGTCGTTTACTACGTAGCCTACGTGGATCATGCGTCCGGACGTGGCGTTTGCAGAGGGTCGCATCTTCGCGACCTGCTGCTGGGCACCGGTCTGCACAAACCAGACCTCATTGCCTTCAGGATCCTGGACGCTGAACATGCCGCCGTGCAGAGGGTGTGACACGGTTACCCCCTTTGCCTCGACGTACGCCTGTAGTTGCGCGGCGTTGCGCGTCGTGAAGCCCACCGCGGCCATTCTTGATTTCAGCGCGGGGTCAGGTAGCGGCACCGTCTCGACCCATTGCAGCGCGTTCACTGGGTAAATGGAAGTGTTCCCTGCCGCTAACTTCTGCAAACCCAGCGTGCCGCTATAGAAGCGCTCAGAAGCTGCGGCATCCGCAGCGTAGAAACGAGCAAACGCGATGCCCGTGATCGCAGGACGTGAAGGTGCCTGCGCAAATCCAGTCACTGAGCATAGGAAAGAACAGGCAGCGAACGCGAAGGAAAGCTTCATGCGCATCAATGTACCGAAGTCGCACTTCTGTCGTCCAACGCGTTCTTCTTGATAGCAGACGGGACCACGGAAGCCCTTCCGCGGTGCAAGTCCGGCCGCCGGACCTCCAGGCATCCGCTGCGTTGCGTCGAGCGCAGAACGTCGTGGGCAGCGTCAGGAGCCAACATCAGCGCGAATGCGAGATGTGGATATCACTTTCGCTAAATTCCTCAAGGAACTCAGTTGGAGAAGTTGGTTGAAGCCGATAGGAGAGCCAAGACCTTACTTCGGGTTGTCTGAGGAGTGGAAAAATGTTCGGATCCGTACACCTGCCTACCCGCCGAGAGTTCCTCCTTCCGGCTCTGCTGTCGCTTGGTTTGATTTCGCTGGCTGCCCATGCGCAGGTTAACTCCAACAGTTCCGGTGTGACGCTGAATGCGACGCTGCCTGAAAGCATGAGCGTCTCCGCCACGCCAGCTGCCGTTTCCTTCGCTTTGGTGCAGGGTGCTGCGGTCCAGGGATCTGCTCCCGTCACCATCACAACAAGCTGGGTGGCAAGTGCCGGGCGCGCCAACGTGAATCTTTTCGCCTGGTTCAGTAATCCAGTCGCCGCACTTACGGACGGCGGAACATCGGCTAACAATATTCCCGCGGCAGAGGTCTTCGGTCAGGTCGCAACGGGCCTGCCGACCTTCTTCACTGCCTTCAACCAGACCACAGTCCTGGGCGCGGCACTTGGCGGCTTGCCACTTTTTACCCAGACACTGCTGAGCACAAACCGTTCAGGATCCCGAGTTGACAACCTGGTTCTCAAGATTGATCTCACCAATCACGCGCAGCTGCCGGCTGGAACTTACACCGGAACTCTCAACCTTCAGGCTCAAGCGCTTTAGGATCTCTGCCGGTATGACTTCCCTTCGAAAGCATCTACGCACGGTGGGGTTCATTCTTGTCTGTCTCGGGCTCACGTCCAGAAACAGCTTTGCCCAATCGGTGGATCCCTTGGTGGCAGAGTATACCGGGCATGCAGTGGGATCCTTCGAAGTGACGAACACCAGCCTCGCGCCGGCTGTGGTGATGCTGGAGCCGAAGAGCTTCAGCATCGATCTGGATGGCAAGGGCGAATTTCGTCCCTTGGACGCAGCGATCCACCTTGATTTGTCGACCGCAAGTCTTCGCCTGGAACCTCACCAGAGTGCTCGCGTGTTTTACAAAGTGGACGCGGAGAATGCCCCTGCCTGGCTCTGCATCTACGCCTCCTTCATGTCAGCGAAGAAGAGCGTGGGCGTTAACGTTCGCATCATGCTGCCACACACGATCTACATCTACCAGAAGCAGAACCTGGATCGCGAGGCTATTCACATCGAAAGTGTTCGCTACGATCCGGTTGCACACAAGGTGCTTTGCAGCCTGACGAATCGGAGCGAGATGGCAGGGCGCGCGTCCCTTGTTGAAGTCACAGGAGAGCACGCGGAGGAGTCGCAAGGTGGATTTCCCATGCTTCCCCATCAACGACGATTGATCACTGTGGATTGGCCGTCGAGCCACAAGCCCCGTCAACTCGGCATTGACTTCGAACATTTCTCCTTGAAGCTGCCCGTTGAACTGCCTCTGGATTAGCGCTGTGCGCCTCAACGTCTTACTTGGGGTGTTCGCAATCTCCTCTGCCTGGGCGGGACCATCAGCCCAGGCGCAGGTGTTTGAGCTGAGCGGAGGCGTGTCTACTCTTTACGACGCGAAAGGCGGAGCCGTTGTGATTCATGGTCGCCAGACGGACACAACGCTGGGCGCGGGAATGGTAGGCGGCCACTTTGCGATGGGTGCCACCAGTGTTCGTGGCACGAAGCTTGGCACTGTGTCTCTGGGGCAGCAGGAGTTTCGTCTGGATCTGCCTACCGATGTGTTTGATGGGAGCCACTTATCGTTCGGTACAGGCCTAGGCCTTCATAGTCAGCTGTCGCATGGCGGCGACCTGAAAGTGTTTGGTGGTGTCTCCTCAGCGGATGGCGGCACACCGCTTTTTCGAACGACCCAGCTGCAAAGGTTTGCGGGATTCGCTCGCTTGTCTGAACCTGTAGGCAAGCGGTGCACAGTGCAGGCCACTGGCTTTCTGGCCGCTTCTTCCGCATTGCTCGGCAGCGCAGAGTGCAGCCCTGTGAAGGGCATGCGTGTTGCAGGAACACTTGGCTTTGGATCCGGTGCCGGCTATGCTGCGTCGAGCATCGCAGTCAAACGCGCACGGCTCGAACTGGAAGCTTCCTACGTCTCTGCAGGTCAGCAATTTCAACGCAGCAGAGACTCCTCTAACCCCACTCCCGAGCCTGTTCGCGAAAATATAGCAGTTCATTACAAACTTAGCCGCCACTATGAGATCTCGGGATTGCACCAGAACTACTTGACCCAGCAAATTGCGCTACCCGGTATTGCAGTTGCAAGCCTGTCCGCTACGCGGAGCGCCCTGAACATGCTTGGGTTGCAGTTCTGGAAGAAAAAGACAGGGTGGCATGTAAGTTGGCTGGAATCTTCAACCACGCTGGGTGCCGGTCAACAGTCCTCCCTTGGTTCAAACTGGGCACTCTCTGCAGGCTTCGCGCAGAGCCTTTCCAAGCTTCGCTTCACTGAAGATCTTTTATACTCAACCCAGGCCAGGGGCGAGCACACGATCTTGTTCATCAGCGCCGTAGCGGTGCCCCTTGGCTCGCGTTTGACGGCATCCGAGAGCATGAACGTGAGTGGTAGCGGTGTGACGTTTTCCCATGGGGGAACATGGCTTACCTCGCGCACCAGCACGAACATCGATTATCGATTGCTCTACCTGGCCAGCCGACCGGACCACCCTTTTCAGCAGGTCATGTCCATTGATGCCGGCCTTCAGGTGTTTCGAGGCCTTGCCCTGCACGTAGGCAGTTCCGTGTCGCCTACGGGAAAGCCGCTATACACCTTCCAATTGGGCAAGGTGCTTGCGCGTAGCACAACAGGCAGGCAGATGGTGGGACCCGCAAACGTAGGGGTGCACATGCTGCAGGGACGCGTGGAAGATGCAGACGGCAAACCGATCGAAGGAGCGGTGCTGTTGATTGGTGCGCAACGCGTCTACACGGATGCCCAGGGAATGTTCGTATTCCGAGAAGATAAGTCCCGCACTCACCCACTGCGCATCCTGGCAGATGAGTTTCTGACACTGGAAGATTATGTCTCGATCTCCTCGCCGAGCCAGGTCACAACTTCAAAGGGCGGAAGTCCCCTGCGCATCGTGGTGGGGCGCAAAGCGGATATCCAGAGCCGTCAGTTGGTAGCCCCGTCGGTGACAAGCCAGCAGGACGCGGACTACCAGAGTGGAGGAAGACCTTGATGCGATCTCTGGTCTGCCTGCTTGTCTCTTTTCTTTTGAGCGGGTTTGCTTCCGCCCAAGCGGTTCGCCTCGATAGCAGGGCTGCACCCAACTTGGCGCTGAACTCGATTTCTGTTTCAGTAAACCGCCCTGCGGTGGACTTTGTGCTGGTGGCTGGTGCGCAAGCAAGTGCGTCTTCCAGCATCACGATCTCGACGGCCGTTAACCTCAGCGTTCTGAGTACCGTCAAGATCTATGCTTATTTTGCAAGTACAAACGCTCTTACAGATGCTGCTGGGGATGTAATACCGAGTTCCCTTGTGTTTGGCAAATGCGTCCCGGGTGTACCCACCTCTTTCACAGCTTTTACGCAGACGACTCCTTTCGGCTCCGCCTCAGGATTGCTGCTGTTTCAGCAAGGCAGCGTGCTTTCCTTAGGCGTACCCCTTACCTCCGTACTCTCACTCATGATCGATCTGGGAGGTAAGAAGAACATCGCTGCCGGTAAGTACGTTGGGACCCTGGTTATCCAGGCACAGGCTATGTAGCTGGATTTGCATTTCACTTTACAGCTTTGCCATTTAGATCAGGCCCCGAGGCAAGCGCCTCCTGTTGATGTGATGTTAACCCACGGGGTTTTGGCTTACACATTTATGACGCACGCAGAACTTCTACAAACGCATCTACCTTGCGCGTGTTAAATTCCCTGCTCTCATAGCTACGTTCGCGAACTCAGCTTGGATCGTGCACCCACGAGGACCTTGAATGCTTCCAGGATGCGGGCCAACGTGACCCCAAGTGGTTCCCGGTCAGCTATGCTACGGAAAATCTTTGCTCTGCTTCTTTGCCAGGCCTGTGCCTGTACCCGATCTGTGATGTCGCTAAAGACCACCACTGCGCCGCAGGGTGGGCCATGGTGTGGAACCGGCGTACTGGTGTAAGACACCGGGAATGACGTCCCATCTTTGCGCCAGAACACCTCATTGTCGCGATGGTGAACGACACCGTTCCGCAAGGTCTGATAAATAGGGCAGTCTTCTTGAGGGTACTGGCTTCCATCCGAATGGGAATGGTGGACAATGCTGTGCTGGGTACGCCCCTTTAGATCGTCGAGCGACCACCCGGTCATGCGGTGAGCAGCTGGATTCACGAAGGTGACAAAGCCTCGCAGATCAAGTCCATAGATACCCTCTTCCACCTCATCAAGCACAAGCTGGTTAATGTCGTAGGCGTCTTTCAGTTCGTTTTCCGGTTCTGGTTCGCCACCTGGGGTTTGAAAGAGCTTTGTATCGATGGAGGCTAACATCGCTTCCATCTCTGGTGTGTGCGGCCGTTGTAGATCCTCTGGTGAACGCATGTAGCGCATAGGCGCGTTATCGGCAGACGACGGAAGAAGTTCACAGAGGTGCAGCAACCTGAATCACAGCAGCAAAAACGCAGCCCCAGCCAGGCCTGTTCTCAGCAGACCTGAGAACGACGGGCGTATGTGCGAGCAGTGCGCTAGCCTAAGACGAACCGTTACACGGCCTCAAACAAGGAATATCCAACTCATGTGTCTTCGTGCGTTCGCCAAAGTCGTCGCGGTACTGCTCATTTCCAGCGTCGTGATGGCGCAAAGTTCCTCGACGCAGGACAAGCTTCTTCACGTGAATCAGATCCAGGTGATCGGGACACACAACAGCTACAACCTGGGCTTTGCGGCGAGCGAAGCAAAGTACTTTCAGCAGCACTTTCCAAAGGCGTATCCCGGTCTCGAGTATCACCATCAAAACCTTGAACTACAATTGTCGTCCGGGATCCGGCAGCTTGAACTCGACCTTGTTGCCGATCCAGAGGGTCATCGCTTCGCTCACCCAAAGATTGTCGAACTCACGCGACTGCAGGGTCTGCCGCCCGACCCCGATTTCGATCCAGACCACGAGATGGACAAGCCGGGCTTCAAGGTCATTCATCTTGGTGACTTGAACCAGCGCAGCAGCTGCCTACGCTTTGTACAATGCCTGCAAAACATTCGAAGGTGGTCTGAAAGCCATCCCAGGCATGTGCCGCTGTTTATCCTCATCGAGGACAAGCAGGGTAAGATCAGCCAGCTCCCAGACGCTATGGAAGCCCAAGCGTGGACCGCCGAGACATGGGATGCGCTTGATCGCGAGATACTCTCGGTGTTCCCGCGTAAGCAGATCGTGACACCGGATGATGTGCGTGGCCACAGCGAAAGCCTTGAGCAGGCAGTCCTGACACGTGGATGGCCAAGCCTTGCAAAAACGCGCGGCAAGGTCATCTTCCTGCTCTATAACCGAAAGTCCGCCCCAGGGTATCTTGCGGGGCACCCCTCACTTCGTGGCCGGCTTCTATTTACAAACGGTACGCCGGGACAGCCGGATGCGGCCTTTGTAGAACTTGACAATGGAACGCCTGCAGCTATCCAGAAGTTGGTACGGACCGGCTACCTGGTGCGGACCCGCGCCGACTTCAACACGGATGCGGCACGCCGGAACGACACCACTCGAAGTGAGCAGATGCTGGAAAGTGGTGCGCAGATCATCAGTACCGATTTCCCGCTTTCAGAGCCGGCGCCGTGGACCGGCTATACAGTAGCTCTACCGGCAGGATTACCCGCCCGGTGCAACCCTGTCAACGCCCCGGCAGGTTGCGATAACCGCCAGTTGGAAAACGCGAGCAAATAAGTCTACTTTCATTGCTAGGCCTGCTCGGTGTTTACGGTTAGCGGACGCAACACCGAAGCGAGAGGTTAATTCTAGCGTCGAAGCATATGGCTGGTGCACGCGCAAGGCTTTTGAGAACGTCAGGGACTGTAAGCCTTGCGCTAAAGCTTCCTAACCTGCGAGTACGACTCTGTTCTTCCCGGTGCGCTTTGCCTGGTACATCGCCTCGTCTGCTGACGCGACGAGTGCTATCGGATCCTGCAGCTCAGGCGAGAATGAGGCGACGCCAAAACTGGCTGTAACAGTTCCGACGGGCCATGTCTGGTCTTGCAGCGAAAACCGAATACGTTCTGCTATGACCTGCGCCCGATCTGAAGTTGCTTCAGGCAGTATGACGATGAACTCCTCACCACCATACCGTGCCGCAAGGTCAGTAGTTCTTATCTCTTTGCTTAACAGTGCGCCCACTCGACGTAGCACTTCATCTCCGGCACTGTGGCCATACGTGTCATTGAGCGATTTGAAATTATCTATATCTAAAAGGACGACACTGAGACCATGCTGTCGATCTGTGGCACGCTTGACTTCAAGCTTGAGCTGATCGTCAGCGGCGCGCCGGTTTGCGAGGCCTGTCACTGCATCTGTAAGTGCGAAGGAAGCCATTAAGGCACTGCTGCGCTCCAGTTCTTGCCTTCTATTTACTTCTTCGGTGATGTCTACAGACATGCCGCCCACCATGGGGTTCCCATGTTCGTCCACAAAGCTGAACTTGTAAGATCTCCAATAAGTGCTAGCACCCTGCTCATCCACTGCCTTTTCCACGATTTCGATAGGTCGGCCAGACCTTATCGTATCTAAGTCACTCGTACGGTATTGATCTGCGTACTCAGCCGGAAATAATTCCGTCAGACTCTTGCCCTGCCATGCTGTCATGCTCACTCCAAACCGCTGGGCCACCTGTGCACTGTAGAACGCAAAGCGTCCCTCTTGATCACGGATGTAGCTGAGGAAAGGTCCATTGTTCATAAACGTGCGGAATCGATGATCGCTCGCTTGCAGTGCCTGAATCAAATGTTCTTTCTCGGCGACGGCACGCTGGAGCCGTTGCCTTTCTACTGACAGTTCGATCTGGGTTTTAAGCTGATGAGTCAGAACCTTGAGCGCTGACTGTTGGATCTGTGTGAGCTGTCGTGGAATGGTGTCCGCCACACAGAGCGTCCCAAGCATGTGACCATCGGGCCCCGCGAGTGGCATGCCCGCGTAGAACCGGACCGAACTCTCCCCCGTTACCCAGGGGTGGTGAGCGAATCGATCATCCTTGGTGGTGTCTTCGACCACCATAAGGTCTGGCTGCTGAATTGCATGGGAGCAGAAAGAAAGACTTCGCTCCGTTTCGCGAATTTGGATGCCAACCGTAGCTTTAAACCACTGCCGCGTCGCGTCGACCAGCGTGCAGGAACTTATTGGCGTGTTGCAAATTGCTGCCGCCAGTTCCACAATCTGATCGAACTCGGGTTCACGTTCCGTGTCCAGGATGCCAAGGGAGCGGAGCGCCGAAACCCGGAGTTCTTCAGCTTGATCGACCAATGTGATCTCTGCCAAGGCGTCTCCTAAAGAAGTGGACCCGTGCACATGTACTTATCTCCTTAAAGGAGCGACGCAACGTTCCGATCGGGTCTTAAGACCTGCATCGGCTGAACAAGCAAATCCTACACTTCCTCAACGACTTCTCGTCCGCTCAGTTCACGATGTTAGGTGTTGACCTCCACTGGTTCGCAAGTGGAGCTATGTCAATCCCTGTAATCACAATTTCGTTCGAAGATCGGGAGACAGCTTCTTCAATAAAGCGGCTTGATCCATCGTACGGACAGGTGTCTGCCTAAGGTAACTGTAAGCGGCACTCTTAACCGGAATCTATGCTGACGGCTGGAGCCATTCAGCCTGGCGGGCACCATTAAAAGGCTTCCCTTTCTTCTTCACTTTCAATGCACGTGCGGGCTTTGGTCACCCACCTCATGGCGTGGGCACTTGGGCTGGACGGGTCGCCCAGCACCGATCGTGCACGGGTCCGTTCCCTGATTCCGTGACTAGCAAGGGGCGTTTTCCGCCGAAAGCGGGGGCCACCTCGGCCGCAAAATTGGGACGTGCTATGCTTCGGCTGTGTACTCGTTTTCGCCTGGATGCCGTCTGTGTACGCCGGATGAATGCGGAGTGGACCTGAACACTTGCAGTCAACTTTGTAGTCCTCCTCCGATCTGCCTGATGACTAGCTATAGCTGACCGGTAAGACGGAGGTCCTGCGTTGCACGTATCAGTAGATGACGAGGCTAGGAACCGGGGCAGCATGACAATCTGGCGCGGCTGTCGAGACTCGACGGAGATTCCTGGTTCGACCATGCCGATGGCCAGTGCACTGAGTGAACGGATGTCAGAGGCAAGAGGGATCGCGATAGTAGAGCAGATGACCGGTTTCCTTTCCCAGCAGTGTGAGACTGGAGATGTGTCGAAGCTTGATCCTGGAGCCCGAATCAAGACCGCCTATACATGGTGCGGGATGGAAGTCCGCTACGCCTATGACGCGTTGCCTGCTGCGCAGCTCTCAGGGCGGCTCGACCCCACAAGCATGTACCCGTTAGACCTGGATCGGACGTCATGCACTCAACCGGGCTAGTACTCGACAAAGCTGTGGATCAAACTTCCTCTAGGCGGACGGACCCCTCCGACGGTTGGCCCAGCGCCACAGGCAGAGTGGTTTGGATCTTTGGTAAATCGCCAGGCTTGGCCGTGGATCTGCTCTGTATGAGCCTCTCCCTGTTCATTATGGTCATTCGACCAGCTCTCTTAGTCAATCACGCGGGATTGGCTGCCGTCCTAGAGATGCGGATCTCCTTACACAACCTGTTACTTATAGCGATCTGTGTTTTCTTTTGGGGACTCATTCTTCGCGACGCTGCTTCTTCAACGAAGGAGCCTTCGCCGGGTTTGAAGGTAGCGGGCAGCTTGGCCTGGCAGATGCTTGCTTGTACCGGTGTTACGGGCGCCATCCTATTTTTGAAACATCCGGGACTTGCACACGCAGCAAACCTCTGCGTATTTATGGCAGTAAGTACTTCGCTTCTTCTGGTCTCACGCTTGCTGGTTGCCACCTACAGTGCACGTGTTAAGCCCGCAATGAGGAAAGATCGAAGGGTGCTGATTGTGGGTGCGGGATGGCGCGGTGAAAAGATGCACGCGGACCTGTTGAGCCATCCTCGTTGGAGTTACAGAAATCTAGGTTTTATTGACATAGATCCTCCCAACCCGTTGATCCCGCTCTTGGGTTCAGTTGATGACCTGGAAGACATCCTGATGACTACGGCAGTGGATGAGGTAATTATTACCCTCCCAATCAAGTCGATGTACGACCAGATTCAGCAAACCATCAACGTGTGCGAGCACGCCGGTGTGCAGGTACGATACTTCACCGATGTCTTCGCAACTCAGGTCACCAAGCGGCGCTCTGTAGATGAACACCAGCCCTCGTCTGTTCTTCTGCACCTCGTACACGATCAAAAGGGTTATCTGCTCAAGCGGGGCCTCGATATTCTTGTTGCCGGTTCGGGATTGGTACTTCTCTCCCCCATCATGTTGGTCATCGCCCTGGGTATCAAGCTGACGAGTAAGGGACCAGTCATTTTCTCGCAGCAACGTTATGGGCTGAATAAGCACCTGTTCAAAATGTACAAGTTCCGTAGCATGGTCGTAGACGCTGAGCAGAGACAAGCCGCCTTGGAGCATCTGAATGAAACGGGCGGCGCCACTTTCAAGCTTGCGCGTGATCCTCGTATCACGTCCATCGGCCATGTACTGCGGAAGACATCACTAGATGAACTGCCTCAGCTATGGAACGTCGTCATTGGAAATATGTCTCTGGTAGGACCGCGCCCCTTGCCTATGCGCGATGTCAGCAGATTCTCCGAAGCCTGGCTCATGCGGCGGTTCAGCGTGGCTCCCGGCATCACAGGTCTTTGGCAGGTAAGTGGGCGCAGCAACATCACGTTCCAGAGTTGGATCGAACTTGACCTGACTTATATCGATAACTGGTCGTTCCTGCTGGACCTTAAAATCCTTGCGAAGACGCTTCCGGCAGTACTCAAAGGCGAAGGCGCCGTTTAAATCACACATCTGTGCCGCTGACCCTACTCGGCCATGTCTGGATTGCAATTCTAAGGTCGACACTCGCTCGTACGCTCATTCGCTTGTACGGAGCAATGGTCGCACCCTCTCCAAAAGTATGCTTTTCCCGTCGTCGTAAACGAGCTTCCACCCTCCT
>JBPBPZ010000311.1:0-15861 GCA_050954525.1 Janthinobacterium lividum
AAGAGCGCCGCCCAGGCAGAAGTAGTACGCATCCACCATCTGGCCTTCGTGCTTGATCTTCTTGCCCTCAAGCCCGATGTCCGCGATCCACGCCTGTCCACAGTTGTTCGGGCAGCCGGTCACGTTGATGCGTAGCTGCTGATCGAAATTCGGCACACGCTCTTCCATCTCATCCACCAGCCAACGGGCAAAGCCCTTGGTCTCGGAGATGGCCAGTTTGCAGAACTCAGTCCCTGTGCAAGCCACGGTGCCGCGCCAGAAGTTCGTCGCTTCCACGTGCAGATCCAGCGCTTTAATACGTGCGACCACTTCCTGCACATGTGCGTTCGGAATGTCGACCAGCATAATGTTCTGCTGAATGGTGCAACGAAGCGATCCGGAACCAAACTCATCGGCAAGAGCAGCCAGCGCGGAAAGCTGCGTCGCGTTCATACGGCCGCGTGTCACTGAGATGCCGATGGACGACAAGCCTTCCTGCTTCTGCGGCAGCACGCCCATGTGGTCGCGGTATAAGTCGTTCGGCATGATTTCTTCCGGAGCAGGATCGAACTTGTAGCCGAGGCGCCGCTCCAGGTCCGCAAGGAAGCTCTCTGCCGTCCAACCGTCCTTCATAAACATGAACTTCATGCGCGCATGGGTGCGGCTCTCACGCAGCGATCCGGTCTGGTCGCGGAACATCCGTGCGATCTCATAGCAGGCTTCTTCCGCCTGATCCTGCTTGACAAAGGCATTGAGCAGGACGGCAAGGTGCGGATCCTTTGACAAGCCGCCGCCCACACGGATGCTGTAGCCCACCTCACGCTCGCCATCCACTTCGCGTGCAATTGCTGTCAGACCGATGTCATTGATCTCAGGGTAGGAACACCAGTCCGGGCAGCCGCTGACGCTGATCTTGAACTTACGCGGCAGGTTCACAAAATCAGGGTTGGCGGTTAGGTAAGCGGCGACTCGTGCGGCCAAGGGGGACGCATCCAGCAGTTCGCCTTTCAGATGCCCAGCCAATGGGCATCCGGTTACGTTGCGAACCACGTCACCACAGGCACCCTTGGGCGACAGGCCTACGCGCTCCAGCGCTTCGACCACCAGCGGCAACGACTGGATGGTCAACCAGTGAAACTGAATGTTTTGGCGCGTGGTTACATCCGCCAGGTCGCGTCCATGGTCGCGAGCAATGTCTGCAATCACGCGGGTTTGCTCGCTTGTAAGGATGCCGTTGGGAATGCCGACGCGCATCATGAAGTACTCGCTGGCCTTGCCCTCACCACCTACGCCGCCCACTGCACCAACGCCGTCGCCCTGGGTGTAGATACCCCACCACTTGAAGTACACACCGGCCCAATCCGGCAGCACGGCTTCGCGACCCTCGCGGGCAAACTGCCGCACTTCTTCCCAGGCGGCCCAGGGGTTCTTTTCCAGCTTCAGGCGCTCGACTTTCTGCGCCTTGGTTTCTTTCTTTGCCGGTGCCACTGCGGTAGGAACAGGAGTTACGATGTGGGCCGAGTTTGTCTCGACACCATTGTTTTCTGCGTCTGCCATGCTTTGTACTCCACTGCGTTACTCTGCTGCCGTTTGGGGCTGATGGTTTGCAGCCTGCGTAAAGGTGTGCCGAACATCTGCCCCACGCACCCAAAAAATCACATCCTCTGCGATGTTGGTCGCGTGGTCGGCGCTACGCTCCAGGTTGCGCGCCACAATGATCGAGTTCAGCGCGTTCTCGGTGGATTCCGGTCGCCTCGTCATTTCTTCACGCAATGCGTTCTGCGCTTCGTGGTTCATGCGATCGATCTCGTCATCCATCTCCAGGACACGCTCGGCCAGATCGGCGTCGCCGTCCAGCAGCGAACGGATGGCCAACTGGATCATCTTCACAGCAACTTCGCCCATGCCCGCAATGTCGCCAGGGAGGGTTTCCGGACCGATGTCACCTACAGCGGCTTGCAGCTCTCGGCAACGCTTCACAATTGCCGCCGCCTGGTCGCCTACACGTTCCAGGTCGCCATTGATCTTGATGACGGCCAACAGAAATCGCAGATCGATTGCCATGGGCTGTTCTTTCGCCAGCAGCTCATAGGCCATTTCATCCACGTCACGATCCGCTGCATTAATAGCAGCTTCAATATCGTCCACGTGGTGACAGAGACCCATGTCGCGCTGAAGGTACGCTTCCACCGCAAGTTCCAGCGCCTGCTGCGAGAGCGACGCCATGGCGAGCAGCTTGTCTTTCAGTGCAGCGAGCTGTTGCTGGAAGTTAATACGTGGCACGGGTCTGATCCTGCTCCTATTGTCGTAGAAAACGAGCTGGATAGCCAACGGCAGGCGGTTAGCCGGACGTGAGGTCCTCATCTTCTTAGAGCGATGCGGTTGCTTCTTCGATCCAGGTTGGTCACGTCATCCTGAGTCGAGCGCAGCGGAATCGAGGGATCCACTTCGACTGGCGTGGCTCAGCTGCACAACGAAAGCAGATCCGTCGACTTCGCTCAGGATGACGGAGGTTTCGTTCACCGGCTCAGCGAACTAGCAAACAGACCTAATCCATCGTCGTCATGAGCCGCCCCTTGGCGTCCTTGCCCAGGTACGCCAATAGCGCCACCAGCAGGGCGACAACGGCTATGGTCGCTGCCATTACCATCTGCAGCGATCCTCCAAAGCTCCGGCGCGCGATCACCGTCTGAAACTTGGCGTTGCGCGACGACAGGAGATTTCCCAACTGGTAGGCAAACCCGGGAAAAGTAGCGCGAACGGCAGCGGGTGAAAGCTCATTCAAGTGCGCCGGAATAATGCCCCATGCACCCTGCACCATAAATTGCATCAGGAAGCCGCCCAGCGCAACCAGCGGCAGCCAGTGCGTAAAGGCCCACAAGGGGATCATGGGAATCGACAACAAGGCAGCAATAATGATGCCTTTCCGCCTGCCGATCTTTTCAGACCACGTGCCAAAACAGATGCCACCCAGAAGACCGCCCACGTTCGCGATGATGGCGATGGTACCCACATGGGCTGGGTCGAAGTGCTTGCCCTTTTGCAAAAAGGTGGGATATAGGTCCTGCGAACCATGACTGAACGAGGTGAAGGCAAACATCATGACCACCAGCAGCAGGAACGATCCCAGGTACTTTGCCACATCTGCTCGGCCCAGCCTTGGCCTGATCGCCTGCGCCTGTCCGGCCTGCCACACCGGTGATTCCTCCACGCCGGAACGGATGTAAAAGACCAGCAGTGAAGGCAGCGCACCGATAAAGAACATGACCCGCCAGTTTGTCAGCATGCCGGTACCGTGCAGGTGCGGGAACACCACGGCATATACCAGCGCTGCCAGCAGGTTGCCGACGACGTAGCCTTCCTGCAGCAGGCCAGAGAAGAATCCCCTGCCCTTTTCCGGCAGGGTTTCAAAGGCCAACGCTGCGCCCACACCCCACTCGCCGCCCATCGCGATCCCGAACAGCGCACGGAACACCAGCAGCCAACCCAGGGTCGGCGCGAAGCCCGATGCAACTTCAAAGACGCAGAAGCTGACGATGTTGATCATCAGGGTTGGCCTGCGGCCAATCTTCTCGGCCAGCACGCCGAACAGCAGGGCACCCACAGGTCGCATTACCAGCGTCCAGAACAGCGCTTCCGTTACCTCTTCCACGCCAACACGGAAGTCTGCCGCTATCGCGCTGATGCAGTAGGTCAGGACGAAGAAGTCGAACGCGTCCAGAGCCCAGCCCAGGAAACACGCCACAAAGGCGTTCCTCTGCTTCGACGACAGCTCGCGCCATTGGGGACCAATACCTGTAGACATGTGCAGCGATCCTACACTGGGGCAGTGCAAATTCCGGAAAGTAAACTTACTTCGATCTTGAAGTATTCTGCGACCAGTGGCGCGGTCTGGCGTCTAAGCAGCAAGTCCAACAACGAAGGTCGAAAATGATACTTAGAAGCATGTTGTTCGCAACCGCACTGCTCACCACCGGGGTGGCGTCGGCACAGAGCTCCACATGGAACATCGAACCGCCACACTCCGGCGCAGAGTTCTCCATCCGGCACCTGGGCGTCAGCAACGTGCACGGCAAGATTGGCGGGCTGAAGGGAGTCGTGGTTTGGGACGCAGCAGACCCAACCAAGTCACACGTAGACGCCACCATGGACGCGAACACCGTAGATACCGGTGAACCCCGCCGCGACGCGCACCTGAAGTCTGAAACCTTTTTCGATGTTGCGAAGTACCCAGCAATCACCTTCAAATCGACAGCCGTGAAACGCACAGGTGAAGGCAAGCTGCAGATCGTCGGCAACTTGACTCTGGGCGGTCAGACCAAGCCGATCACTCTGGATGTGGATGGCCCCGCAGCGCCTCAACCCGGTCCCAACGGCAAGACCTTGAGCGGATTTTCCGCTACGGGCGTCATCAGCCGCGAGAACTTCAACTTTGGGCAGGATGCCAAATACAAGCCGCCGGTGCTTGGTGACGAGGTGAAGTTCACGATCGACCTGGAAGTGGCAAAGCAGTAATCACGAGGAGAGGCCACGCACGCTGCGTGGCCTCTTTCACTAGGTCAGGGAACGAGTTCCTTGATCGCTTCCTGCGGGTAGTGCTTCAGAAGCTGATGATGCAGGCAGTACAGAGCCAACTCCAGCCGGTCAGAAACGCCCAGCTTGTCGTAGATTTTGCGCAGGTAGTTCTTGATCACCTGCTCCGTTGTACCTACCTGGTAGGCGATTTCCTTGTTGCGCATACCGCGCGTAATGCAGGTAATGATGGAAATCTCTTTTGCAGTTAGGTGGGGCCGCGTTTTCGGGCTGACCAGTGCCGCTGCCTGCGATCGATACGCTTCAATCACCCAGCTAATCGATTGATTGTCGATCCAGGTTTCCCCAGCTGAAATCTTCCGCACGCATTTGATCAGCAGATCCGGTGAAATCGACCTGGGCACAACGCCGCGCACGCCACGGCGGTACAGTTCCACCGTGTTGACTTCGTCTGTTTCGAGCACCTGGACAATCAGCTTTGCCTCTGGTGCACGACGAACCAGCTCCGGAATGGCATCGACAATGCCGCTGATCAACTGACCTTCCAGCACGACCACATCGGCTGGAAAGCGCTGCAGCGCGGCGTACAGGTTCAGCAGTGTTTCTGCCTGCGCAACCACACGGATGTCGTCTTCCAGCGCAAAGATCTTGCGCATCCCGACCCGGTAAATCGCCTGTGAGTCAGCCAGAACAACGCGAATCCCCTCATGAGAGAGATCTTCTTCTGCGCCGTCCTGCAACATGGCCTCAGACATGAACGCTGTCTCCCATGCGGTAATCGTCAATGACTGCTCCCACCTGCCGCCCTGTCGCGGAGGGTCCGTGCCACACAACTCTGCCGACACACGTGACCGTCACATCGAACGGAGACCCGATAGCCTCCGCCGGGAACTGGAGAGTCCATGTTAGCCGGGTGTTTACCTCAGGAGCAAAGGGCATAGTAAACAGCACGCCGGTAGATGAAATATCTTCGGTGACGGCATCGACCGTTCCCCGGACTGTGTCTACGCGCGCGAACAGGTGCAGCGGAAACCGCACGGAGTTACGCATCGGGTCAAGCGCGTTGTCACTATTTTGCTTGCTGTCGATTAGGTTGGCCACGTAGGGTAAGTTACTCTCGTAACGGTTCTACCACGTCTGGGATACAGGACGGGCAAGTGTGATGTCTCCCTTTTTGGAACAGCTAGACTTTTATCAGACCTGCTGACCCCCCTACCCATAGCTGGTCTCGGTTGTGATCCACGCCCATCATTTTGCCCCGGCCCAGCCGCACCAGAGTGTTCACCGGCTCCAGCTCGCCTCCATCCGGCCAAAGGTACAGGATCCGGATCTCCGCCTGCGTGGGGCCGTACGGCGTCTCCACGTTCGAGACGAACTCCATACGCCTCTGCAGCAGATAGCCTTTGCGTTCCGCTGCCGGGATCGACTGAAGCAGATCGTCGCTGGGAGCAAATTCGATTCCCTTGCCTGCGAAGGAAAAGAGCGGTTTCAGGATGAGTTCCGAACGATCGTCCGGCAGCAATTCGCGGCCTTCCCCGCGCATCCAGCGGTCCAGAAATACGGCGGGCGGAACGTACGAATGCTGAAGAAACGGTAGTGAAAACTTGCTGATCTTGAAGTACCAGTTCGGGTGTCCTGCCCACTCCACATCTAAATCTGCCCGCAGATCGAACCCCGGCTTGACCGCCTTGCGGATCATTTCATCGGCGATAGCGCGGTTGTAGATGCGCTCGATGGGCGTCCAAACGCCATCTTTCTCGTAAAGCAGTTTCCGACCTTGCTGACGTACCGCGGTGATGTCCACCGTGCGAATGCCTAGCCGGTCCTCATGGACGTGAAAGTCCGGCAGCGTCTTTTGCGCTTCCGGGGTTACTTCTATCAAGATGACGTTTTCGGGGTCGTGCTGCCCTACGACCACCTCGCGCATGGCTGTCCAGTACTGGCCTTCATCCATGCCTACGAACGGCTGCAAGGCGCCGTCCAGACCGAAGCACTGGCGATACTCCTCTGCCAGCACGGCCTGGTAGCCATAAACCGATGGAAAGGCCTGCAGTTCCACCAGTCGCGGCACAAGTGAACCATCCGGCTCTCGAACCAGGCCAAAGTCTGCCGTCATGAAGTTGGGGTGTGCGTCCCCGCCAGCAACCCGGTAGGCCTCTGGGATCGTTTGCTCTGCCTGTTGCAGGTACGCCACATCGTTCACAAGCTGGTGCGTCATCGCCGCGCCTGCATCGGCCATGTCCTGCACCAGCGAAGCTGGCAGGAAAACCGGGGTTTCTGCCACGCGCAGGTTGATGGCAGACCGGGTGAGCGTCTCCAGATTGCGCCGCAACTGCGCGTACTTTTCATCAGAGAAGCGCCCATTGAAGTCTGCGCGCAGTGAGGGGATCATGCGGAGCAGTTTACCGCGCTCTGCCCTAGCAGCTTCAGGTGTCTGCGCTGGAACCCGCCGCGACCGTTACACTGGGGTATGCGGCTTCGTGCGCAATTTCTTCTATCTGCCTTTGCGCCTGAACACTTTCCCACGGCCGCCCGTACCGGCGACTCCCCGGAAGTGGCTTTTCTGGGCCGCTCCAATGTCGGCAAGTCGAGCCTGATCAACGCCCTGCTGGGCGAAGGCCAGGCCAGGGTATCCTCCACGCCAGGGCGAACCCGGTCCATTAACTTCTTTGGCCTGCATGAGGTTCCCCCATCGGGCCAGATGCGCCCCTTGCCGGCGCTGGTCCTTGCCGACCTGCCCGGGTATGGCTACGCGAAAATCTCGAAATCAATCTCTGCGGAGTGGTCCGGCTTTGTGGACCCGTACCTTTCCGAGCGTCCGCAGCTTGCGCTTTCGTGCTGCCTGGTGGACACCAACATTCCACCGCAGGAGAGCGATCACCAGCTGATCCAGTACATGCAACTGCACCGTCAGCCCTACGTGGTCATCGGCACCAAAAGCGACCGGCTGTCGAACAATACGCTGGCAAAATCGATCAACGCCTTGAAAGCAGAACACGGCATCACCGACATCATCGCGTGCGCTGCAAAACTCGGTAAGAACGGCCGCGGCATGAAGGAGCTCTGGGCGCGGCTAGATGCCGTCCGCGAGGCCGGCCTGCCGGTTATCCGTTAGCTCTTCGCTTTGTCGACCAGGCAGGCGCGATCCAGCGCACGTGGAAACAACGAGGGAGCCGCGCGCAGCCATCGGGCAGAAACGGTGGCCCGGGCGTCCTCCTCTATTGAGGCCTCGGCATGTTCCAGTAGAAGGCGATCTCGCTCACGGCGATGAGACATACTTCCGGCCTGGTCCAGTGCAATGCTCCAGCCAGACGTCAGTGTTCGAGACAGGCTCGCATCCAGATCGTACCCACTTGCTGGAACGCTGAGCCCTAGGCCTTTCAGCGGGCATGCACCGCGGCTCTCCAGCACCTTGCAGGTAGCGCTTTCCACGTCGTTCCAAGGTCGTGCGAAAGCGAAAGCCTGTGGCTGCAGACCACGCTGCACCGTCTCCTGCAGCCAAGCAACTGTGTCACCACCGAGAGCAATCGTGATGGCCCGCCTCTGCCGTACCTCGTTCTTCAGGGCGCGGATTGCCTCTTCCAGGGTGGACACGCAAAAGGTGCAGGAACCTGTACGTTGTGCTGTGCGAAGTAGTGCGGTGTCCGACTCCAGAAACAGTCCAGCGCCGCCAAGCGCAATGATTGCCAGCGCCAGGGCGCGGCCTGCTTCATCCAAACCAACACCCAACAGGAGCGTGCCTGCCCAGCTTTGCCGCAATGCGCTCAGTGCCGTAAAGATCTGCAGCGTGCGTGTCTGCAACGTCTCCAAAGCTACCTGGCCAAGCGGGACGGACAGTTACCAGGAGCCATAAATCGTGCCCTCGGTCGACAGTGCCTGGGATCCACTGTGCACGTCGTTAATCCCCGTCGCAGTCTCATCGACATTCTGGTAAGCGTCGGTGCGATCACCGATCCAGGTATCCGTACGGTGCGTCATGGGATCGAGCGGCATGGCTTTCAGGTAGCCGGAAGACACAAGCTCATCCAACGACTGCGGCGCTTTCTGCTTGTCCACGGTGAAGGAATCGATTGCCTGCCGCAGCGTGTGCAGGTCTTCCTTCAGCACAGCTTCGCGCGCAACCTTCAAGTGATGCGTGAAGGCAGGCACCGCCATGGCCGCCAGCACGCCGATGATGAGCATGACGACGATCAGCTCCAACAAAGTGAAGCCGGATTCCTGAGCCGAGTTGGACTTGTTCCTTACCATTCGGAGTACTTCGTCCCATCCAGCGCGGTGCCCTGGCTTTTGCTGTGTACATCGAAGACGTTCTGGCCGCCCCAACTGGTCGCATCGGCGTCATCCTGCATGGACCGCAGTTGCCACTCCGTTTGCCCGGTCATGGGGTCCTTCGGAATCTTACGCAGAAACTTCACCTTCTTTGTCTGCACGTCGACGCCATCTACCAGCGTTTCCAGGTCCGGTGGGTAGCCAAAGCTGTCCATCTTTGTCTGGATGCCCGCGCCCCGGTCCACGGCGTCTTTGTAATGGTCGATAGCATCGCGCATCGACCACAAGGCGGCCCGCAGATCGCGCTCTTTCGTGCGCTTGATCTGCCAGCGTGTCACCGGCACCGCGGCCGTCGCCAGAATCGCAATGATGCTGACCACCACAATCAGCTCGACCAGCGTCACGCCGGCATCGCGGCGCATGCAACCGCGCCTACCGGGGTGCTGCCGAGCAAGCAATTCAGCTTGAAACACCATGGCAGCCTACTTGATGTGTACGGTTGCTTGCGAGCCGACCGCCGGCATGTTGGTTTGAGCGCTGTCCTTTGCACCCACCTTCGACAGCGATACCACGGCATCGCCAGCCGAGTTTGCCTTGAACGTGAGCACACACACCGGCCCCTGTCCGTCAACACCGCGCACCGCAGGAGGGCGCGAAACAGAAATCGTCACAAGCCCATTACCCTCATCTCGGTGAACTACTGCCACAGCTTGTCCATCGCGCCCCAGGAACTCACCGGAATCGACATTGACCAGAGACAGCAGAGCCGGGTTGAACTGCACCTGTACGGGTACGGCGTACAAATCCTTTGCGCCCGAGGCGACCACGGCCATTTGGAAGGTGCTGCCGACGTTCTGCGACCCGGATGCAGGTGTCACACTGAAGGTCACGGGAGAGCCGCCAGGCGAAGGTGGCACACCGGATGGTGTGAGCATCGCCGCAGTGGGGTTGTTCAGCGCACTCTGCGCGCGCTGGGCTGCGGCGGTGTTTTCGTTGCCCACCTGCCCGATCATGGCCGATGCTGCCTGGGCTGCTGTGAGCGGCGGGCCCGATGCGGCACGCTGCTGCTGGAACGCTCCCGTTGTAATTGTTGCAGAGGTGTCGGCGGCAGGCTGCGCGTCCGGCGTGGCTTCGCGACGCAACTCGATGGACTGGCCCGTGCCTGTGTCGATGGCCCGCGTGTTCATACGCGTCACCAGCGGCTCACGGACAATGTGAGGAATCAGAAGAAATACGACTTCGTCCTGCGTCTTCTCTCGGTTCACCGTGCTGAACAAACGCTTCAAAAATGGTATGTCTGACAGGCCTGGCGTTCCGGAAAGGGCGTTGCTCTCCTGCCGGGTCAGGATGCCCGCCAGAATGCTTGGCTCGCCTTCCTTCAACTGGATGACCTGCTCAACCCGGCGCTGCCCGATCACAGGCTCGTTCACACCAGAGATGTTTACCGTGCTCGCTTGATTGGAGATTTCGATGGTCATCTTCAGCGTGATCTCGCGGTCTGCGTGCACCGTGGGCGTGATGTCGATGTTCACACCAATGTCGAGGTAGGTGAACTGCGTGTTGACCAGCGAACTAACGATTGCCGTAGATGCACCGGACGAGTAAGAGCCGGTGGCGACCGGGATTCGCTGACCAATTTTCAGCTGGGCGCGCTGACCGTCGGTGGCCCGAATCCGTGGGTTCTGCAGGATGCGCGTGTCGCTGTCGCTGAGCAGGGCCGCTACCGAGGCCGTACCTAGCGAAATGGCGAAGTTTGCGCCAGTAAGGTTCCGCAGCGAGTTGAGAGTGAGTGAGGTCGCGGTACCGGTGGTCGTTGTGCCAGTCGTCGTTGTGGTGCCAGTTGTCGTGGTGGTCGTAGAGTTCGCTATCTGGGGGGTAACGCTGAAGCTTTGCGGCAGGGTAATGCCAAGGTTTCGCGTCTTGTCACGATTGACTTCCAGCACCGCAACGTCAACCACCACTTCGCTGTGTGGCCGATCCAGGTTATTCAGCAGTTCCTGTGTCAGCAGCAACTGGTCCGGCGTGGAACGCATGACAATCGCGTTCTGGCTGGGCACAAGGAAGATCTTGGTGTCTTGGCTCAGCACGTTGCGCAGCGCGGTCAGCAACTCGTTCTGGTCGGCCTGCGTGGCGGCATTCGACAGGTAGAACGTCTGCACGGCCACATTGTCCAACTGCTGGCGTTTCTGCTGGTTGTTCTGCGCCACGAAGATGGTGTTATCAGTAACCGGCTTGTAGAACGTACCGGCCTGCGTGCCCAGGATACGCAAGGCCGCGTCAAGCGACACGTTGGTCACATCCATCTGGATGCGACGCGAGGTGTAGTCCGGGTCGAAGATCACATTCAGACCGGCAGCCTTGCCAATAGCCTGGTAAATAATCTTCGTGTCTTCCACCATGTGCAGCGTGATGGGGTCGCTTGAGACCGGCTTGAGCTTCAGCGGCTCGGCAATGGAAGCAATTTCCGGCGACGGACCAACCGGTACCGGCAGGTCTAGGCTGCTGCCTGGAGTGGTCCGCAACAGGCGCTCTGTGACAGTAATTTCCTGCTGCGCCGCCTGGTTGCTGCCGTCAATGGCGAGCGCCCGCTCAAATTCTGTCAAAGCGCCGTTGGTGTCGCCGCTTTGCCGCAGAACGCGGCCACGGTCGACATGGGCGGCAGCAGCTGAGAATCGCGCTCGCTCGAAGTGTGTCTTATAACGAAGATCGTTAGGCTTCAGCAGGTGCGCCTGGCGGTACGCTTCAAACGCGGCGTCGTAATCTTCGCGCACTTCGGCGTCGGCTCCGCGCTTGCTCCACGTGGCAGCAGACTGGGGATAGGCTGCATCTGTGACCAGGCTGGCGGCAACGCCGAACAGCAATACGGCGACCGGTCCTCGGCGCAGCAAAGCACGGACAAACAAGCGATCCGGCTTTTCTGCCAGGGTTTCAATCTTCAACTTCTGCATCCGCCTCTCAGGTACTCCTGCCTCCATTGGACGTGTGCGAGCCTTGGATGCTCACACATGACATCCGGCATTTGGAGGGCTCAGGATGCCTGATTTTGTGGTCTGAGTTTACCATCGGGTTCAGGGTGAGTCTGCGGCGCGTCCGCAGGCGAAGTCTCCGCATCAGAACCGATATGGCACAAGCATCCACTCCGACCCAGCAAAACCCCTCGCGCAAGCCCGTGGAGCGCGATCCCGTGGCCATGGGCGGTCGCGATGCCGCCTTTAACCGCTCAGCCTCACACAACTACTTTCTTACCGATCGCTTTGAAGCGGGTGTGGCCCTGCGTGGAACTGAGGTTAAAAGCATCCGCGAGGGCAAGGCAAACCTGAAAGACGCTTACGGCCTGGTGAAAGACGGCGAAGCATTCCTGCTGAACGCGCACATTGGTGCTTTCTCCCACGGAAACATGATGAACCATGAGGAGACCCGGACCCGCAAGCTGTTGTTGCACAAGGAAGAGCTGCGCAGGCTGACGGCCAAGACACGCGAAAAGGGTTTCACGCTGATCCCGACGCGTCTCTATTTCCGAAATGGGCGCGTAAAGTGCGAACTTGCCCTCGCCAAAGGCAAGCAGGACTGGGACAAGCGCGAGACCGAGCGTAAACGGGAAGCCGACAAGGAAACGCGCGCTGCGATTGCACGCAGTCAACGCGCCTGACCACGAAGCTGACGCTACACTGAAACTCCATGAACACGGAACTCCTCTTCGACGATGCTGCAGTGTTTGCGAGTCCCCTGCTTGCCGTATTTGCGGTCGACATCGCGAGCGGCCCGGATGCAACCCCGCTACCCGTTCTGCTGACCACCTCGGACGCCCTTGGCGATGCACTTGGGGACGTTCTTACCTCCGGTGAGTTCAAGGGCGAATGTGGTGAGACGTTGCTGCTGCATCGGCCCGTGGGAATTCGAGCCGAACGCCTGCTGGTGGTGGGCGTGGGCAAGGTCGGAAAGCTTTCCGCAGCGGAACTGCGCAAAGCGTCAGGAACTGCAGTTCGATTCGCACGGACGCGATCTCTCCGAACCATTGCCATGCACTTTCCCGAAGACCGGGCGCTCTCGGACGAACACTTGGAAACCTTGGGCTGCGTGCCCCTGTCCAGAGCTCTGGTAGAGGGTGCCATTCTCGCGGACTACGATCCCGACACCTATCGCAGCGACCGCAAAGATCGAACCATGGCAAAGATTTCGGTTCTTGCACCTTCGCAGGAAAAGGTGACCCAGGACGAAATTCGCGCTGGCTTCGCCGAAGGCGAAATCATCGCTGCCGCTCAGAACTTTACCCGCACACTCGTAAACGAGCCTGGCAATATCCTGACGCCCACAGAACTAGCGCGGCGCACGGCTGCCATGTGCGACACGGCTAGTCTGCAATGCGAGGTGTACAGCACAGAAAAGCTGAAAGAGTTGGGAATGGGAGCTTTTCTAGCCGTGGCGCAGGGTTCGGCGGAACCACCCGCACTGATCGTCATGCACTACCAACCGGAGACAGCGCCCGCGCCAGATGCACCGGTTGTCGCCCTGGTAGGCAAAGGCATCACGTTCGACACCGGCGGTATCTCCATCAAGGGTGCTGATGGCATGGAGAAGATGAAATACGACATGGCTGGCGCGGGAGCCATGATCGGTGCCATGCAGGCCATTGCAGCGTTAAAACCCGCAGTACGCGTGATTGGAATTATTTGCTCGGCAGAAAACATGCCGAGCGGGACCGCCTACAAGCCAGGTGATGTACTTACCGCCATGTCCGGAACGACGATCGAGGTCATGAATACGGACGCCGAGGGTCGACTGGTGCTGGCGGACGGCCTGCATTACGCAAAGACACTTGGTGCCACCCACCTGATCGATGCTGCAACGCTGACGGGTGCCTGCATCGTTGCTCTGGGCAGGCTGAACTCTGGCCTGTTCTCGAACGACGAAGACACATGCACTCACTTCTTGGAAGCGTCACGCACCGCCGGCGAGCACTTTTGGCGGCTGCCATGCACTCCGGAGTATCGGGAACTAATCAAGAGCAGCATTGCCGACATTATGAACACGGGTATGGATCGGGGCGGCGGCGCCAGCACGGCTGCCATGTTTCTGAAGGAATTCGCAGGCGACACACCCTGGGTGCACCTGGATATCGCAGGCCAGGCCTGGATCGACGATGCGCGCAGCTACATCGCAAAGGGCCCGTCAGGGGTCGCGGTCCGCTCGATTGTCGAATGGGTCCGGATCCTGGCCGCGTGATATTTCCGCAAGCAAGCATTCTGGTCGTAGATGACGAGCCGGTTCTTCGCCTTACCTTTCGCCTGCTGCTCCAAAGGGAAGGCGCGACGGTTCATGTTGCGAGCAACGGTGCAGAGGCGCTCGATGTGCTGCGACACGAGACCGTCCACCTCATCCTGACCGACAAACAAATGCCGGTCATGGACGGTATGACCCTGTTAAGAACCATGGCAGCGCAAAACCTGCACGTTCCTGCGATTCTGTTTGTGAACGGCGCGGCCTCGGAAGACCTAGACGAACTACGCCATCTGTCCGTCGTAGAAACGATCACCAAACCGGTGCATCCGGCAGATCTGCTCAAGGTTCTTGCGCGCGTTCTTCAGCCCTTGCCTTGTGTGTAAACACTGACAAACCACACCTGACTTTAGCTGCTTACATGGACTCTGGAACCTGAATGCCGAGCCATCCCAGGACCCGCTCCAGCTCCCGTAGAGCAACGGCCGCGGTTGCCAGCAACAAACTCTTGCGACCCGCATCTACCTCATTCAACACATGATTGCGGTGATAAAAGTTGCTGAACTCCTGCGCCAACTGGAAAGCATACCGCGCCACAATGGCGGGTTCTGCCGCCGCAATTGCCTGCTCCAGCACAGTGGTCACGCGTGAAAGAGCAAGCCACATGGCCCAGATGTTGTCGCCATCAGGACCCTCCAGATACGCTGCGAATGTCTGCCCACCAAGCGCAAGAATGGCATCGGCCGGAGCTACACCGGCCTTGCGCAGGATGTTGGCTGCGCGAACAGCCGAGTACTGCACATAGGGTCCCGTTTCACCCTCAAAGGAAAGCGCTTCCTGGAAATCAAAGGCGATGACCGTGTTGCGCGTGAATTTCAGCATGAAGTAACGCAGCGCACCCACGGCGATCTGCTCGGCGGTAAGCTGCCGCTGTGCCTCAGTATCCTCGGTCGGCCGTGCGTCTACCTTCACGCGTGCTGCCGCAATCAAGCGATCCAGCAGGTCGTCGGCCTTGACCCCGAAGCCCTTGCGACCGCTCACCTCAAGAAAGGGTCGCTGCATGTCTTCGTCGCTGACGGTGTAACCCAGGTCGACCGCGCAGCGCGGTGTCAGCGCCACCATGGCGTAATTGATGTGGGTATAGCTATCCGCAGCAGCCGTGTAGCCCATGGCGCGCAAAGACTCCACAACATTCGCCTGCGGATCGTTCTGCCGCGAATCAATGACGTTGTAAATGGCAGCAGCGCGTCCGAAGTCCGGGTGCTCGACCACGCCGTCCATCGTTGAGATCCAGCACGCATGGGTCGGGTACTGGTGAAAGATGCGGTAGCCGAAATCGCGGCCGGGCAGCAGGCCAAACTTCCACAGGTGATAGGCAATGTCTTTGCCCACGTAGGTTACTGTGCCGTTGGAACGCACGATGATCTTGGCGTCCTCATCGGGACCGTCGGTGGCCGCTTCGGCGCCAGGCCGCCGCATCACCCAGCAACCCTTGTTCTTGCCGGCGGTTTCTTCGTACAGCACACCGCGCTCGATCATCAGGGTGCGTGCTGCGTCCCAGAAGTGCCCATGCAAAATCTCACTTTCGCGGGGCAGAAACTCATACTCGATGCCGAGCCGCTCCATGGTCTGGAGATGGCGTTCGAGCACAGCGGTAGCCAGCAGATCCGCGATGCGGGCGGTATCGTTTCCGCCCTGTTCCAGGTCGTGCAGCGTCTGCAGGCGGATCGACCTGCGCTGCTCCTTGAAAGCGGGGTCAGCGTCATACCACTGCGAAACGCGTGCGTACAGGTCCCAAAGGAAGTAGTCGATGCGCTCGCCGCGACTCCGCAGGTCGGCTAGCAACGTATCCACCTCTGCCGG
>JBPBPZ010000321.1:0-15800 GCA_050954525.1 Janthinobacterium lividum
GCCGAAGTGGCTTGCCCCTTTCGAAACCCAGCCATGATGTAGGTCGCAATGGATGAGATCTCAAGGCCTACAAACACCATCAGCAGCTCTGTCGAGCAACACATCAGCATCATGCCTACCGTGCCAAAGCAAACCAGGGCGTAATACTCGCCGGCGTAAGAATGCCCTTCACCAAAGAAGTTCAAAGAACTTAGCAGAGTGGCCACACCAATGATGCCAATCAGTACCTGGAAAAATACGGAGTAGCTATCCACGCGTACTGAGTTGCTGAACGCCGTCATGATGCCGAGGTGTAACTGCCAAAGGCTCAGTCCAGTCGAGGCAGCGAGGCCAGCAATGGCCAGCCAGCCCAGTGAACGACGAGGGCGGTTTGCCGGCAGCACAGGCTCAAGCAGCATGATGAGGACGCCCACCACCGTGAGCACGTACTCGGGCAACAAAGCGAGTAAGTTATTGGAGACGGTGTCCATCATCTAGCGAACCTCTCCTGTGCTTTGATTGTTGATGACCGATCTCAGCGAAGTTTCTGGCGTTTTGCTCTTGGCTGCAATCACCCGGTTTTCAGCAATGGCGCTGCGTGCAGCAACGTGCTGGCTGACGGCGTAGTGTGTCCCGAGTACATCCAGGTTTCTTGTGAAGTAAGGCGAGCCCACCCCCATGAAGAGAAAGAGCGCTACCAGAGGCCACATTGCAAGGTGTTCGCGAGGAGTGAGATCCCATCCGCTCTGCCGAGTGGGCGTCGGTCCAAGGTCAGCATAGAAGACGCGCTGGATCATGGTGAGCAGGTAACCCGCTGAAAATATGACGCCGCTTGTTCCCACAGTAGCCCACAGCATCGGGTGCCTGGAGAATGCAGTTTGCGCCGTGCCGGACAGGATCAGGAACTCGCCAACAAAGCTGTTCAACATGGGTAGACCCACATTCGAAAGGGCGGTAATGACAAACAACGTGACCATCCACGGCAGCTTACCTGCAATGCCGCCAAGCTGGCGCATGTCGTACGTTCCATAGCGCTCGTACAAGAAGCCGATTAGCAGAAACAGGGCGCCACCCGAAATGCCGTGGTTCAGGATCTGGTACATGCCACCGTCCAGGCCATTCACCGTGAAGCTAAAGATGCCAAGTGTGCAAAACGAAAGATGCCCCAATGTGGAATACGCGGCCAGGCGCTTCAGGTCATCCTGCACAAGGGCCGTGCAAGCACCATACACAATGCCGATGGCACCGAGAATGATGAACAAGGGTGCAACTCGATGGGATTGTTCCGGGAAAATGCCGAAGGAGAATCGAAGGATCGAGTAAAGGCCCAGCTTTCCAGCCAGCACCATGACGGCTGCTGTAGGAGCCTCGCTGATCGCATCCGACAGCCATCCATGAAGCGGGAACACAGGTACCTTGACAGCGAAGGCAAACAGGAAGGCTAGTGATGCAAGCCACATGGCTATGGATGATCCATGGATTCCATGCGCAGCCGCAAGCGTCATCAACTGCGGCACCTGGAATGTACCGGTGGCCGCATATACCCAGATGATGGCTACGAGAAGCAGCGCTGAAGGTATGAACGCATACAGGAAGTACTTGATTGCGGCTCGGCCACGGTTTTCCGTACGCCCGAACGTAGCGATCAGAATGGTCATTGGAACCAGTGCCAGTTCCCAGAACGCGTAGTACAGGAAAAGATCGAGCGATGCGAACACGCCCAGCATCGCGACCTGCTGCAGCAGGAAAAGCGTATAAAACAGCTTCCTACGCGAGCTAATTGCGTTCCACGATGCCAGTACGCCTAGGGGAGCAAGCAGACCTGACAGCACGATCAACCACATTGAAAGTGCATCCACGCCTACGTGGTAGCGGATGAGTGGCGCAGGGATCCAGATCCGGCTCTGTTCAAAGGCAAAGCTTGGAACGCTGCCGCACGACATGCCCGGTGTACAGTTCAGCGCGCTACTCAATACCTGTGCAGAGTGAAAGTGCGCAGGCAGGTGCAGCGTCAAACCGAAGGTGATGCAAGTTACGACGAGAGCAGTCCACTGCTGCACTCGACCCCTGTCCGGCAGAAGCGCCAGCATCAGCGCTCCCACCAGGGGAGTGAGCAGGATCAGCGAAAGAATGATGCCGTTCAATTGGTTCATGGCGTCCTACCGTTGCTCAAAAATGTTGACAGGCAGATGCCGAACGAGTGTCGAATGCCTTGCGAGTGAGGTATAGGTCATCAGCAGAATGACGGCGGCAGCTCCACCAGCCAACCAACCAGCGTAGGAGCGAATGTTTCCAGATTGCATGCGTCGCGTGCGGTCGCCGGCAGATTGTGTCAGGAAGGCGGCGAACGAACCCGTGCCATTCACCAAACCAGAGTCGACAAGCCCCATCAGCACGAACTGAGAGAACGTCAAGACGGGCTGAACAATGACGGCATGGTACATCTCGTCAACGTAGTACCGGGCAGACACAAGCCGGTAGAGCCCGCTGTTTGCAGCGCGTGCGCCAAGAGTTCCCGGCCGCTTGAAGTAAAAGACATAGGCGATGAAGAAGCCTGCGACGGCGGTAAGCACAGACACGGCAGCCAGGCCAAGCTCAAGGGTATGTGACACCTGATCCGCGTTCACTACATTCTCGTGGACTGCAGAGACGGCAAATACCGGATCCAGAAAGTGCTCGAACAGGTTGGAGCCAGCTAATGCCTGCGGTATCCCGAACCACCCGCCAACAACGGAGAGCACAGCTAGAACGATCAACGGCACGAGCATCACTCGAGGAGACTCATGCAGGCCGTGTGCGTGTGCCTGGCCCTCATCATGCTCCTCTTCGCCTTGGTGCACTTCGCCCAGGTGATGCTCGTCGAAGCGCTCAACGCCGAAGAAGGTCTTAAACCAGAGGCGAAACATATAGAACGAGGTCATACCTGCGGTAAGCAGACCCACAGCCCACAAGACAATGCCAAGATGATTTGGAGAAGCGAATGTGCGGTAGAGAATCTCGTCCTTCGAAAAGAACCCTGCAAGTGGCGGTATACCCGCGATTGCAAAAACGCCCGCGCTCATGGTCCAGAAAGTTACGGGAATGCGCTTTCGAAGACCACCCATAACACGCATGTCCTGTTCGCCTGAAAGTGCATGGATCACCGAACCTGCAGCGAGAAACAGCAGCGCCTTGAAGAAGGCGTGGGTCATGAGATGGAAGACCGCTGCGGAATATGCCGCTACACCGCAGCCCAGAAACATATAGCCAAGCTGCGAAATGGTGGAATAGGCGAGCACGCGCTTGATGTCGTGCTGCACCATGCCGATGCTGGCGGCGAAGATAGCAGTGACAGCCCCGATGATGGCAATCACACCCAGAGCGAACGGCGACCGATCAAATAGTGCGTGTGAACGCGCCACCAGGTAGACCCCTGCAGTGACCATGGTCGCCGCATGGATCAGCGCCGAGACGGGTGTCGGACCTTCCATTGCATCAGGAAGCCATACATATAACGGAATCTGCGCAGACTTGCCAGCCGCGCCCACCACCAACAGCAGCGCAATGGCAGTTAAGAAGCCGCCGTGCAAGTCAGGTTGATGATTGATTGCGGAGAACACCTGCCCGAAGTCCAGCGTGCCGAAATGATTGATGAGCAGAAACATTGCCAGCAGGAAGCCGAAGTCACCCACTCGGTTCACGACGAATGCCTTGCGCCCAGCGTTGTTCGCGGCAGGCTTCTTCCAGTAGAAGCCAATCAGCAGGTACGAAGCCAGACCGACGCCCTCCCAGCCCACAAACAGGAGAAGAAAACTTTCCGCCAATACCAGCACGAGCATGAAGAACATGAACAGATTCAGGTAGGCGAAAAAGCGCCAGTAACCATCCTCGTGCGCCATGTAGCCAATGGAGTACAGATGAATGAGGAAGCCGACACCAGTGATGACGCTAAGCATGATGAGCGTGAGGTGATCGACTGTAAACGCAAATCTAACGACAAAGCTGGAGGTCTCAATCCAGGGGCGTGAGTTCGCTGTGACCTGCAGAACATCATGCGACAGCATGAATTGCCAGAGTCTCGCGACCCAAAGCGCAGGCAGGAGCGTAAACAGCAGCGCAATAGCAGCGACTGCGTTCCGCGGCAGGCGTCTACCTAGTGTCCCGTTCAGTACAAATCCTGCAAAAGGGAACAGCGGGATAAGCCAGAGTGTGTGTTCGACGTTCATACGAAACTCAGTCTCCGCTTAGTTCTTCATCAGGTTCATGCTGTCCACGTCCAGAGTTTGGCGGGTGCGGAAAATCGCGATGATGATAGCCAGTCCGACGGCTGCCTCTGCTGCTGCCACCACCATCACGAAGAAGACAAAAATCTGACCCTGTACCGCCCTGTGCACATGCGAAAAAGCTACAAACGTCAGGTTCACTGCGTTCAGCATCAACTCGATCGACATGAAGACGGTAATGATGTTGCGCTTGATGAGAAAGGCGCCAATACCTATCGAGAAGAGGATCGCAGCCAGCACCAGGTAGTAAGAGATAGGCACCATGATTAAGAATCCTTCCGAGCCAGAACAACCGCGCCGAGAATGGCAACAAGGATCAGGATCGATGTCACCTCGAAGGGCAGCAGAAGATCAGTGAAGAGTACCCTGCTGATCTCGGTCATGTTCGACACGCCGTTGTTCAGGCGACCACCCAATGTGGCATATCCCAGCGAATGTTCGTGCAGGAACGTGTAGGAAAGCACTGCCGCAATGCACACCACGCCTGGAATGCCGACGATGTACGCGACCCTCGATCCACGGGTGCGCACTTCTTCGCCTGCATTCAGAAGCATGATGACAAAGGTGAACAGGACCATGATGGCACCGGAGTACACAATGACCTGCGCTGCCGCAAGAAACTCAGCACCTAACGTCCAATAGATGACGGCGAGCGACAACATGACCACCACCAGCGACAGGGCAGAATTGATCGGGGATCGCTGCAGCAGCAGGTTCAGCGCGCCCAGCACGCAAAGCACCGCGAAGATAATGAAGAGCGCTAGTTGCATGGTCGTGCAGTTTCCTTACCTTTGCTGTATTTCCGGGCGGTGCATACGATTGTAAACGCTCGGTGACGCATCAGCCGTGAAAGGCGAGCACGAGGCTTGTGAGCAGGATATTGATCATCGCCATGGGCAGCAACCACTTCCAACCGAAGCTCATCAGCTGGTCGTAGCGGAAGCGCGGCAGCGTGGAACGCACCCAGATGTACAGGAACAGAAAAGCAAAGATTTTCGCGATAAACCACAGGATTGGGAAGAGCGGCGCGAGAAAGCGGCCACCAAAGGTAGCTGGCAGCAAGTTGCCGAGTGGTGAACTTGCGCCACCAAAGAACAACAAAGTCGCTACGCATGACACCGTAATCATGTTCGCGTACTCGGCCATGAAGAACATTGCGAACTTCATGGATGAGTACTCTGTGTGGTAACCAGCGACTAATTCCGATTCGGCCTCAGGGAGATCGAACGGGGCTCGATTAGTTTCGGCATAAGCTGCCATCAGGTAAATAAAGAAGCCAAAGAACTGCGGCCAGATGTTCCAGCTCAACAAGCCGTGATGTGCCTGGGATCCGACGATATCGCGCATGCGGAGCGATCCTGCTCGCAGCACCACGCCGACCAGTGACAGGCCAAGTGCAAGCTCGTACGAGATGACCTGCGCTGAGGCTCGGAGGGAACCAAGCAGGGAATACTTGTTGTTCGAAGACCAGCCCGACAGGGCAATGCCATATACGCCGATTGACGTAACTCCAAGTACTACCAACAGGCCGATGTTGATGTCGGAGATTTCAAACAGGCTCACTCCTCGGTATGTAAACAGCCCACCGAACGGCACCACGGCGATGGAGACGAGGGCACACGAAAGGGCGATAACGGGCGCGATGACAAAGAGTGGGCGCTCGACGGCAAGTGGCATTAAGTCTTCCTTCAGGAAGAGCTTCGCGCCATCTACCAGAGGCTGCAAAAGACCGAAGGGTCCGACGCGGCTGGGGCCCCAGCGATTTTGGATGAGGCCGAGCAGCTTCCGCTCAAGCAGCACCGTGTAAGCGACTGAAGTCAGTGTGATGACCAGCACCACCACGATCTTGAGGAGAGTCAGTGCGAAAAATATCTGAAAGTTTGAGAGATGCATCGCGGCGTTCTTGTCCTGTTCTCTTAAGCGATCAGTCGGCCGGAATGCCGGCAGGTTCGTGGCTGTACTTGTCTGCCAATTCCATCAGTTTAGGCGAGTAGCGGCCCAGGGTACCGGAAGTAAACAGGTTGTCATCGGCAGGCAACACCAGGTCACGACGTACACCTTCAATCTGAACAAGATCGGCGGGCGCGGCGGGGGCGAGGTGCTGATCATTTCCACTGAGCAGCTGCAGACGCAGCAGATCGTACCCAGGAACCAGCCGCTGGATCTCGTCCAGCACGGCAAACGGATCGAATGGTGACAACTTGATCTCGAGGTTGTGAGAAGTTAGCCAAACGGCATGCCGATCTGCTTCACCGGACTGAGCACCACGGGTTTGGCCCAGATCTGCGCGAATACCATTTGCCTGGCTCTGTTTGCCAAAGGGCACCAGTTTGCGAATGTCAGCGCCCACCTTGTCGGCTACACGGACGATCAACTCAAGGTCGGTACGAACGCCAGCCCGATCGGAGGCCTTTTTTACGAGTTGCAGGTCACCATAGCTGTTGGTCACGGAGCCAGACTTTTCATAGAGATTGGCAGATGGAAAGATGACGTCCGCGAGACGTGCGGTCTCCGTCAGGAACATGTCATGCACCACGACAAAAGTCTTTGCAAGTGCTGATGGGTCGACCGAGTAGCGCGCTACAGGATTTGCATTCACTACATACAGTGCGCGGAGGTTACCCGACTGTGCTGCATCGAACATGCCCACCATGTCCAGGCCGGGCGTATTTGAGAAACGATCACCATATTCGTTTCCGAAATCATGCGAGCCCTGCAGCGGCTGGTAACCCGGCAGCATGTCTGGCAACAGCCCCATGTCCGCCGCGCCGTGCGCGTTGACATAGTCGCTTAGCAGGGCGAACTTGGTGTTGGGCAGTGAAAGACCGAACTCGATCAGCTTGCGAAGATCGTTTCCGCGCAGTTCGGATCCTATGAGGATAAGGAGCGATTCCTCTGTCTTCAAAGCATCGCGGAACGAGCTGAGACCTTCATTGTCTTGGGCAGCGGAAGGCCCAGCCGCTTCGTCGCCAGCCAGGTAGTTCGCCACTGCGCCATAGCCATACGGGGCTACTTCCAGAAAGGCTTTCGCCTGTCGGCGAAGCTTGATCGGTGCGTGGTTCGCCACGTATAGGCGCGCGCGATTCAGGCGGACATTTGACCGCAGATTCCATGCGGTAAGCGGAGCTTCATTGGTCGGGTCGCCGCCCACCAACAGGATGGCAGGCGCCTTTTCGTTGTCGTGCTGCGATGCGAATCGATCGCGATGAACGCTGAGTGCTGCGGCAAAAGTCACGTAGTCTGCCGTGCGGTGATGATCGATATTGTTGGTTCCAAGCACCGAGCGCGCAAACTTCTGCAGCAGGTATGCTTCCTCGTTGGTCAGACGGTTGCCGCCGACTACGCCAATGCTGCTTCCACCCTGGGCGTCGCGGATCTCGCGCAGGCGGCTGCCTGCAAACGCCAAGGCCTCATCCCACGAAACGGGCTTAAAGCTGCCATCTGCCTGCTTCAGCAAGGGTTGAGTAATGCGCTCAGCGGAGTTTGCAAAGTCAAAACCGTAGCGACCCTTGTTGCAAAGGAAATCGCCATTGATGCCGCTTTTGTCGCGGTTGTCACCGCGCACAATCTCGGAACCATCAGTGGTTGCGCGAACACCCAGCGTGGTCTTGCAGCCATCGCCGCAATGCGTGCAAACGGTCGCAATGTGGTTCATTTCCCACGGGCGAGTCTTGTAGCGGTAGGTATCGCTGGTTAGTGCGCCGACCGGACACACGTCGATGCACATGCCGCATTCTTCGCAGTCCAGGTGCTGCTGACCGTCTTCGCTTTGCGAGGCTGGAATGTTCGGCGCAATGACCGCGGACGAGCCGCGATTCTGAATACCCAGCGCGAACACATCCATACCCTCGCCGCACATGCGAACGCAGCGGTAGCAAAGGATGCAGCGAGGGCGATCGAAGTAAACGGTAGGCGACCACTGCTGTTCTTCGCGGTGATTCTTTGGCTCGGTGTAGAAGCTGTCCGCCGCACCGTACTTGAAGGTCATGTCCTGCAGTTCGCATTGTCCGCCGGCATCGCACACGGGGCAATCAAGCGGGTGATTGCCGAGTAGGAGCTGCAGCGTAGCTTTACGCGCCTGGGCAATCTCAGGAGTCTCACTCTGCACGACCATGCCTTCAGCCACGGGCGTGGTGCATGCCGTCTGCAGCTTCGGCATTTTCTCAATGCGCACGACGCACATGCGGCACGCGGCCTGCAGCGACAAGCCCGGGTAGTAGCAGAACGCCGGAATCTGAATACCGTTTGCCTTACAGGCATCAATCAGCAGCGTGCCTGCAGGGGCGGTAATCTTTTGTCCGTCTACGGTAAGCGTTACGTCTGGCATCTGTGATCCTTGGTGCTGCAGAGGCGAAACGCCTCCGTGAATACTTCGTCTCTAATGCGCCGCGCCGATGAGTTCTTCCGTTGTGATGAAGTTCTTCTCTGTACGCGCGCCGCCCAGGTACTCTTCAAACTCGTGGCGAAACTTTTTGATAAAGGCCAAGGTGGGCATGGCAGCGGCATCGCCCAGCGGACAAAACGTGCGGCCCATCATGTTCTCGGCAAGATATTGAATGTTGTTGATGTCCTTGACGTTACCACCGCCATTGTAGAAACGTGTCAGCGTCTTCTTTAGCCAGTCCGTCCCTTCGCGGCAAGGGATGCACCAGCCGCAGGATTCGTGCTGGTAGAACTTGATCACGCGCAGAGCGAACTCAACCATGCTGACGGTTTCATCCAGCACCACAATGCCGCCCGAACCAAGCATGGTGCCTGCTTTGCCCATCTGGTCGAAGTCGAGCCCGACTTCCAGTTCGTCGGCGGTCAGCACCGGGCAGGAAGAACCACCTGGAACGACTGCTTTCAGCTTGCGGCCGCCCTTTACGCCGCCCGCAACGTCGTAGATCGCCTTCTTGAGGCTGTAGCCCATGGGCAATTCGTACACGCCAGGACGTTCGACCATGCCACTGATGCCGAACAGGCGTGTACCGCCGTTGCGCTCACTGCCGATCTTTGCGTAGGCCTCGCCACCCATCAGCAGGATGTGCGGCGCGCTCGCGATCGTCTCAGCGTTGTTGATGACGGTCGGTCCACCGTACAGGCCAACGACTGCTGGGAACGGAGGCTTAATACGCGGGATGCCACGCTTGCCCTCAAGCGATTCCATCAAGGCTGACTCTTCACCAACCTCGTACGCACCGGCTCCGGTCTGCGTCACGATGTCGAAGTCAATGCCTTCCTTGCCGAAGATGTTCTTGCCGAGATAGCCCTTGGCGTACGCGTCAGCTACGGCCTTCTCTACGATCTTCAGCAGGTAGCGGTACTCACCCCGTAGGTAGATGAAGCCCATCTTTGCACCGATCGCAAGGCCGGCAATCATGGTGCCTTCGATGATGGCGTGCGGATCGTGCAGGAAGATCACGTGATCCTTGCACGTGCCGGGCTCTGACTCATCCCCGTTGACCAGCACGTACTTTGGTTTTTCGCTGGTCTTGGGGACAAAGGACCACTTCAAACCCGTGGGGAAGCCGGCACCGCCACGACCGCGAAGGCCGCTGGCCTTCATCTCGTTGATGACCCACTCCGGGCCGCTTTCGATGGCTTTCTGTACGGCTTTGTAGCCGTCGAGCTCAATGTAACGGTCGATCTGTGCGGCTCCCTGGCCAAAACGGCGGGACAGGACCTTGACTTCGTCAGGATGTGAAACCAGGGTAGGCATTACTTCACATCCTCTCCGCGACCGGCGGCATAGTCGTTCAAAATCGTGTCCACCTTCGCGGTGGTCAGGTTGTCGTGGAAGTCGTAATTCACCTGCATAGCAGGCGCCCAGCAACAGGCGCCGATACACTCAACTTCTTCCAGGGAAAACTGTCCATCACGGGTCACTTCCTTATGGCCGATCCCCAGCTTGGCTTTGCAGTGATCCAGGATGTCGTAACCACCCACAAGCATGCACGAGATGTTGGTGCATACCTGGATGTTGAACTTGCCCGCTGGAACCGTGCGCAGCATGGAGTAGTAGGAAAGTACCCCACGAACGTCAAGTTCGAGAAGGTCTAGCCGTTGAGCAATCTCCGCAACCACAGCATCCGAGACGTAACCAACCTCGTCCTGCGCGTACAGCAACATGGGGACTAGCGCAGAGCGCTTCACCGGGTAAAGCGTGACGAGGCGATCGAAGCGCTCAGCGGTGGCCGGCGTGAAGATACTGTTCGTAACGGTGCTCACGCATTGATTATCTCCGATGCGAGCCGTTCTGCGAACAGGTCCATCTCATCTTCGTCGTCACCCACACGTGCTCGTCCGTTTACCGTCAGCGCAAAAGGCTTGCTGCTGCCATCTGCTAACGTGCAGGTCGCGTGCGTGAAGTGAAGGGTCCGCTGGCCGAACCGGACGAGGATGGTCGCTTCTGACACTTCGACCACGGCGTGCTGGTCTTTGCCAAGACCATGGACTCCTGCATAGGACCGCAGCAGGGAAGCCCATGACGTCCAAAGTTCCTGCTGCAGTTGAGGAGTCAACGCGTTTCCTGCGGTACAACTGCTGCCGGTGAGTGCTGTACGTCTGGAGTGTCGACGTGCATCTGCGCCTCTTCGGCTGCACCATCGGTCAACAGGCTCCAACCGTCGTAGCTGCCGTTCATACCTGCCGCGGTGTGGACCATGTCAGCAACGAAACTTTCATGCACCACGTCACGGATGCTCCGTTTGACGCCCACCCGAATGTGGAAGCGACCGTCGGCCTTGCACTCAGGCTGCTGGAGCACGCGCGTTCCCTTGGCAAACAGCGCTTTGTTGATTGCCAAAGCGCAATCTTCTTCTGGTGAAGAGAAGCAGAGCACCAGACTGCGCGTAGTCTCTACGTTGACCTGGCTCTCCAACATCTCCTGAATTCGCGCACTGTTACTCGCCAGCAGATGGTCAAGATTGGCTTTGGTACTGGCTTCGTCTGACATGCAGAATCCTCTGTGGTGGTTTTGATGCCGGGTGACGGGGCGAGGTGGCTGAAGACGTTACAGCGGTTCAGGCAGTCGGTGCAGAGTCGATTCTTCAAAGATGTCCTACCGGGATGTGGACGGCAGTTGCCATGCGGAGAATGTCTCCGAACTTAGCATTCGGAAACAGAAAAGCGCCAGCTCACCGTAAGGGTGAACTGGCGCTCGCACGCTGTTCCTATCGGTCGATCTCGCCCAGAACGATGTCGATCGAGCCAATCACGGCAACCACGTCGCCTAGCAGCTTGCCCTTGCACATGGTTTCCAGCGCCTGCAGCGTTGCGTAGCTTGGATTGCGCATGTGGCAGCGCAGCGGCTTGGCCGTGCCATCACTGACGACGTAGTAGCCCATCACGCCACGGGGTGATTCCACAGTTTGAAACACTTCACCTGCAGGAACGCCAAAGCCTTCCGTGACGATCTTGAAGTGATGGATCAAGGATTCCATCTGGGTTTTCATCTGTTCCCGGTCCGGCAGAATGATCTTCGGCGCGTCCGCAACGATACGGCCCTCCGGCATGCGGTCCAGGGCCTGCTGCGCGATCTTTACGGACTCGTACATCTCTTCCATGCGGATGGTGTATCGCGCCCAGACGTCGCCATCCTGCGAGATCGGCACCTTAAACTGGTACTTCTCATAACCGGAGTAGGGCATATCGCGGCGCAGATCCCAGTCCACGCCCGAGGCCCGAAGGGGTGGCCCCGTGACGCCCAAACGAATCGCATCTTCCGGCGACAGGTAGCCAACGCCCTTCAGGCGCGAGTACCAGATCGGATTACCGGTCAACAGCCCCTCGTACTCCGCAATCTTGCTGGGCATTATCTTGAGGAACTTCTGCACACGCGCAAACCAATCGATCGGCGGCTCGACCGACAAACCGCCAATGCGGAAGTAGCTGGTCATCATGCGCTGCCCGGAAACGGCCTCAAACAGGCGCAGCAACTCTTCCCGTTCACGGAAGCAGTACAGAAAGACGGTAAGCGCGCCGATGTCCATGGCGTGCGTTCCAAGCCAAACCAGGTGCGATTGCAGCCGAGTCAGCTCATTCAGGAGTACTCGAATGGTCTGTGCGCGTTCCGGAATTTCAAGTTGCAGTAGCTTCTCGACGGCCAGGCAGTAGCACAGGTTGTTGCACATCGGCGAAAGGTAGTCGATACGGTCGGTGAGCGGAACGACCTGCTGGTAGAACTTGGCTTCGGTAGTCTTCTCGATGCCAGTGTGCAGGTACCCGATATCGGGTGCCATGGAAACGACGGTCTCGCCGTCGATTTCCAGCACAAGCCTCAAGACGCCGTGGGTAGACGGATGCTGCGGACCCATGTTCAGAACCATGGTCTGGTCGCGCGATGGATCCTTGGCATGGCGCGCGGCGTCGGCTATGACGTCGTCGATGCCCGGGTTGATCATGTCTGGTGCGGCTACTGGGGACATTTGCAAACCCTCCCGGGCTTTACTGCAGTTGCATTCTGCTGGTCTTCGCCTGTTGTGCTTTTACGTACGATCTACCGATAACCTTCCACCGGGTAGTCCTTGCGCAGCGGATGGCCTTTCCAGTCGGTCGGCATCATGATGCGCGTCAGATTCGGATGCCCGATAAAGCGGATACCGAACAAGTCGAAGACTTCACGCTCGTAAAAGTTGGACGAAGGCCAGATTGATGTGATGGAGTCCACCGAGGGATCGTCACCTTCCAGCACGACCGCAAGCCGAACTCGCTGCTTCATTGTCATGCTGACAATGTGGTAGCTGATCTGAAAGCGTGGTTCGCTGGGGTACCAGTCCACTGCAGTCAGGTCTTCGAAAAAGTTGTAACCAGCGGCCTGCACGGCGCTTGTCGCGGCAACGATGTCGCCGGGCGACACAGTAATGGTTAGTTCGCCGCGGTCAAATTTTGCTTTGACCGGCATGTCGCCCAAGGCCATGAGAGCTGCGTTGTCCGGCATGGACTCGCGAACAGCGTCAAGAGTAAGAAGTGCGTCAGCCATTACAGGTCCGCCTTGTCATCTGCCCAGTCCAGAACACCCTTTTTCCACGCATAGAACAGTCCAACCGCAACGAATGCGAGGTACACCAACATCTCCCAGAAACCAAAGAAGCGTGACCCGGTCAGGGCAGGCAGCTGGCGGAAAATGACCGCCCAGGGCAGCATGAAGACTGCTTCCACATCGAACAGGATGAAGAGCATGGCAACCATGTAGAAACGCACGGAAAAGCGTCCGCGTGCGTCGCCGATCGGTTCCATGCCGCATTCGTAGGCACCGGCCTTGACCTTGCTCTGGCGCTTCTTGCCGATAAAGAAGGACGCACCCACCATGCCGCCTGCCAAGCCGACCGCGACCAGCAATTGCAACGCGAGGGGCAGGTAATTCCAGATATAAGGATGACTCGAGTTCATGTAGTCCTTTGGCGATCTGTCCTGATTTTAGAACGGCGCCGGGACAAAGGGAATGTCACACGGGGAAGAGGCGAGGCTTTGCTGTAGTGGCCGCACATTCCTGTGGCTATTTTGCCGTGCAGCGATCCTGGACGCACGGCATTCTCATTAGAAAAGATGCAGATACCAGTTCAGCAGCGATTCGCCCGTTAAGGCAGCCAGCAATCCACCGACAGCAAGAAAGCTGCCAAAGGGCAGGCGAGTTAACCCCGACGCGCGACGCCGCCCCAGCAGTACTAGACCATACACCGAGGCAAACAGCGTGCCCAGGAAGAACGACAGCATCGCGGGTGCGAAGCCTGCAAAACTGGCGATCATAGCGAGCAGTTTCGCGTCTCCCAACCCCATTCCGTCACGTTTCCGGACCGCCCGGTACACTCCGCGGATCGTAAACAGCAGCAGGAAGCACGAAACCACCGCCAGTAGCCGCCCGTAGACCAGGTGCTCCGGCCCCGTCAGAAAAATGTTGCCTGTGCTTCGCCCGGAACCTGCGGCATTCAGGTTGATCTTGCGCTGCAGCACCAGGTTGTAATCGTTTTCTCCCAAAAACATCGCGTCGGTGCAAACAAGAAAAAATCCAAGCGCCATGCCTGGGAAAACCAGGGCGTTGGGTAGACGCTGGTGCTGCCAGTCAGTCACGGCAAGGCCGATCAGGAAGAACCCGAGCGAGCAAAAGGCGGCCTGGTGGATCACGAGCCTGAAGGCTGCGTCCGTCCAGAAAACGCCTTGCGAAAGCGGCAGCGCGCCCAGAAGGAACCAGATGCCGGTGGCGAGTTCCACCGCCGGGTGCCGCCAGCGAATGGCTGCTTCACAGTAGCGGCACTTGCCCCTAAGTAGGAAGAAGCTGAGCAGCGGAACGTTGTCGAACCAGCGGATGTGCCTGCCACAGTTGTCGCAATGCGATCCTGGTGAGACCACTGATTCGCCGCGTGGCAAACGGTCAATGCAGACATTCAGGAAGCTGCCGCAAAGCAGACCCATCAGCAAGCCGAGGGAGCCAACAACAGGAGACGAATGCACTTCACCAGTATAGAAGTGCGTCACTAATACCTGATCCCAGCTTGACGACTTCTGACGCAGGTGGCAATTTGACAGAACCAAGACATTCCTGAGGAATATTCGGCTGACAGAAATCGGCGTGGTGAAGTTGCTTGCACGCGATGGGCGACCGGCGTAATGTCTTCTTACACGGGAAAGGAGGATGATCCAGCCTATGAAATCTGACAGTTATTTGTGTGGTTCAACAGTACGTGAGGTGACTGAGGCTTAGAGCGTCCGCTCTAGACCTGGCATTTCGCTGACAGCACGATCAGTCGGCAATCTCCGCCGAGGCCCTCCAAAAGAGTGGACGCCTCAGGTCAATCTCAACAGTTCACCGTAGCAATGGCCCGCGTCTTCTGACGCGGGCCATTGCTTTTGTGCTGCGTGTCTGCGGATCGTCGCCCGGTGCGGAGACTGGTTTTAGAATAGGGAGATGGAACCGCTCGTTATCGCAGGCAAGGCATTTCAGTCGAGGTTGATCGTGGGTACCGGCAAGTACCGCGATGGCGCAGAAACCCGGGACGCTCTGGAAGCCTCTGGCGCAGAGATGGTTACGGTTGCCGTGCGAAGAGTAAACCTGGATCGATCCAAGGAGTCGTTGCTGGATTTCATCGATCCGCAGCGCTACTTCCTGCTGCCGAATACCGCAGGTTGCTATACCGGTGAAGAGGCCATCCGTGCTGCAAGGCTTGGGCGCGAAGTGGGCATCTCCGATTGGGTCAAGATCGAAGTCATTGGCGACAAACGCACCCTGTATCCAGACGTTGCAGGAACTCTGTTAGCGACGGAGGTTCTGGTGAAGGAAGGTTTTACAGTTCTGCCGTATACCTCTGATGACATTGTGTTTGCCCGGCGCTTGATCGACGCGGGTGCTGCTGCGGTAATGCCCCTTGGCGCTCCCATCGGATCTGGTCTTGGCCTGCAGAATCTGGCGAACCTCCGCATCCTGCGCGAGATGATCACGGAGGTTCCACTGATCGTCGATGCGGGTGTGGGTACGGCGAGCGATGCCGCCGTCGCCATGGAAATGGGTTTCGATGCCGTCTTGATGAACACAGCAATCGCTGAGGCAACAAAGCCTGTACTAATGGCTGAATCGATGAGCAA
>JBPBPZ010000324.1:0-15797 GCA_050954525.1 Janthinobacterium lividum
AAGGCGTACCTGCACACCTGAGTTGACGACCCGGTCAGCAGGAAAGACGCGCTCGGCAGTAGATTTTTCTATGGCCATAGACCTCGGTTCAGCATGCTGTTGCTCGTATGCGCGACCAGTCACTCGGGTATGAATGAATTGTAGAGTCACGATCGCCGCTGGGTCTGCGTAAACTTATGAGGTGAAACAAACTTCCTGCCTGGCCGTAGTTTGGCACTGCATCCACCTCAAGGGCTTGGCGGCACCGTGGAAATAGTCTTTGGTGTCCACTCCGTAACAGAGGCAGTCCGGGTCCGCCCGTCTGACCTGGATCACGTCACCCTGCTGTCCGGTCCGCCCAATCCACGCCTGGCCGCACTTCTGGAACTGTGCCGCGCTGCCCGGGTGCGGATTGCCTACGGCAGCCGCGACGACCTGGCCCGCATGAGCCGCACGGAAAACCACGGCGGTGCCGTCGCTTTTTTGCGGGAACGCAAGGCGCTCACCTTTGAAGACCTGCTGCAGCCTGCCACCTCGGCAAAGCGTTTTCTGCTGGCTCTGGACGGCGTGGAAGACCCGCATAATCTGGGAGCCCTGTTGCGCACGGCGGACGGCGCAGGCGTGGACGGCGTTCTGATGCCAGAGCGTCGATCTGCCCCCCTGAGCGGTACCGTTGCCAAGGCTTCGGCGGGCGCAACCGAGCACGTCCGGGTGGCACGCGTGACCAACCTGGTGCGGTCGCTGGAAGAGTTAAAGCGGCAAAATATCTGGATTGTCGGCTTGGACGAGCGCGGAACCATGGACTATGACCAGTTCGATTTCCAGGCGGATATTGCGCTGGTGCTGGGCCGCGAAGGTGCCGGCCTGCACGACCTGACGCGTCGCACCTGCGATTTCCTGCTCAGGGTACCCATGGCGGGCGCGGTGCCGTCGCTGAACGTGTCGGTCGCGGGAGCAGTGGTGATGTACGAGGCGGCACGTCAGCGCCGCCGTGCCATGGCACCACCGGTGGCTGTCGAACCGGCTCCCAAGCCGTCCAAACCACGTAAGGGACTTGGGTCATAAACCGGCCTAAGTTCCCCTCTCTTATGCGTCCCCTGCCAACATCCCGCGCCTTGCTGCTGCTCACCCTGCTGGGTGGAGGCACCTCTGCGCAGAGCACACCTGCACCAGCAGCGCAGGAACAGGCGCCTCCGCCCAAGGGCAAGGTGCTGTTTGAGCGCCACGAACCTGCGCCGAGCGACACGTCGAGCGAACCAGCCAGCCCGGCCCCGGCTACAACACCGACAAATCCAGATGGCGGAAAGGCGGGCGTGTCGTCGAGTAACCGTCGCCTAAGAACGACTTTGCGTAGACGCACGCCGGTGGAAGCGACCGAACCGGCACCCGCTCCTGAAGTTCCGGCTGAAAGCCCTGTACCCGCTGCTGAGTCATCCTCTTCCAGCAGCTCCTCCAGCAGCAGCGACGAAACGTCTGACAGCGGGAACACCGCCATCGTTCTGACTCCGGCGGACACCGAGGCGGCCGCGAAGGTGACGGACGGGGAGCGGATGGCAGTCTCTGTTGCCGCGACTGATCTCGACCTCCATCTGAACGCACATACCGGCAAAGCAGAGGTCCGCGCCCAGCTGCTCGTACGCAACAACGCCGCAGAGCCGCTCGCTGGGATTCCCTTGCGCATCTCCGGCGCGCTGCGCTGGGAGAGCGTTCGCCTGGCGGGTGCGGCGGAGCCCCTGCAGCAGCACCGGCTCCACGACGACCTGGACCACACCGGTGTGGCAAACGAGTTGATTGTGCCGCTGCCGCATCCGCTGGCGCAGGGTGAAACCGTCTCACTGGACCTGTATTACAGCGGCAACCTCGTCGCCAGCACGCAGCGCCTGCTGACCCTGGGAGCACCGGCCGGACGGGCCGCCCTGACCGACTGGGACACCGTGACCGATACCTTTACTGGCCTGCGCGGCATGGGCAGCGTGCTTTGGTACCCCACGGCCGGGACACCCCGGTTTCTGCGCGATGGTTCCGCCGTAACGGAGGCCGTCGAGAAAAGCCGTGCTGCCAATGCGGGCAGCCGCTTCCATCTGCGGCTGACGCTCGAATACACCGGAGCGCGACCGGACGCCGCATTCTTTTGTGGGGAGCGGCAGCCTTTGACTTCGCTCGGTCCTGACCCAGCCGTCAGCGGTGGCATCGCCACGGCAGAATGGACGCGCGCGAGCCTAGGGCTGCACACGCCTTCCCTTTTCATTGCCGAGGGTGCTCCGCAGGAGGTTGCCGACGGCCTGCTGCGCGTGGTGACGGATCGTGCAGACACCGCAGCCGCAGCAGGCGAGGCTGCGGCACGCATTCGGCCCATGCTGGCCGAATGGCTGGGTGCAGCGCCGCAGCACCCGCTGGACGTGCTTGACCTGCCCATTCCCGGCGCGACCGGCTTCGCGGACGGATCGCTGCTGGTGGCTCCCCTGACGACTGCCCCCGTAGCAGCGCTGGCCCCGTCCCTTGTGCAGCCCCTTGCCAGTGCCTGGCTGCCCGCGGACATTGCCGCGCCCTGGTTGCGCGATGGTTTGCCGACGTTTTTGCAGGCGGTTTGGGTCGAGCGCACCGCAGGCCGTGCCACGGCCCTGGCTGGCCTGGCCGCAAGCTTTCGAACGCTGCAGACGCAGGCGGCTCCCCCGGAAAGCTCGAGTTCCAGTTCATCCCAGCCGGTACAGGCGTTGGCGACGTTTGGACCTTCGCTTGCCACCTGTACCGATCCGCTTTGCACGCGCTTCAAGGCAGCTTACGTCTTCGAGATGCTGCGCGGCATGTTGGGCGACTCCGCACTGCAGCAGGCCATCTCCGGATGGGCAGTCAAGGCGGCACAAACGCCGCAGGGATCGTCTTCGATAGAGACTGCGTCGCTTGAAGACCTGCTGCAACAGGTTGCGGGAACGCGCAAGCTGGACTGGTTTTTCAAAAGCTGGGTCGACCAGGATCAGGGCTTGCCCGAACTGCGGATCGTAACCGTTGCGCCGCGACGCGTGGAGCGTGCCTCGCCCATCAACTACCTGCCGCAGGCTCGCAAGCCGGTCGCTGGTCCGATCGGCGCGGAGCCCGTTGCGCCAACCGATCCACGCGACATGAGCGAACGCGATGCAGCTGCCTTTGCCGCGGCCAACGGCGATGCATCCGGCCCCGCACCCGGGTCGTGGCTGGTAGCTGTCGAGGTGCAGAATACCGGCTCAACCGAGGCGGAGGTCCCGGTGACAGTGCGTTCCGGTGGCCTGACGAATACTCTTCCGCTGCGCGTTCCTGGACATGGCCGCGCCACTATCCGCGTGCCGTTTGAAGCCGATCCGCAGGAAGTCCTGGTCAACGACGGCAGCGTTCCGGAAACAAACGAGAGTACCCATCGCAGAAGCATCGGCAGCCTGCCCACCGCACCCTGACGGTGTGTTCCCGTCTACCTTTGCCGGTGCGGTTTCCTTTTGACCGGCTTCCGCTCGGTTGAACTGCCCACTGTCCAGATCGGAGGCCGATCCCAGGTGCCGCCTGCGGCCAATGGTCCATTCGCATCGGCTGGAACACCCTGTGCCAGTGCAGGCAATACCACGGCTATCTGCTGAACCGCGGCAAGCGAGGGATACCGCAGCAGGTATCCGGCTCGCGAGATTTGGCCCGCAACCAAGGCATCTCCGGCTGCTGGCTCTTCCGGCGCATCGACCCCATGTTCCGGCTCAGGATGGGCAGACAGGCTGAAGCCGGACGCAGAGCCGCCCGAAACCCCCTCTAGATCCTGATGATGCAGGGTAAGCAGCCAGCGGTTCAGCGTCGGCTTACTCGCCTTGTCAGTAGCGTCCGTCGGGGTTGCAGTCCCGGTCTGAGGCTCGGGGAGCACGCAGTCACAGGCTAGCATCGCGTCCCAGGATCTTGGGCCGGTTTCCGCAGGTTCCGTAGAGGCGGTCAGGTGGAAGGTCCCGCCAAGCTGCACTTGCTTTGGGATGCCCTGCAGGAAGATTCTCGCCCATATCGCGGCATATTCAGCTGGCGCGTCCGCCAGTGTTGCTTCAGCCGATGCGGTGCGCCAGTCAAGAACATTGCCGACTTCCGCCCGAACCAGCAGGACACCGGGTCTGGCTGCGGTTGCGGGTATGTCGTCGCCCGGATTCGCAGCGGGTAGCCGTCGTAGCGCCTCCACCACACTGGCGAACGTCAGGGAGTTGTCCGTCGGCACGGCGCAGCGAACATCGTGCAGGCTGCGCAGCAGACCCGCGGTGGCGGCCTCGCAGTGGGCGTTGATGTCTACATTCTGCTCCGGCAGAAATTCGTCACGGTGCACGCCCAGCAAGTGCATGTCTGTCACCAGCTTGGCAGCACCTAGCGTTCCGTGCAGCGTGGCAGAGGCGGAACCCGCGCCGCGCCAGCCAAGATCGTACCCGGCAGTCAGCTTTGCGGCCTCGCCCAGCGGCGTCGGCTTCCAACTGGCGGAAAGGTCAATGGGAGCGTTGGACAGGTCCACCGCGCGGCCCAGCGTCGCTTCCACGCGCAGCAGACCAACATCGTTCACATCCGTGTCGGTCCGAACCGGTTTGCCCACCATGCGCAGACGCCATTGGTTCGGCTCCGGCAGCCAAAGGGCAAACTCCGCTTCCTTTACGGAAAACGGCAGCTTGCTGTTGCCGTTCTTGATGTTGATTCGGGCGTCGGTCGCCTCAATGTAGGGGAAGCGCGGCGCATCACCGGCGCGTGCCTGGGCAGTGGGTGCGGACTTCATCTGCGAGGCCTGCATCAGGATGCCCTGCAGGTTCCAGCGGCCATCCTCATGCCGGCGCACCAGGTTAATGCTGGGCGAGTCCAGGCTGATGCGGGACACCTCGATACGCCGCCGCCACAGGGACGACACACGCAGACGGGCCTCCACGCTGTTGGCGCGCAGCACCGGCTCCGAACCGAAGTCGGGGTTTTCACTCACTACAAAATTCGTGATGGTCAGCCCAGGGATGGGCAGGACGTGCACACTGATGTTGTCAAAGTGGACCGGCCTGCCAAGCGCTCCGGAGATGGCGACAGCCACGCGTCGCTGGTACCGGCTGATGCTGAAATACGGAGGCACTACCACCAGAAGCACAATGCAAAGCAGACCGATTAAGCCCAGCTTGACCCGGCGACGGGTTGTCGCGGTCCACAGTGACGCTTCTTCTTCAGAAGTATGATCCGTGCCGATCTGTTCCGATTCCTGCTGCACAGAAGCTACTGGATGCGATGGAAGGTTCGCTTCCAACGTGTGTCGCTGATGAAGTGCGTGGCTTCGTGAATGATCCAGCCCACGGTGTTGGAGGCTCCGGTCTTGTCAAACTGGTCTTCCGGCGTCACAAACGACCAGTACACAAACAACGGACGTCCCAGCAGGTTACGTTGTGGCACGAAACCCCAGAAGCGGGAATCCAGACTCTCCAGGCGGTTGTCGCCCATGGCAAATACCGAATCAGGAGGCACAACGATTTCGCCGTTTTGCACGTGGTTGCGGATGTCTACCGACCAGCTTGCCGCGTTGTTCGCAGCAGCCTCAGCAGCAATGCCCTCCAGGTCGCGCGGAAAGTCATCGCGTGCGGTCTGGTAGGCATGGGATGGCGAGCCATCATCGCTTGGCATGGAAATCTGCGGCTCATCCACCCGTTCCCCGTTGCGAAACAGGATGCCATGCTCCAGGTGGATGCGGTCTCCCGGCAGGCCAATGGCCCGTTTCACCAGGATCAGGTCGGGGATTTCGGCATTTGGCTTGACGAAGACGATCACGTCGCCACGGCGTACCGGGCGCTGTCGATCCAGCGGCATCCACGTTGTGCGCGGTGCCAGAGTGACACGATCCACGACAACGTGGTCGCCGACCAGCAGCGTGTCTTTCATGGAGCCGGACGGAATGGCAAAGTTCTGGAACAGAAACGTCATGACAAAGAGGCCGATGACCAGCACGTACGCCAGCCCTGCCAACGATTCCGGCAGCGTCTCGTGGTGTTCTTCTTCAGCGGTGGTAACCACCGGTTCGACCTGGGTGTCAGTCTGCATCCGTGGCTTAGTGTAACGCGGACAGCGTGCCGTGCCTGACATGAATCATCTCAGCACGCGAAGGCTACGCTCCATACGAAGGCGGCCGCGAGGCGTGTCTGCCTTGCGATCGACGGACAGGTACACCAGAACCGGCTCGCCGAGGATAGATTCCCGTGGAACAAAGCCCCAGAAGCGACTGTCCTGGCTGTTGTTCCGGTTGTCACCCATGGCGAAGTAGCGGCCTGCGGGCACAGGTAGATCGCCGGAATGGATGGTGCGGCGCAGCTCAATCCACCAGGCGGCTTCAACGGACGGATCTGCGCGCTCCAGCGTCGGAAACTCATCGCGGTACTGCGAGGGTTCGGACGGGCTGTAGGCCGTAAAGGGTTCGCTCAACGGCGATCCGTTTAGAACCACGGCACCCCGGTGCAGGTGGAGCCGGTCGCCCGGCACCGCAATGACGCGCTTCACCAGCAGTTCCCGCGGATCCACCGGGTAATGAAACACGATGATGTCGTCGTGAGCAGGATCACGGTAAGGCAGCAGCCAGTGCCAGCTGCCAGCCGGTGCAAACACCTGCTTGTTGACCAGCACAAAGTCGCCCACCAGCATGGTTGGCTGCATGGAGCCGGTAGGTATCTGCGATGGCTGCAGAAGGAACGTAATGGCGAACAGAGACAGCACGGTCAGCCGGGCAAGCGATGCCAGCACCTGCGCAACTGCCTCGGCAAAAAGCCCAGCAGCCTGGTAGATCCTGTCTGCCAGGCGCCGGATCATGCAGGCGAACCCAATGCCGCGTCCGGGGGGGCCAGCCGGTCATAGGCCAGGCGCGCCGCGGCCTGCTGTGCCGATTTCTTGCTGGTACCTTCACCCTGGGCCAACACGTCGTCGCGCAGCAACACCTCAACGCGGAATCGTTTGTCGTGATCGCTGCCCGTTTCTTCCACGGTGCGGTACACCGGCTGACCTTCGGCATGGGCCTGCAGCCACTCTTGCAGCGCTGATTTCCAGTCGCCCACCACACCACCAAAGCGGGCTCCCTGCTGTGCCGCCGAACGTAGTTCCTCCAGGTGCGGTTGGAAGATCTCTCGCTCCACAAAGGTGCGCGCCGCCTTTAGGCCAGACAGGCCCGCATCCAGATAGATCGCCGCCACCAGGGCTTCCATGGCGTCCGCCAGCAGGGTCAACTTCGACCGCCCTCCGCTTGCATCCTCACCCCGGCCCAGGTGCAGGGCCGATCCAAGCTGGAGCCGTATGCCTGCTTCTCCGATGCGTTTGCCGCTGACCAGCAAGGCGCGCATCCGCGTCAGGTCACCTTCGCGGCGTTCTGGAAAATAGCGGCATAGTAACTCCGTGATGATGAGGCCGACAACGGCATCGCCTAAAAACTCAAGCTGCTCGTTGTCTTCCGTGGTCAGGTTGGGCGTGCCCTGCCCTGACGGCTCGCCGCGTTCAAAGGCCAGCGAGCTGTGCGTCAGTGCCAGTTGCAAAAGCCCGGCATCACGGAACTGGTAGCGAATGCGTCGCTGCAGGGCGTCTGCCGGGTTCTCAGGCGTTTCCGGATTTGCTACGCTGCGCTTTGCCATCAGCCTGATGATATCGCCCGGCCCGCACCCTAATGTGCCATGGCCTCGCTGGAAGCAGGGGCAGGCTTCTGCACCAGCCAAACCAGGGGGATCATGATGACGCAAAACACGGTCAGCACGGCAATGATGTCCAGATATGCCAGCATCTGTGACTGGCTGTGCAGCATGTTGTAAATGTTGCCCTGCGCCGCAGCCAGCGCATCCGCGTGGTTGCCGCCGCCTGGTCCGCTGCGTCCCTGCAGGTAGCCCGTCATGGAGTTCAGCTGGTTGGTGTATCCCGTGCTGCCGCTGTTCATGTTGCGGATCATGTACGACTGGTGCGCCTGCGACCGGCGCGCAAGCATGGTGGATACAAAGGCCGTGCCGACCGATCCGCCCACATTTCGGGCAAGATTCGACAGGCCGGAAACGTCGTTATTCTGCTCTCGCGGAACACCGTTGTAGCTGATGGTGTTGATCGGAATGAACAGGAACGCCAGCGACGCGCCCTGCCAGACACGCAGCCACATGATCGTTTTGAAGCTTGCGTTCAAAGCCAGCATCTGGTGCATGGCAATCAGCGAGGTGGTCATCAGCAGAAAGCCGAAGCTGATCATGGCGCGAGGATCCACGCGCGTAATCAGGATGCCGACGACCGGCATCATGAACATAATGATGAGGCCGCCCGGCGACATGACCAGGCCCGCAAGTTCTGCCGTGTACCCCAGCAAGGTCTGGACCAGTTGCGGAATCAACACTGTGGATGCATACAGCGCGAATCCAAGAATGAACAGGAGCGCAAATGCGATGGCGAACGATCGGCGCTTAAACAGCGTCAGGTTCAGGATGGGTCGATTGCCCTGCCGTGCCTGGTAGAGCGACCAGCCAATCAGCGACACAAGTGCCGTGACGCAAATGATGATGAAAAAGGTAATCAGGTGCGACCCGAACCAGTCGTCCTCCTGCCCTTTGTCCAGCACAAATTCCAGCGATCCAAAGCCCAGCGCCAGCAGACCGAAGCCGATGTAGTCCAGATTCAGGCCCTTGCGCTTGCTCTCGGCCACTTCCGCGATGATGTGCGGCGGGTCTTCGACCATGCGTGACGTCAGGATCAGCGACAAAATCGCCACCGGTACGTTGATAAAGAAGATCCATCGCCAGTCGTAATTGTCGGTAATCCAGCCGCCCAGCGTGGGTCCAATGGCAGGCGCGGCGACCACGGCAAGACCGTATAAGGCGAATGCCTGGCCCCGCTCCTTGGGCTCAAAAGTGTCGGCCAGAATCGCCTGTTCGCTGGGTCCCAAGCCACCGCCGCCCGCGCCCTGGATCAGGCGGAACAAAATCAGGATGGGCAAGGATGGAGCCAGGCCGCACATCATGGACGAAATGCCGAAGATGACCACGCACGACATGTAGAACTTCTTGCGCCCAATAAACGTGGTCAGGTAAGCCGACGCCGGCAGAATAATGGCGTTCGCCACCAGGTAGCTGGTGATGACCCATGTAGCTTCGTCCTGCGACGCACCCAGGCTGCCCGCCATGTGCGGCAGCGCCACGTTGGCGATCGAGGTGTCCAGCACCTCCATGAAGGTTGCCAGCGTAACGGTCAGTGCGATCAGCCACTTGTTATGCGCTGGAGCCCAAGGCACCTGAGCGGCAGCCTGCACCTCGGCCGTTTGGCCGGATTCTTGAACGGAGGAAGCCATGTAGCATTTGAGATTCCCGCGGAATGAACCCGGATGCAGAGAGTTCCTGCGGAAAATGTCGTACCTGCCAACCGCAGTGCCAGCGTGCTACCGTTTCAGGAATGGCACGCATTGCAGTCGATATGGATGAGGTGATGGCCGACACGGTGGCCGAGCACATCCGCCGTTATAACCATGATTTTGGCGCGTCCCTGTCCACGGACGACATGGACGGCAAATGGCTTTGGGAGGCCGTTCCCACTGAACACCATTCGCACCTTGCCGCCTATCTGGACGAGCCCGACTTCTTTGGTGGCCTGCCCGTGATGCCGGACGCGCAGCGGGTGCTGGAACGCCTGTCACGCGACCACGATGTCTATGTCGCATCCGCCGCCATGGAGGTGCCCATGAGCTTTGCGGCCAAGTTCCGATGGATGCGCGAACACTTTCCCTTCATCAAGCCGTCGCACATGGTGTTCTGCGGAGAGAAATCGATCGTCCGCGCGGACTACCTGATCGACGACAACCCACGGCAACTGCGCGCCTTTGTGGGCGAAGGCCTCCTGTTCTCGGCACCGCACAACCGCTACGAAAACGGCTGGCAGCGGGTAAAGGACTGGGCTGACGTAGAGCGCTTCTTCTACCGGTAGAGGCGGGCAGGGCAAGGCGTCGCTTACCTTCGCGACCGTCAGCCTGAGCCAAGCGAAGGATCCCTCGGGCTGTCGTCTGCCACTGCGGTCAGGAGCTTTCACCTGAACTTACGAGCGGAGGTACAGCCCAGACGTGTGCCGGACGCATCGCTGCGCTCAGGATGATGGCTTGCTGGTACAAAGGAGAGCAAACAAAGACCCGTGGAGTCCTGATGCCATTATTTCGCCCCGCAGTAGTTGCACTTGCCTTCACCCTACTCAGCGGTGCCGCAACCATGGCGCAACACCCAGCGGCGTCGACCAAGCCTGCCATCCAGTTGCCACTGGAAAAGCTGCCCTACTCCCCCGTTCTTGACGTGACCAACCTGGACCGCACCGTCGACCCCTGCGTGGACTTCTACAAGTTCGCATGCGGCGGCTGGCAGAAGAAGAACCCGATCCCTGCCGACCAGGCGTCGTGGAGCGTTTATGCCAAGCTGGCCTATGACAACCAGCAGTTTCTCTGGGGCATTCTGCGCGACGCGGCGGCGGCAAAGGACCGCAACAGCAACCAGCAGAAGATCGGCGACTACTTCGCCGCATGCACAGACGAGCCTGCCATTGACCGGCGCGGTATGGACCCGGTGCAGCCTGCACTGGCGCGCATCGCTGGCTATACATCGCGCGAGGCTCTGCTGAAAGACCTGCCTGCCTTCGCCGTGGACGTGGACGGATCGTTCTTCTTCAACGCCGATTCCACCCAGGATCCTGCGGACGCAAACCAAGTGATCGCTGCGCAGGGCGCAGGCGGTCTCGGCCTGCCGGATCGTGACTATTACCTGAATGACGATCCCAAAAGCGTGGAGATCCGAGCGAAGTATGTCGCTTACATTGTGCAGTTGTTCACCATGAGCGGCGAATCTGCAGCAGCCGCGAGTGCAGACGCCGCGACCGTCCTGAAGCTTGAGACCGCGCTGGCCAAAGCATCGTTATCGCGCGTCGACCGGCGCGACCCGTACAAGATCTTCCACAAGGTCACACTCACAGACCTTCAGGCAGCAGTTCCTGCCATGAACTGGACACAGTTCTTCCAGCGCAGTGGAGCGCCGTCGTTCACGACGATGAACGTCTCTGAGCCGGAGTTCAACAAGGCCTTGCAGATCGAGTTGACCACGGAGCCGCTCGCGACGCTGCAGGCTTACGAACGCTTCCACGCCCTGACTGCTGCCGCTCCCGCGCTCAGCCAGCCATGGCAGGAAGCCCAGTTCGACTTTTTCGGACGCACGCTGCGTGGCGTACCGGCACTTGCACCACGTTGGCGCCGGTGTACGCGACAGGTTGACACCTACCTGGGCGAGGCACTTGGGCAGGAGTTTGTGCGCCGTACCTTCTCCGCCGACACCAAGGCCAAAACGCTGCTGATGACCACGCGAATCGAAGCCGAGATGAAGAGCGAAATCGAGCAGCTCGACTGGATGAGTCCTGCGACCAAGGCTGAAGCATTGCGCAAGCTTTCCACCATCCGCAACAAGATTGGCTACCCCGACCACTGGCGCGACTACTCCGCCTTAAAGGTTAAGCGCGGTGACTATTTCGGTGATCTGCACCGTGCCAACGAGTTTGCCAGCCGCCGCGAGTTCAGCAAGATCGGCAAGCCTGTCGATCGCGACGAGTGGGGTATGACGCCGCCCACCGTGAACGCCTACTTCAACCCGCAGATGAACGACATCAACTTCCCCGCAGGCGTTCTGCAACCGCCGCTCTACGATCCAAAAGAAGACGACGCCGTGAATTACGGCAACACTGGCGCGACCATCGGCCACGAACTGACGCACGGTTTCGATGACGAGGGTCGCCAGTTCGACAGCAAGGGCAACCTGCGCGACTGGTGGACCAAGGATGATGCAAAGGGATTCGAAGACCGCATCAACTGCCTGCGTGACCAGTTCGCCACGTACACCGTGGTGGACGACATCCACATCAACAGCAAGCTGACCAGCGGCGAAGATGTAGCAGACTTGGGCGGCACGCTGATCGCCTACCTGGCCTGGCAAAAAGCAACGGAGAACCAGCGCTTGATGCCGGTGGAAGGCTTCACGCCCGACCAGCGTTTCTTTGTCGGATTTGCGCAGTGGGCCTGCGAGAGCGAGCGCCCAGAGCAACTGCGGGTCAAGGCGCTGACCGACCCGCACTCGCCCGGTGAGGCTCGCATCAACGGCATCGTAACCAATATGCCTCAGTTGGCAGCCGCCTTTCAGTGCGCGAAGACGGCACCCATGGTGAAGGCAAACGTCTGCAGGGTTTGGTAGCGACGGCTGTTACGGGCGTGGTTTCTACAGCAGCTGTTCCCTTTCGGTGCGTGCCGGGTGGTAAGGTGCCGGTGCGATATCTCCATGAAGCAACGGCGCCCCACAACCTTCCTTCCAAGCATGTGTTCTTTCCGGTGTGGAAGAAGGGAGTACCACCATGATGACCAAACGATTTGCTTCTGTAGTTCTTGCCGCGGGGCTCCTTATCCCCTCGACCGCCATTTTTGCGCAGGGTTACGGCCCGGGATACAACCAGGGACAAGGCTATGGCCCCGGACAGGGACAGGGTTATGGACCCGGGCAGGGACCAGGCTACGGTCCAGGACAGGGCGGATGGGATGCACCTCCCTCAGGTTTTACACGGGACGTCCAGCGCAATGCCTTTCATGACGGCATCGAGGGCGCACGACGCGACGCAGAAAATCATCGCCGGCCCAATGTGATGAATCGCGATGAGTATCGGAACTACCGCGGACCCGAGCGCCGCGTTTATCGTCAGGCGTTTGAGCAGGGTTATCGCACCTTCTGGAGCCACGCCGGTGGACCTGGCGGATTCCGTCGGTAAGAAGTTCCTGCAGCAATAATCTGGAAAAGCGCCTGCTGCTGCGGGCGCTTTTTCTTTGCCTGAAGAACCTTACGCGTCAGCTGCGCTTAAAACTTTGAAACCATCCAAATACCTAGCACCATCAAGGCCCCGCCTGTAAGCCTCAGCGGCGACGCGGTGTGCTGCTTGAAGCCGAGCAGCCCCAGGTGGTCAAGACACAGGCTGACTACGATCGATGCGGTGATGCTGATGCCCGTAAAGACGCCTGCACCCAGTTTTTGGGCCAGCATCAAACCCGCAAACGTGGCGAGGATGGAGATGAGTCCACCCGTCCATGCCCACCAGGGAGCCGAACTGATGTGTGAACTGTTGGGCAGCGGCTGCCGCACGAACGCCTGCACCAACAGCACTCCCGCCAAGCCCGACGCGTAGACCCAAACCGTCGCCCACATGGGTTGTGCCAGTTGTGTTTTCAGCTGCGCATTGGTACCTGCCTGAAAGGGGTTAGCCGCGCCCGCGATCAGTGCGAAAACAATTGCAATCCACTGCATACTTGCTTGGACGGCACCGGGACTACAACCAACCGCAGAACGCTCAGGAATACTTTGCGACATTCTGGCGCTCTGCGCTTGATGAAGCATCATGGATCGTACTGGTCGGCGGCAACATTCACCGCATCCGGCTTCACACAGTAACGACCCGTTGGCCACGGACCGGAGGGTACTTTGACCCGAACATTCAATGATTTGTACGCACACGAATTGGAAATGCTGGTGTCTGCTGAGCAGCAGATGATCGACCTGCTTCCGCAGCTTGCGGCAGGAACCGACACGGCGGAACTGCAGAAAGCCCTGCTGGACCAGGTAGACGGCTGCAAGCGGCAGCTTGCCATGCTGCAAACGATTCTGGAAGAGCTGGGTAGGCCGCTCGCTGTGCCGGTGAGCCGAGGCATCCGGTCGCTGTTGGAGGAATGCTCCGCCCTTTTGAAGGGCTTTCCTACGGGCAATCTGCGTGACGCCGTCATGATCGCCCACATGCAACGAGCGGAACACTACAAGATGGCGGCCTATGCCACGCTGGCAGAGTACGCAAAGCTGCTAGGTAACAAATCGAGCGCGGAACACCTGGGCGAGGCCGCCAAGGCTGTGACCCTCATCAGCAAAACCCTGGGCGCAATCGCCATCCAGGTGAACGCGGAAGCTTACGTGGACACACGCGTGGAAGGCACCTGACATCCAGTTCGCGTTGCGCTAAACCCTGTTCTGCCCTTGAAGCACCATGTGCCAACATGTTCCCCGGCAGAAGATTGACCCACCAGGCTGATGTGCCCTGGTGGGTCAAGTTCATCTTCGGTTCGACGAAGATTACAAAGGCTTATTCGTCGTTCGGCTTTGCCGTTTTGTTGTGCATAGCCGCCTGGATGCTGTCAGGAATCAGGCCCATCAGTGCGCCCTCGATTTTGAGGGTGGTCGCATGTGCGTAAACATTTTCCTTGCCCGCGAACAGTGCCTCGATGCCGTCAACCGCAACGTCATAGGGCTCTGACTGCTTCTTGCCTTCGGTACCAGCTTCTGTATTTCCCAGATGCGCACGTTCGAAGAAGTCCGTATCCGTTGGTCCAGGTTGCAGGGCCGTGACAGTAACACCCTCATCCTTCAGCTCGAAATGTAGAGCCTTCGACAGATGCAGAACAAACGCCTTCGACGCCGCATACACAGCTTCGCGCGGTGCCGTCATCTCACCCGCGATGGACGCGGTAAACAGTATTTTGCCTGCCTTGCGCGCCACCATTTGCGCTGCAATATGCTTTGCAAAATGGACCGTGGAGGCACAGTTCAATTGGACGATGTCGAGTTCCTGATCCAGGGACGACTCCGTGGCAAACAGGCCACCTTCGCCGATACCCGCGTTGATGCAGGCCACATCGAGCGGCCGCCCTGCTGCCTTGATGGCGTCCCAGACACGGTCTACTTCCTCGCGCTTGCGTGCATCAGCCTTAATGGCGAACACGTTTGCACCCAGCGCGCGGAAATCAGCCTCCGCTTTATCGAGCCGATCGCTTTCCGCAGTAATGATCAAATCGTGACCACGCTCTGCCAGGACCTTCGCCAGGTTGTACCCGATGCCGGACGATGCGCCCGTCACAAAAGCTAAAGGATTTGCCATTCATTACTCCCTCGGGCAGACGCCCGCTACAGACTGGTGAGATGCCGAGTGCCGATTGCAATCCGATCAACGGCACACGGCAAAAGACGACAGCCGCTACAGGGCAGCAAGACTTGCGGGCCTGCCGAGGAATGCCAGCAAGTCCGCGTTCAGCTTGTCCGGGTGCGTTGCATTCAGGCCGTGCGGTGCACCGTCGTATTCAAGAAGCTCTGCATTCGCCAGCAGGCTCACGGTGCGTCGAGCTGACTTGTCGATCGGGATGGTGTCGTCGCCCGTGCCGTGAATCACCAAGGTTGGGATGGTGATCTTTGCCAGGTCGCCGCGGAAATCTGTCTCGCTCCACGCCCGTGCCAGCTTCAGCGTTGCATCAGGAGACCCGGTCAGCGCCATCGCCTGCGTAAACTCCAGCATGGCCTCTGACACAGTGTGATGCACCATGCTGTAACCGTAGAACATCTTGCCGAACGTCTTCAGAAAGTCGGGACGGTCCTTCTTCAGGTTTGCCGCAATGTCGTCGAACGTCTTCTTTGGCACGCCATCCGGGTTATCGTCCGTTTGCAGCAGGTATGGTGTCACAGCCGAAACCAGTACAGCCTTGCTGACCCGCGCACTGCCATACGTTCCAAGGTAACGTGCTACCTCGCCGCCACCCATGGAGAAGCCCACAAGGGTCGCGCCGCGCAGATCAAGCGCCTCCAGCAGGTCATTTAGATCGCTAGCAAGCGTGTTGTATTCATACCCGCCTGCAGCCCAGTCGCTGCGCCCGAATCCTCGGCGATCATAGGCAATGACACGGTAGCCATTCTCAGCCAGAACACGGGCCTGGCTTTCCCAACTTGCACTGGTCAGAGGCCAGCCGTGGATCAGCACAACAGGCGCGCCGGTACCCCAGT
>JBPBPZ010000332.1:0-15742 GCA_050954525.1 Janthinobacterium lividum
GATGTGCAGCCGCATGCTGCATCGCGCTTGACATAGCAGTTCCAGGCAGATGAAAGTAGGTGCGTCAACGCACGCTGTCTTGCGTTACGCGCAATCACTCGTAGACGACTCTAGGAGACCATATGCAATCAGCGATGACGAGGCGGCGGATACTTGGAGGCTTAGCCTGTGCGGCAACTGCAGCAACCATGCCTGCAATGATGTTCGCAGCCGATCCACGCTTCGCGCACATGCCCATTGGCTACACCGGTATCACCTGGATGAACGCGCAAGTGGAAGATGCTATCGCCACGTGCGCAAAGCTTGGCTTTTTCGGCTTCGAAACTTTCGGCGATGTGCTTGAAAAGTGGGAGGCGAACGGTGGGCTGAAGCCGGTGCTCCAGAAAAATGGCATCCCGCTGGTTTCTGCTTATTGCACATTGAATCTGACCGACAAGGACAAGCGTGCGGAAACCCTGGACAAGGCAAGGCACTGGTCGCAGCTGATCAAGGCAAACGGTGGGCGCATCTTTGTGCTGGGCCCCAACCCTGTCAAACGCGATACCTACGTGTATGCCGACCATAAGCAGAACATCGTGGAAACATTGAACGAAGCCGCAAAGGTCATTACCGATCAGGGGCTTACGCCGGTGCTACATCAGCACACAGGTACCTGCGTTGAGACGCGTGATGAAACCTATGCCACGCTGGACGCCATTGACCACACCGTGTTGAAGTTTGGTCCGGATGTAGGCCAACTAAAGAAGGGCGGCGCTGATCCCGTACAGGTGGTCAAAGACTACCTGCCCCAGGTGCAGCATATGCACTTAAAGGACTTTGACGGCAAGGACAAGCGACTGGTCTATTACTGCCCGCTGGGCCAGGGACAGGTCGATATTCCCGCCATTCTGAACTTGATGGCGGGCCGCAAGATTGCAGGCATGGTGAACGTGGAGCTGGACAATGAACCCAAAGATCCTTCTCCCATCCTTCCTGCGGAACTGGCAGGCCAGAGCCGGCAATACCTGAAAAAGATCGGATGGAAGCCAAAAGCCTGATAATGGTGGGAATGGCGCCCAAGAAGACACCGCTTGTTCCCTTCATTCAGAGCCTGGACCGGGGTCTCACGATCGTCCAGAAAGTAGCCCTTTCCAAGCAGCCGGTTTCCCTTGGCGAGCTCGCAGAGGTTCTTGATATCGACCGCAGTAGTGCCTTTCGGCTGGCCCAAACGCTGCGCCGGCGGGGTTTTCTGGCGTGCCCGGCGGGTCGCAAGGATTACATCCTGGGGCCGTCTATGTGGACGCTTTCGCACGGCTACGACTGGAGCAACATGCTGGTCCGCGTCGCGCATGCGGAACTGAAGACGCTGGCCAACGAACTGAACGAGACTGCCCACCTGGCTGTGCGCGAGGGCAAGAACGCCCTGTTTATCGACTCCGCTCACGCGAACCATGTCATCGCTGTGTCAGGTCAGACAGGCGAACTGGTTCCCTTGTACTGCACCGCTCATGGCAAGGCGCTGCTGGCCGACGCGGATGAGCGCGAGTTGAAGTCGCAGTTTGGCAACGGGCCTTTGACGCGGCACTCAAAAAACACCATCACGAGTATGAAGGCGCTGGTCCAGGAGTGCGTGGACATTCACGAACGCGGCTTTGCGACTGACGAGGGCGAGTACAGCGACGGCATCCGCTGCGTGGCCGCGCCGATCCGCCTACAGGACGGATCCATCATCGGCTCTATTGGCATCTCCGCGCCCGACTCGCGCTTCCTGAAGGATCGCTACCCCGCCTATGGGAAAAAGGTCATACGGATCGCTGACGGTATCGCAGCCCTGCTTGAAAAGGCCGAGCCGGAGGAATAACGTACCCACGCACCCGGCCGTGTTCCGCGCCAGGTGCGTTGGTACTTCTCAACAGCTTTGCGTCCTGTTTGCGCAGTGCGCAATAATGTGTGCGCAGCGGGCACCAGCCTGCGCGATCCAATCATGGGAGCACACGGGCAACATGTCTAACCCTCTTCTCGATTTCGGCATCGACACGTCCACCCTGCAGTACATCGGTGAGGGACTGCAGCGGCCTGAGTGCATCCTGGCAGAGCGCGATGGCACGCTGTGGTCGGCCGACTCCCGCGGTGGCGTGGTGCGCCTGCGGCATGACGGCGCACAAGAAATTGTGACGCAGCGCATCTCGGAGTATTTCGCCGACGCGTCGGATGAGGCTACCCGCTTCCTGACCGGCACGCTGCCGAACGGCCTGGCGTTTGCGGAGAATGGCGACATCCTTATCTCGAACTTCGGCACGGACCGGCTTGAGGTGATGACCCGCACCGGCGAATCTCGTGTGCTGGCAGACAGCATTGACGGCGAGGCCATCGGCAAGGTTAACTTTGTTCTGCGCGACAGCAAGGGCCGCATCTGGATCACGGTCAGCACCCGCATCAAGAACTGGATGCACGCCCTGCGCACGGACCTTTACGACGGCTACATTGCGCGCTACATCGATGGCAAGTTTCACATCATGGCAGACGGATTCCAGTTCACCAACGAGATCCGCATGGACGCCAACGAAGAGTGGATGTACGCCGTGGAAACCACGGGCGGCCATATTCGCCGCATGCGCGTGCATGACGACGGCACCTTGGGTGCGCCTGAAGTGTTCGGCCCGCAAAGCCTGGGTAAGGGCGCCTGGCCGGATGGCATCGCGTTCGATTCCATCGGCAATCTATGGGGCACCTGTGTCTACAGCGACAAGCTATGGGCGCTGACCCCGCAGGGCGACCTGCGCATGTTCCTGGACGAGGGCGATCCAGCCAGGGTAGACGCGCTGGAGCAGCAGTTCCTTGCCGGTGCGGTCACGCAGGACGTTCTGTTCGCCACGGGCCGCGGCATCGCACCCTGGATGGCATCTGTCACCTTCGGCGGGCCAGACCTGCAGACGCTGTACGTCGGATCACTGCGCGGGCAGCGTATTCCATACTTCCGCGCACCCGCACCAGGCCTGCCCATGGTGCACTGGAAAGACCGCTACTAAAACAGGGTTTTAGGCCAGCGTGCCGTTTGCGCGCATGACGTTGAGAGCTTCGGCAACAGCCTCCATGGACGTATAGCGAGGCTGGTAGCCCAGCAGCCGCTGCGCCTTTGCAATGGAGCAGTTGGGCGAATGCGCAATGTGGTCCCATGTGCTGCGCGCATCCTTCTCGCTCACGGTGGTCTTCCACTCGTCGAAGGGGCGAAACTTCAGCTTTGCTGTGGAGCCCAGCAGGGTCGCCGTCTTCTCGGCGTAGCCACGCAGCGTTAGCGCGGTGGGCGACACGACGTGGAAGCTCTCGCCTACGCTGGCTGCCCGGCGCTGCAGCGCGCATACAAAGCTCTGTGCCACGTCGTCTGCGTGAACGTGGTGCACCGTCTCCATGCCGATGTTTGGCAGCGTGAGTTCGCGGCCATGCAGCAGCGTAGAGAAGACCTCCGGGTTGAAGTTGCCCTGCGGATTCAGAGGGTTCCAGCCTGAACCGACAATGTGGCCGGGGTGCAGCAGCGTGACAGGCAGACTGTTGCTGCGAGCCTCGCGCAGGTAGTACGCCTCAATGGCTGCCTTGCGGATGCCGTAGTCGCCAAACGGTTCGCGCTTCGCCGTCTCAGGGGTGGGCACTTCTGTGCTGTGACCATGCACCCAGACCGTGCCGCAGTGCAACAGGTGCTGCACGTTGCCGCGCAGGGCGTCAGCCATTTGCACGGCGCTCTCAGGGGTGTAGCAGGTGATGTCGATCACAGCGTCTGCACCCAGCGCGGCGATCTGCTGGCCGAAGTTGCCAGCGGCTTCTTCCGCGTCGCGGTCCAGTACAACTTCCGTGACACTGCGCCACGCGCCATGCTCCACGTACGGCTTGCGTGCACCGCGCGATACGCTGACCACGTCCGCACCCGCCATAACCAGGCGTGGCGTGAGATAACTGCCGATGTGGCCCGTGCCACCAATAACGACGACTCGCATGGGAGCAGTATGGCATCTCTCCCTTAGTGGAGGCAGATGTTGACGGGTGTTTCTCACGGAAACTATACTCGCGCCTACGCAAGGTGCTTTGCGCCATGCGCAACGCTGCTGGCGCCCTGAGCCTGTGCGTTCGATGAGGGTCATGACACTACCGAACCTGTTTGCGCCCGGCGCGGCTCTTCTGCAGCGGCCTGAATTAACCCTGCGCGACGGCCTGCTGAAGCTGCTTGCCATTAAGGATTCTGATGTCCGCCTGCTGACGTTGCGGCAGAGTGCCGAAGCGGTAGACAGCGGGCTGCACGCAGGCGGTGCATTCTCAGCGACGATCCCCATGGTGGCGCTGTTCTATGGCGGTTTCCTGCGGCTGAACATTGAGGATCCTACTGCGATCGGCCAGGACATCTTCACGCTCAGCAAAGGGCACGCAGTGGCGACCATGGCGTCGATCTATGCGGAGATTGGTTACTTCGACGAGAAGCTGTTGACGGGTTCGCGTTCGCACCACAGCCTGCTGAACGGGCATCCCGGCCCCATCCTGCCGGGCGTGCATATCGCCACCGGCCCTATGGGCCAGGGCATCGGCGTGGCACAGGGTTTCGCCATTGCAGGGCGGCAGAGTCCGCGCTTCGATTCGTACGCTATGGTGGGCGACGGCGAACTGCAGGAGGGCTCCTGCTGGGAGACCATCATGTACGCCGGGCAGAGCCATCTGGACAACCTGTGCGTGCTGGTCGACCGCAACTACGGTCAGCTGGATGTGCATAATCGCACGCTGTTCCCCATGCCGCCGCTTGCAGAATGCTTCCGCAGCTTCGGATGGGACGCGCACAACGTGGACGCCACCCAGTACGACGGCGTGGTGGCCGCGCTGCATCGCTTCCGCTTTGGTCCCCGTGACGGCAGGCCCACCGCCATCATCTGCAACACCACCAAGGGTTACGGCGCGTTCAGCGACTTCATGAACAAGCACAAGGTCACCGGCACGGCAGCGGTGCTGCAGCAGGAGATCGCGCTACAGCAACAACGGCGGATAGCACGTGTTTCGGAGTTTCGCGAATTCTTAGAACGCTTGAGCGATGCTTCTGAACAAGAACGGTTAATAGTGCTACTGAGCAAGGCTGCCGAAGCTATGCACCTGCAAATCGATTCGCAGGTGATGTCGCAGGTGATTGGTCCGGTGCTTACGAAGCGCGTGCCGCCACGCGACAAGACAGTGAATTACGACGCAGCCAAGCTGCCGGTGCTTGATCGCGCAAAGCAGTATGCAGCTTCGGACATGGTCACGGCCGCCATGAAAGTCTTCGCGGCAGACGCACGTGTGGTCTCCATCGATTCTGACCTGGCTTCGACCAGCGGACTTGAAGCAGGTGTGGCTTCGGTCGATCAGCAGCGGGCACTGAACGTGGGCGTGGCCGAAGCCAACATGATGCTCATCGGCGAAGCCATGGCCGCGCTTGGCAAGCAGACATGGACCAGCACCTTTTGCCCGTTCTTCAACTGGCAGGTGTTGCGCCGCATCGCCGTGGGCCAGCAGGAACGGCTTGAAGCAATAGAGGCCAAAGACGGCTGGCTGAGCGAAGGCCATGGCCTTGATCTGACATTTCTGGCCACTGCTGCCGACTTCGAAACACGCACGAACGGCGCGACCCACATGGGCAACGACGACCTGCTGACCTTCGACGCCACGGCACAGGTCAAGATCGTCAACGTGTCGTGCCCGCAGCAGATGCTGTCGCTGATGCGCTGGACCATGGAGGGCAACCGCGGCTTGCTGTACGTGCGCGTCATGCGCACGCCTTCGCCCGTGCTGCACGGTGCGGACTACACGTTCGAGTTCGGCAAGGGCGAGGTGCTGCGGCGGGCTGATTCGGACACCATCGTTCTCATCAGCAGCGGGCGCGGCGTGCACGAGGCGCTTGCCGCTGCGGAACTGTGCGCGAAGAGTGGCGTGGGCGTCACGGTCGTCGATATGCCGTCCGTCGATGACAGCCTGCTGGTGGAGCTTGCGAGCAGCGGCAAAACGCTCGTGTTTGCCGAGCAGAACAATGGCTACCTCTGGCTGAACTTTGGCAAGGTGCTCTACCGGCATCGCGACAGGATCACGGGCGAGCCCGGACCGGTGCTTACGATCAACACGCTAGACAAGGACGGCAAGCCGCAGTTCATCCACTCCGCGACATATGAGGAATTGACAGAGGTCTTTGGCCTGTCTGCTGCGGCGCTGGCACAGAAGCTGCTTCAACTGGCAAACCCGTCATCCTGAGGAGCGCAACGACGAAGGATCCCGACGCATTACGCGCTGGCACGGCGCTTGAACTCTTCAGGCGAGAATGCCAGCAACATCGTAATTGGCCTCGGGATTCTTCGCTGCGCTCAGGATGACTACATCGAAATAGGAGAACTGCATGGCACTGCCCATCGTGAACGAAACTGACATTCCGGCGCTGGACCTACCGGGCCGCATGCTGCGCTGGGTGGTTACCGGCGAAACCACCGGTGCAAAGCAGTGCAGCATGGCTGTAATCGAAGTGCAGCCGGGGCAGAAAGTGCGTCCTGCGCACTCGCACCCGAACGGCGAAGAGGTTATCTACCTGCTGAGCGGCGAAGGCCGTGTCTGGATCGACGGCGAAGTGGGCGCCGTCAAGGCAGGTACCGCGGTGCTATTTCCGCAGGGCAAGCCGCACATGCTGCAGAACACCAGCGATGAGCTGATGAAGGTAGCGTGCTTCTTCGCACCCGCGACGGATCTGAACAACTATGTAATGTTTGAAGACCTGGGATTTCCGGATTAGGCTTTGCGCATGCAAGTAAGAGGGCTCCCTTGCGGGAGCCCTCTTGCGTATGCACTGCGTGATTAGCCAAGTGTTGGCATAGTAGTGTCCACGCCGGCGCGGATGCCCTTGGGCCAGCGTGCCGTCACCGTTTTGACGCGCGTGTAGAAGCGGACACCTTCCGGTCCGTGCATGGCGTGGTCGCCGAACAGCGAGCGCTTCCAGCCGCCGAAGCTGTGGAACGCCATCGGCACGGGGATGGGAATGTTGACGCCCACCATGCCCACCTGCACGCCATGAGTAAAGGCCCGAGCAGTATCACCGTCGCGCGTGAAGATGCTTGTGCCGTTGCCGAACTCGTGGGCATTGACCAGGTCCAGTGCGGTCTGGAATTTGTTCACGCGGACAATGCCCAGCACCGGCCCGAAAATCTCGTCGGTGTAGATGGTCATCTCCGGCTTCACGTGGTCGAACAGGCAGGCGCCCAGGAAGAAACCCTCGCCCTGCGGCAGCGTGGTGGCGCGGCCATCTACGACCAGCTCCGAACCCTCATTCACGCCAGCATCCAAGTAGCCGGTGACGCGGTCGAGGTGCTGCTTCGTGACCAGCGGACCCATATCGGAGGTGACGTCGGTACCGGGCAGGATGCGTAGTTTTTCGATGCGCTCCAACAGCTTTTCGCGGAGCGTGTCAGCGGTCGCATGGCCAACCGTAACGGCGACGGAGATCGCCATGCACCGCTCACCCGCGGAGCCGTAAGCCGCACCCACCAGGGCATCGGCAGCCTGATCCAGATCGGCATCGGGCATGATGATCATGTGGTTCTTTGCGCCGCCCAGGGCCTGCACGCGCTTGCCCTTCGCGGTGCCGCGCGTGTAGACATACTCCGCGATTGGCGTGGAGCCAACAAAGCTGATGGCCTGTACGTCGGGATGATCGAGCAGCCCATCAACGGCGGTTTTGTCGCCGTGCAAGACGTTGAAGACGCCGTTCGGCAGTCCGGCTTCTTTCAGCAACTCGGCGATGATCATGCTGGCTCCCGGGTCGCGCTCGCTCGGCTTCAGGATGAAGGTGTTGCCGCACGCGATAGCGACGGGAAACATCCACATGGGCACCATGGCAGGGAAATTGAACGGCGTGATGCCGGCGACCACGCCGAGGGGCTGACGCATGTTCCAGCTGTCGATGCCAGTGCCCACCTGCTCCGAAAATTCACCCTTCAACATCTGCGGAATGCCGGTGGCAAACTCGACCACTTCCAGGCCGCGCGTGGCCTCACCCTTTGCGTCGGAAAGTACCTTGCCATGCTCGGAGGTAATAGCTGCAGCAATGCGGTCCAGATTTGCTTCGAACAGTTCGCGGAAGCGAAACAGCACGCGAGCGCGACGCAGCGGGGGTGCAGCAGCCCATGCGGGAAAAGCTGCCTTCGCTGCAGCCACAGCAGCATTCAACTCCTGCTCATTCGCCAGCGCGAGGCGCGCCTGCACTTCGCCGGTTGCAGGGTTGTATACCTCACTAAAGCGACCGGAAGTCCCAGCTACCGCCATGCCGTTAAGCCAGTGGGGAACTTCGCGCTGTATTGCGGCAGAGGAGGCAGGCACAGGATGAAGGAGGGCGGTAGCAGACATGATTAACCTCTGGACTTTGGTACAAGAGATTTTGCTCCTCCTTGCCACCTGAACGCAAGCTCTGTTGTCTTATACGCAACGCTGCAGCTGCGTACTGCGGAAGGGCAGACGCTGACGCTTCACGCGACAGAGGAGAAATCTAGGCAGTTTCTAGAACAATCCTCGAGCGTGATCAGCCGGTCCTTCCGTGGCACGGCCGATCAAGTGATCCGCTGACCCTCCACCCCAGCCGTGAGCCGATGGGATATTCCGGGCCTGCGATGGTGGACAGCAATTGAAGGTCTGGTCGACGTCAGCCGAAACCAAACCCACTACTTCATGAAGGCCATCGACTCGGTGGAAGCCGTGGGTGGCACCCACTTATCGCCGTCCTCCCCTGCTTCGCTCCTTGGGTCATGTGATCTCAGCAGAGTCCCTCAAAAGTCTTGAGTCCGGAACCCAAGCAGAGATCCTCCCGGGCGAAGGGCCGCTGCGAAAAGCGCTGCAGGCACATCCCGTTCCGTGGTGCTCCGCAATCTTCCAAGCGACAGACGCTTGCGCTGCCCGGATCGAGGTCATCGCACACACGGCAACTTCCATGCTGGAGGGGTCTTCAAGTTTGGAATGGCGCCAGGATTGACCTCGGGAGCACTCAGCGTACTCGATCCGTTCCGCTGGCACTTGATACCGACTTCATCCAGATTTTGCGCTGATCTCAAAATATTTTCGCCTGATGAACTACAAATTCATTTCTGCTCTATTTTTGGACGATTTTTTGCCGTTTACGATGAGGACATGCAACCTTATCGGTTCTCTTCATTGCCCTGCGCGATGTTCGCCCTTTGCGCGCTTTCCGGCTCCTTGGCGTCCGCCCAGTTGGCGGTCACGTACGGGGCAGCTGGCGTTCAACAGCTCTCCTACAACGGCGTGACACTGGAGAACACCCAGACATGGCCTGCAGACTCCTTCCACATCTGGCACATGAAGGTGAGCGATCTCCAGGGAAATCTGCTGCCTACCTATGGTTGGGGTGAGAACAATAACGGACGCAGCTGGAATGCGAGCACCCATACCTGGACATATCTATTTCCGTGGGGTTCCATCCGGACGCAGTTCGTGCAGACCGGTGACACCCTGAACATGGTGGTGACAGAAACGAACCGGGTGGGTTCGGGCGTGATTCTGGATGGCGCTGCGATCTATTCCCTTGCGCTTCACTTTCCTGGTTTGCCCGCCGGGTTCATGAATGCAAGTTACCCTCAGGTGCAGTTCAACACGACCGGCCCAAGCGCCATGCTTGCTGACTTTGGCGCCGGTGAAGTAGCGGTTGTGGCTCCAGACGCGGCGAAGCCCCTGTACAGCGCTTTTTGGCCGACGGATGGCAGTTCGCCCGTATACACCGCGCTCATCAGCAGCACCACACCAGACGGCCTGGCGACTTTCCAGCCGCACAACGATCGCCCCGTGGCTCCTGGCCAGGTTGACACCTTTACCGTGTCGCTGCGGTTTGCGCCCTCGGGTACCGCGCTGAGCAGACTGGCAGCAGACGCCTACGCCAGCTGGGGTGCCACATGGCCCGCGCAGCTGAAGTGGACAGACAAGCGTGTGATTGGAACGTCGTACCTGGCCAGCTCGCCACAGGGTGGCGATGTGACCGTGTCCGGCGGCTACCCAAATAACCCACGCAGATACTTCAACGACAGCAACGCAAGTGACTTTGATGTTCGCAACCCACTCGGACTTTCGCGTTTTCAGAGCGTAGTGTTGCAGCGCGCACGGGATATCGTGACCAATCTGCAACGGCTCAACGCGCAGGGCACCATCACGTGGGATCTTGAGGGCGAAGAATATCCGCAGGCGACAAGCTACGTGTGTTCTCCTGACCAGGTTGCGACCGTTGCGCCCGAAATGGATGCGGTGATCGCCGACCCCAACTCACCCTATGCCGGGCAGCGACTCGACGACGCCTACTTCAAGATCATTACGAACGCGGGTTTCCGAGTGGGCGTTTGCATTCGTCCGCAGCAATTTACCAGGAGCGCGAACGGCACGGCGCAGCAGGTTTCGCTGTCTGACACCGCGGCAGAAGCCATCATGCTGCAGAAGATCCGCTACGCGCATGACCGCTGGGGTGCCACGCTGTTCTACATCGACAGCACCGTGGAGCCGAATGGCGCTGTCCTGGACGCAGGCATGTTCCAGCGGATTGCGTCAGCATTTCCCGACAGCCTGTTAATTCCAGAGGAAAGCACGCCGAAACACTACGCCTACACCGCGCCCTTTCAGACCTTCCTGTTCCACCAGGATCTGGGCACGGACAAGAGCATCTACGCCTACTATCCGAAGGCGTTTAGCGTGAACATGATCAACGACGTCGATCCCTTCACGCTGGCAAGGTACACACCCCAGCTGATCGCGTCTGTCGCAGCCGGCGACATCCTGATGGCGCATGCGGACTACTGGGATAACAACAATCCCGCGATTCTGGCCATTTACGCAGCCGCCGGCGTCCTAGCGCCGATTACCACCGCACCGGTCACGACGATTCCCATCACTACAACTCCCGTCACTACAACACCGGTCACTACAACACCGGTCACAACAACGCCGGTGACCACGACACCCGTAACTACCACTCCAGTCACCACGACGCCGGTCACAACAACTCCGGTGACCACAACTCCAGTCACCACGACGCCGGTCACAACCACACCTGTAACGACGACACCGATTACCACCACCCCGGTCAACCCGGTGCCGACTTCCCTCATCATGATTCAGTCGCCGTCAGCCGGAGACACTATCACGGGGAATGTGCAGGTCGTGGTTTCAATGGCCACCACGCTGGATGCCGCAGGATCGTACCTGATGGTGGATGGGCAGCAGATCGGAACGCAGCGTCTTACTTCGCCGCCCTTCCGTTACAACCTGGACGCCAGCACACTGGCGGCAGGAAACCACACGTTGCAGATCTGGGGCCACGACACGGCAAATGAAGTTCTGCTTTCGAACACCGTGACGGTAGTTGCCGCGGCTGCTTCCGTGGTGACCGCACCTGCTGCGCCCGTGATCACAGCACCAACCCAGCCGATTGTTACGGCTCCGGTGCCCTACAATCCGGTAACAATCAACTATCCGGCGTCTGGCCAGGCGATTAGCAGCCCGCTTACTGTGGCGACGACGATCAACGCAGCTCTGGATGCCGCTGCTTCATTCCTGATGGTCGATGGAGTCCCCTACGGCTACCAGCGCGTAGGCTCCGCGCCGTACCTGTACGCACTGGACCCGGGTGTGCTGACTGCAGGGCCACATACACTCCAGGTCTGGGCGCACTCCACCAACAACGAGGTACTCATCTCCGCACCGGTCTCCATCACAGTGGTTCATTAACCCACTGTGATGGAACTTCGAGGGCTTGCGCCTAGGCGGCTACGGAGCGTTCTGCTTCCCGCACAAGAGTCAGGTGCTGCTCCCATTTGTCCAGGCTGCGCCGAAGCTGGTCAAGGCTGGGCATGATACGTGGATCGGAACGCAAGCGATTCGAACGGCTGACACGCAGGTGACCGCGCTCACCCACAGGTACAGTCATCCACCAATCACGTTCGTTGGTGTTACCGTCCAGCACTGCGTCGAAGTAAAGCCCGTCAAGATACATTTCAACTGTCGCAAACTGCAGGTCTTCGCACGTTTGCTGCACGAGTTCCCAACACTCCGTGGCATCCTCGACCTTGCCGAAGGCAATCTCGAGTTCGCGAAGATAGATCTCGTCACGGACCTGCCCACGCATTCTTCCTGATGAGAAGACACGACCCAAGGCGCGAAACTCCACGTAATCCAGGTAGCGAACAGCACCCAGCAGAAGCGCGGCAAGGACTGCAAATCCGCTGATTCGAAATGCGCGCGGCGATAGGCTTGCTACCACCGAGAGCACAGCAGCCACCGTGCAGGCACCGTAAAGGATCAACGTCGCTGCCTTGGTGTGGTAACCACGAGCCTGGATGATGTGATGGATGTGACCGCGGTCTGGCGAGAACAGGGGTACGCTGCGCAAAAAGCGACGACCAACAGCCAGCGCAACATCGAGCAGCGGCAAGGCGAGCACAAAGATTGGTGCGAGCATGCCAAAGGTCATGCCGCCGCCATGGTGCTGCCAGGTAAGCGAGATCGCGCCCAGCATAAAGCCAATGGTCAAGCTGCCGCAGTCCCCAAGAAAGATGGAAGCCGGATTGAAGTTATAGAACAGGAAGGCGAGCAGAGCACCGGCAAGTGGCACCGTGGCGACCACGAGGCCGGCGTTATGGGTGTAGAGACCGATCATCAGCGTGGCAACGGTTCCCACAAGACCAATGCCGGAGGCCAGGCCGTCCATGCCGTCGATCAGGTTGATGGCATTGGTACACAACACCAGCCAAACCGTGCAGATGGCGACGCTGACCAGCGGGTGCGTCAGGAACGAATGTGGCGCGCCGAACACAAAGCTTTCCGGAGCGTACAGGTGCCCAAGTACAGCGGCCGTCACGCAGGCAAAGACCTGTCCAGCAAGCTTCTGCAGGGCAGACAGCGTTACCAGATCATCCAGCAGGCCAAGCAGGAAAATCATGGTTGCCGGTGGCAACAGAACGCGAAGCAAAGCTTGGTGCTGGATGTGGAGCTGTTCGTTGCTTGGGGGGATCAGCAACATAACTCCGAGCGCGGTTGCGTAAGCCAACACGATGGCAAGGCCGCCGACGCGTGGAACGGGTGTGGCGTGGAACTTGCGAGCCTGGTCTGGCTTGTCCACCAAGTTATACCGCACTGCGATCGCACGGCACATGGGAGTAAAAATGAAACAAAGGACAAAGCTCAGTAGGCCGAGTAGCAATGTAATGTACATGCTCTCTCCTTTTATTGAGTAACTGTTAATACAGACGATGCGTTGTTAGTGACCGTAGTTTGTTGCTGACTTGGGGCGACTGCATCGCCACCAGCCAGAAGGGCAATCATGCGACCGGTACCCAGTGGGCGGTCAAAATGCTGCAGCAAAGCTTCCCTGGCGTTGTTTCCGGCAAGATCGATCTCTTCCGGGTGCTGCGCAAGGTACTCAAGTAACTGCACAAGAGATTCGCTGTCTCCACATGCCACATGCCACCCACACTTGTAAGTCGTAACGATGTGTGCCGGTGTAGCTGCAGCCGGACCTAAAAACAGTATGGCCCGTCCCGCGGCCATTAGCCCATAAATCTTGCTGGGAACTACCGATCCACAGCAGTCATCGCGTTGTGTTACCAACCCTATATCTCCGAATCCTAGTACTTCACTAAGATCGGCGCGTGCAACATAAGGGCGAATTGTTACCGCCTGAAAATTATTTTCAGTGATGAAGCACGATAACTCGGAATGACGCGCACCACCGCCACCAAAGGTGAAGTGGAACCGTGGATCGCCCTGCAGATGCTTCATGGCTCCCAGAACCGTGTCGACATCATGGGCCAGGCCAAGGTTGCCGGAGTAGACGATCTGCAACGGCATACCTGCTCCCTGCCGTGGCAGAACCCGTATTTGCGTGCTGTCGGCCCAGTTATCAATCGTCGTAATTTTGCTCGTGTCCACGCCGCGCGCCACCAGGCGAGCCCGCATGCATTCACCCAGCGCAACCACGCCATCAGCCTGACGGCGAGACCAGTCTGCCACCAAGCCAATTGCCCGCGCCGGCAAGCTGCCTGCGCGCAAGTATCCGAGGTCGACCGCGACATCCGGGTACACATCCATTTCCCAAATGAAGAAGCGGGCGGAACGCAGCTTCTGCACAAGCGCGCCGACCACCGAAAGCAACGGCGGCGTGGTCAACGTCAACACCACGTCGGGCTTTTCCACTGTAAGTGCGCTCCATGCCGCGCCCAGGTAAAAGGTGGCATACGACAAGACTCGACCCAGAGTGCCACGCGAAAACTTCCGGCTTTTAACTCGGTAAATCGTGACGTTTGGAGCTTCCTCAGCTGCCGTTTCAGCATATGTGCCGCCGCAGATGACGCTGACCTGATGCCCCTGCGCGGCAAGATCGCGCGCCAGGTCCGTCAGCAGCTGACTGGTAGCAGCACTGTCGGGCCAGAAGAACTGGTTCATCAGCAGAACTTTCATTGGGCAGTCTCCCTACCTGTACGCTCGGCAGGCGCATCCTGGATGTGGCGCGTGCGAACAAAAACTGCGGGATTCCCGGTGTGGACCTCGTAGGCCGGAATATTCTTCGCTACCACGCTGCCCGCGCCCGCGATGGCGCCCTCGCCCAGCACGACGCCAGGCATCAAGGTGCTGCGTGCCGCTGCCCACGCACCGGCATGTAACTCCACCGGCTTGACGATCAACCCAAACAGCGGGTCTGACCAGTTATGGTTTCCGGTGCAGATGTAGCAATCCTGCGACAGACACGTGTTATCACCGAGGCGCACTGTCGTCAGATTGTCGATCCAGGCGCGCTCACCGATCCAGCAGTGATTTCCAACCTGCAGATGCCAGGGATACTTCACGTTCACTTCCGAGTGGATGACCACGCCCTGGCCGACCTGCGCGCCGAACAGGCGCAGCAGAGCCACGCGAAAGCCTGAGAACGGCAACAGCGCGCACCGGAAAAGCGGCAGGCCAATAAACAGCCACAGGGCTCGCCAAAGGAAGGAACGGCCCGGCGAATACCAGGAGTTGTCGTAGCGGGCAAGCTGCACAGGAGAACTCATGCACGCCCCTGCAACAACTCAACACCTTCGGGCTCCGGTCCACCCGCGACCCAATGATAGACAGCAGCCATGCGCTTACCCACGCTGCTCCAGCTGTACTCAAGGATCGCCAGGGCACGTGCTCGTTCCTGCATGGCCCGGTGTTCGTCGGTGCCGCATAGAAGTGCGGTGTGCAGCGCCTGCGCCACGGAGGACACCTGTGTCTGCACCAGCCAACCCGCACCATGCTCGGCAATGTCGGGTAGGTTGCACTCGTTCGAAAGGATCAGCGGCACACCCATGCTCATTGCTTCCAGGGCCGCCACGCTCAGACCCTCGGAGTAGGAGGGCAGTACAAAGCAGGTGGCCGATGCCAGTGCGCTCCACTTCATGTCTGCGTTCAGCATGCCAGTGAACAAGACACGCTCCTGCAGCTTGAGTCGCGTAACTGTCTCGGATACGTTCGCAAGGGTTCCCTCGGAGTCCGGCCCGGCCAGGACGAGCATCGCGTCGGGGAACTGCGCAGCGACTTCAGCCCAGGCGTTTACCAGCAGGTCGACGCCTTTTTTGAAATGGATGCGGCCAAGGAAAAGCACCAGCCGCTTGCCCTGAGCCTGCGGAAACGCCTGCAGGAATTGTGCCGGGTTAGCCTCAGGATTCGCCTCAACCCCATTCGGAATGATGGCGATGGGGCCATCGCATCCGAACCT
>JBPBPZ010000334.1:0-15314 GCA_050954525.1 Janthinobacterium lividum
GCTTACATATCAGCTATCCGGAATACAGTGTTGCACCAAGGGCGTCGGTGGATGACACGGTGATTCCCTGGCCAGAACTGCAGAGCGTTCTGGTTCCTGACTTCGCCGTGCCACCACCGTCGCGCCTGGCAGACTAGCGCTGGAGCGCCGCTTCAATCGCCTTCGTAAGGGAGGCATCTTCTGGCAAGGTGTCCGGCGAGAAGCGTGCCAGCGGCTTACCATCACGGCCAATCAGGAACTTCTCAAAGTTCCAGAGCAATTCCGGCTCCCTGTTCGGCTTTGCACCAAACCGGATGAGGCCCTCGATCATGCCCTGCTTTCCTGCGCCCTGCGACTCTGGCAGCGCGTCGATCAAAGCGGCGTAGAGCGGATGCTTGGAGGGGCCGACCACGCTGATTTTCGAGAACATGGGGAAACTGGTGCCGAACGTGCCGCGACAGAACTGCGCGATCTCTTCGTTGGACCCAGGCTCCTGCCCGGCAAAGTCATTGGCGGGAAACGCCAGCACTTCAAGCCCGGCTTCGCGGAACCGCGCGTACGTCTTCTCGAGGCCGTCGTACTGCGGCGTCAAGCCACATTTGGAAGCCACGTTCACGACCAGCAGTACCTTGCCGGCGTACCGGGAAAGGGTGTCGACGCTGCCGTCGATGTGGGTCACAGGAATGGTGTAGAGATCAAAAGCCATGGAGTCAGCATATCGAATATGTGAACTTTTGATACGGCAGGGCTCTGATTGGATCAGCAAGGTCCGCTAGACGGAGTAGGGGTAGGTGCTTGTTCTGCAACCGACCCGTACAAAGACTACAGAGTCACAGTTGCTGTCTTTTGCCGCTTCTTCTTGTATGCAGCAAGGTCATCCTGCCATGATCCGAGCGCAGTGGCCAGAGGTGATTCTTCTTCCCTCAACTTTTCGCGCTGGAGCTTGGCAATCTGCTCGCCAAAGGCCGACGGATGCTCTGCATGGTGCAGAGTATTCACGGCCTCTGCCGCCTGCGCCGGAGACGCTTCGGTGTCTGCGGCCCCTGCAGTAAGCTCTGCAGAACCTTCAGGGCGGAAGGACCGCGGCAGTTCGTGCTGCTGGAACTCAATACCAGAAGCAGCGAGCGTGCGTGCAGTTGCGGCCAGCGACTCGCGCTTGGTGGCCAGCTTGCGGGTCGCAGCATCGCGCAAAGCGTCCGTGGCAAATGCCTCGTGCTTTAGCAGGTGGATCAACTTGCGGTCGTAGAGATCGATTTCACGGTGAAGATCGCGAAGAAAGTACTTATCCTGAACAACAGTACGCATCGGTAATGGATGCTCCCAGGCCCCTTGGACCTTTTTCTTGTATAGATGATTGCTTGAAACAACTTGGGGAAGAAGCTAAGCCTTCGCCTACCACTTGTAAGGCGCTGTCATGACCAAAGGGGCAAGAAGCTACAGACAGGTATAGCTTGAGCATACTCCCATTCGCCCAACGGGAAGCAGGCAAGCTCAAGTTTGCTTGTGGGAAAGCAAAAGCCGGCAGAAGCCGGCTTTTACTTTCTTCACTGTCGCAAGCTGTCTACGCTTGCGGATTTCTGGTGGCGTTATGCAGGGCTGACGTTCTCAGCCTGCCAGCCCTTCGGTCCCTTGACCACGTTGAAGGTGACACGCTGCCCTTCCTGCAAGGAGCGGAAACCCTGTGTCTGGATGGCGGTGTGATGTACGAAAACATCTTCGCCGTTATCGCGCGAAATAAAACCAAAACCCTTGGCGTCGTTGAACCACTTCACATTACCCTGTTCCATTGCTTTTCCCTGTCCTGCATCCCTGTGATGTTTCGCTGAATTCGGTACGGTTTTGCAAGTGCGTTGTGGGCAGGGCGAGCAAAGAACCTACATCGAGTTCGAACGATTGCGAACAGCGTACCACAAGTGCAAAGATCATTTCGCTACCTTTTACGCCCCGCCGAGTCTAAGGCGCCGCAAGGTACTTCTAGGACTCCGCCAGACGCTTTTGCAGCAGCTCTACCGCACCCTGAAGCGCAGCCACTTCACGTTCCAGCAGCGCGAAGCGCTCTTCCAGTCCCTCAGCGTTCGAAGCGTCGACATGAGCAGGGGAACCAGCCGGAGCCGCGGAGACAAGGGCAGGATCACCCAGCAAATGAGCGTATCGCTGCTCCTTGGTGCCGGGCTGCTTTGGCAGCAGCGTCACGATGGCCAGGGGCCGATGCTCCGCAGGCGCTGCCATGCGCGCCAAGGCCGAAGTCACAGCACCTACTTCGTCAAACACGTGCAGCCGGTCAGCGCGGCCACGTAGCTCGCCTGGAGTCTGCGGCCCGCGCAGCAGCAAAAGGCACAGGATTGCCGTTTCGTCCCGGCGCAGGTGGAACACCGTACGTGCGCGATGCTCATACCGCTGCACGCGGCTGCCATGGTCAATTGCCACCAGATCCAGATCTTCCAGGGTGCGCAAAGCTCCGCGCACGTCCTCCTCTGAAAGCGTCATGACAGGTTCGCGAGAGCTTTTCTGGTTACACGCAGCCAGAAGGGCGTTTAGCGACAGCGGGTAATACTCCGGCGTGGCGATCTCTTTTTCGATCAGCGCGCCAAGAACACGGGCCTCAGTTTGGCTTAGCTGCATAGCGCCATGGTAGCGGAAGGCAAGTGCAGAAGTGCAAGCTAACGAACCAGCGAAACACCCGCCGCTGCGTAGATTGCCTCCATCGCCACCAGGTCCGCCAGACCGTCTTCACCCGGTGTCATAGCGGCGGCGCCGTGCCGCACAACAGCAGCCAGAGCCTCGGCTTCCAGCCGGAAGTGTGACGCTGCTCCACTGGGTGTCTGCTCATCCACCTTTATTCTCCGGCCCGTTGCCAGCTCGGTGTACTCGCCGCGGAGCCGGAGACGCTCTCGATGGCTGAAAGCGGGTGCCAGCAGCAGATTGCCATGGCTACCAGTGATGCGGAGCGTGTCCGGGATTTTCTCCTGGTAGGACGACCGGCAGGCGGCTATAGCACCCGAAGGAAAGGTGCTGGTCCAACGGATGGAGTGTTCCAGGCCGTGGCTGTCGCATACTGCCGTCGCGTCAATGGCCGCGGTTGGCTCCTCTCCCAGCAGGTAACGTGCGGCGTTGAGCGGGTAGATGCCCACATCGAACAACGATCCGCCACCCGCGAGTGCCGGGTCTGTACGCCAGCCTGGATCGAGTTGGAAGCCGAAGCCGGACTCAATCTGCAGGTTTTTGCCCAGCGCACCACTCTGTACCAGTTGCCGCGCACGCTGGTGCACCGAAGTATAGGGACAACGGTACGCGATGCTGAGTTCTACAGCAGCAGACTGACACGCCGCAATCATGGCTCGGCACTCTTCCGACGTGGATGCCATGGGTTTTTCACACAGCACGTGCTTGCCCGCCGCCGCAGAGCGCTCCGTGCATTCACGATGCATGCTGACGGGCAGCGCCAGGTACACCGCGTCCACTTCTGGCAGGTCACGAAGCGTGCCGAACTGTTGATACGTCAAGGCATGCGGCACCTGGTAGCGCGCGGCCACGCTGCTCGCCTTTGCACTGCTGCTGCTCACTACAGCAGCGACCCTGCATGTGGGTGAATCGGGCAGAGCTTCCAGAAAGTAGTCGGCGATATGTCCCAGGCCGACTACTGCGTATCCAAACCGGCGTGGGGCTTCCGCGTCGGCTGAGGTGGGTCGTTTACCGCGCAGAGTGTCCAAAAGTCCCATAAAGATCTCCTTGCGCGCGTAGCGACAGGCGGCGGTTCGTCTGTCATGAAGCCCGCGCTGGGTGCTGCAGCATGATGCCATACGGTGGTTCTGTCATGAAGCAGCAAATTGTGCAGCAGCTCTGCTGCGAAACGATTCTCAATATGTCGCAGGGTGGCGCTACGTCCCGGGCCTTTTGTGTCGACCGCTGGCTGCCCGCTCAGGTAAAGTTGTTTCAGGACGATAGATGTTTCATGTGCCCCTCGACGGGCCCGGCCTATACATCAGTTCGATTGGCGAAATCGGACAAACCTCACCTAGTACCGCAGATCCAAGCTACTTACGGAGCGTTCCTGTTGATGTCAGTATCCCCCCGCTTTTCCCGTTGCTTTCAAAGCCTGGTACTTGGCGCAGTTTCACTTGGCCTGGCCTTGACCGTGCGCGCCGATGAAGTTCCGCGAATGCCCTCAGTGTCAGCGCAACCGGCGCACCTGGGCTTGCTGGACACATTCCGGCTAAAGATGCACCACCTGCACACCGGCGAATCCATCGATGTGGCCTACAAGCAGGGCGGCCAGTATTCCAGCATGGGTGTCGGGATGCTGAACCACTTTTTGCGCGATCACCGTACCGAAGACACAGCGGATTATGATCCGCGCGAGTTCGACCTGCTGCATGCGCTGCTGGCAAAGCTGCACCGGCCCGGAGCGACCATCGACATCATCTGCGGTTTCCGCACGCCTGATTCCAACCAGTTTCTACGCACAAGGTCTGCGGACACGGGCGTTGCGGAACACTCGCAGCACATCCTGTCGAAGGCCATTGATATTCGCATCCCCGGTGTCAGCACGCGTGCCTTGCGCGATGCCGCACTGAGCCTGGGTATGGGCGGAGTCGGATATTACCCCAAGAGCGGCTTTGTGCATGTGGATGTGGGTCCGGTACGGCAGTGGCAGTTTGGTGCTGCAGCACCTCGGCAGTTCGCGTCCAGAGGATCGCGCGGGCATCGTCGCCGCCGCGCTGTGTAGTTCTCATCAGAACTAAAGGAAATGGCGGCCACATGGCCGCCATTTCTATTTACAAGGGCTTTGATGGTCGGGACGACAAGATTCGAACTTGCGACCTCACCCACCCCAAGGGTGCGCTCTACCAGGCTGAGCCACGTCCCGACGAAGTACCGCACTGCATAGCAATCCCGCTCACAACCAAAACGGAGCTATTCTGTGCCGAAACCAGTGTACACCGGGCAGGACCTCGGAGCACCTAAGGCGGGCTGGTTCGGCTGTGAAGATGAAGGTCGTAGCCGGTACCGACATCGGCCCGTGACGAGGGGGAAGCAAGGCGCTACAGGATAGGACGCCAGCACTGCCGCTCTGTGTCGGCAAGCAAGCGGAAATCGCCGTTTACCTTCCGGTAGAAACCTGCGAAATGGTGAAGAGAGCGTCACCAGCACGGCAACTGCGCCGCCTCTCGCAGGAACAGTGAAAACCTGCGCGGTAGCATAGCGGCAGTGTCTTCCACTTCACCATCGCAGCAGCGGCATACGCCGCCCTGGGTATTCGGCATCCTGTATGGGGGTACCTTCAACGGGTTTGTGGCAGTTGCCCTGTCGCAACTGCTGCCGGGGAGCGGCGTTTCCCTGCAGCGCGTTTCAGAGATCGCAGCCCTCATCCTTACGGCCAGCTACGTCAGCTTCCTGCTGACTCCACTGGTGGACTGCGGCCTGCCCCGCCGCGTGTGGGCCATGATTCTGGCCTGTCTCGCGGCAATTTCACTCGGCATGTCCTTGCCCATGCTGCGGAGCGCGACGGTAAACGGCGGCCATGGCGCGGGCACTGTGGTGCTGATGCTGGTGCTGTTCTTCGGCTACCTGTGCAACCAGATCTATACCAGCTCTATTGGCGGCATGGTGCCGAACCTGGTGGCACCCGCGAAGCATGGATCGGTGTCTGCGTGGATGAACATCGCTTACCTGGCGTGGACCGGCATGGGCGGCCAGCTGAACGTCTGGGAGATCCGCCACCTGCCGCTCGCAGCGGCTTCGCTGCTGGTGCCGCTGCCGATCCTGCTGGGTGCGTTGCCGCTGTTCTTCCTGCGGGAGGAACGCAGCCTGCGGCCGTTTGCCGAGGCCATGCGGCAGTTGTTTTCAGACCTGTGGGCCACGGCCCGGCAGCGCAGCTACCTGTTCGCGCTGCTCGTGTTCGTGCTGCCGTCCGGCACATTTGCCATGCAAAACCTGTTTGGCGGCATGATTGCCGACTTCCATGCAGAAGCCATGCCCGGCTACCTTTCGGTGGGAGTCGTGTTCACCGTTGCCTGTGCGCTGGGCGCGGCGTTGGGTGGCCCGCTCAGCAGTCGATACGATCGACGCCTGCTATTTATTGCACCCGCCATGGTGGCTGCCCTGGGCTCGTTGGCCATGGCGTTTGGGCCTCACACGCCATGGGTGTTTGTGGCGGGCATGTTCCTTTACAACCTGATGGCCGGCATTAACTACACAGCTACCAGCGCCCTGGTCTTTCAGATCGTTGGGCGAAATAATCCACTGTCGGCAACGCAGTATTCCGTCTGCATTGCGTCCGCGAACCTGGCGATCACCAGCGCCGTGTACATGGACGGGCTTGGTGCCGGGCACAGCGGCGTAAAGGGATCACTGACCGTGGACGCGATGCTGAGCCTGGTGCTGGGAACTGCGGTACTCGCCCTGGTGTACCGCTTTGGTGGTGGCTTTCCAAAGCCGCCCGCGAGTGACGAGTGAGGGCACTCTAAGGATCGTCATCCTGGCAAATGTTCGCTCAGGACGACGGCTAATTTCCAGCCGCAATAGCCGCCAGAATCCTGTCCATCGCCTTCAGGTCATCATTTGTGCGCGGTGTGTGGTCGTTCACGATCACGCTGAAGATGAGCGTCTGTCCGCTGCTGCAATCAATGTAGCCGGAGAGCGCGTGTACCTCACCAAGGGTGCCGGTCTTGGCAAAGATGTGGTCCTTGAGCGGCGCGGCTGGAAAGCGTCCGCGCAGCGATCCGTCTCGCCCGCCGACCGGTAGCGAATCCTTCCACAACGCGCCCCAGGATTGTGTTGCGGCATAACTCAGCAGCCGCGTAATGGCTCGCGGTGTAACCAGATCGTGGCCGGAAAGTCCCGAACCGTCATAGAAGACGAAGTCGTCCTGATCGACCTTCACCTGCTGCGTAAGCCAGGTGCGCAACACGCGTTCGCCCTGTACCGTGGTCCCGCTGCCGGTGGTAAACAAACCTAACTGTCGCAACAGCAACTCGGCATGCTGGTTTTCTGATGTCTTGTTGGTAATGGCAATGTCATCGCGCAGCAGCGGACCGGTATGCTCGGCAAGAACTTTGGTCGTGCAATCGGAACACGTTGCCGGCGCAAGCAGCAACGTGCGTGCAGGCGACGTATGGGTAATATCAACTGGCTCGACGGAATGCCTCATAAAGGCCGTTTCAGAAAATGTCGCGTGCTTTGCGGTTGCGGTTCCAGACACCGTGATGCCGCGTTTTTCCAGCGCCGCCTTTAGCGCAGATGCGGTGTACTCCGCCGGCTCGCCGATGCTCATCTCCTGCACATAGGGCTTTGCGTCTGCTGCGAGCGTGCCGTAAACGTGAACGGTGCGCGTGTTCATCTCCCGCTGAATATCCAGCGCGGACTCGCCACCTTTCGCAACCGTTTTGGCCTGCATATCCACGGTGTAGAACGGCAGCGCGGGATCAGCTTCGACGGTGGGCGATGCACCCGCACCTGCGCCGGGACGAATCGTGAGCGTCCACGCGTTGTCTGCAATCATGAGCGCGTTGATGGGCGCGCCGTAGTACCAGGGCGTGTCGTCGATGGACCAGTTCTCCGGATACGGGTCGTTCGGCATCAGCGAGTCGTCGCCCACGACGTTGCCCTGTATGCGCGTGATACCTGCTGCCTTTACTTTGTCGGCGAGTTCATCAATGTAGCGAAGTTCATCGCGGTGCGGCGCGGACTGACCGGGAACTGGACGCAGGTACGGCACGGGGCGGCCAGAGAGGTTTGCATCGCCCACGCCCTTCAGCACAAGATCGCCGGTAAAGCTGCCGTCGTTCCCATAGTTACCGCTGCCAATCACGCGCGTAACGAGGCGCTCCTCGGCGGGCAGCAGCGCCAGTGCGGCCGCAGTGGTGAACAACTTCAAATTCGACGCGGGCTGGAAGAACTGGCCATCGTTCAACGAGAAAATGGGCGTTCCATCCAGCGTTGCCACGCTGATTCCCCAGTGCGCCCGGCTTACCGCAGGTTCGTTCACGATGGCAGCAATCTGCTCACCAAACAGCACGCCGTTGAGCATGGTGGGTGCCGCAGGTGTTGGCTGCTTGGCCGTACCATTTTGCGCAGGTGCGGCAAGCTGCGCAAACAGCAAGAAGGAACCCAGGAAAGTCGCCCTGCGATGTATGAACCAGACCATGCGCCCGAGTGTAGCAGCCAAGTGTTTGTCATCCGTTCGGAGATCACCGCCATGGTGCTGCATAGAATGCGCTTATGAGCTTTGTGGCACGGATGCCCTACGAATGGATGTTGCGAACACGTTCGATCGCACTGGGACATAAAACCCGTGTGATGGGCATTGTGAACGTGACGCCGGATTCATTCAGCGATGGTGGCGAACACGCCACCACGGAGCGCGCCGTGGCGCACGCGCTGCAACTGCTGGATGACGGCGCGGACATCGTGGACATTGGCGGCGAATCGACACGGCCCGGATCAGCTGCGGCCACGGCAGAGGCCATCTCAGCCGCTGAGGAGCAGGACCGCGTGCTGCCAGTGATTGCTGGAATTCTGAAGGCTCGGGCCGATGCACTCATCTCGGTGGATACCTATTGCGCCGAAACAGCACGCGCCGCCGTGCAAGCGGGTGCGGAGATTGTGAACGACGTGAGCGGCGGTCTTTGGGATGCCGAGATGTTTGCTACCTGGGCTGCACTGCACTGCGGTGTGGTCGTAATGCACACACGCGGCCTGCCGTCTGCATGGGCCACGCAGGCTCCACTTGCGAAGGAGAGCGTGATGCAGGTTGTTTTGGAAGGCCTTCAGGAACGCGTGCAAGCTGCTGCTGTTGCAGGTATTCCCCGCGACAGAATAGTGGCCGACCCGGGTTTTGGATTCGGCAAACGCGGCACGGAGAACTGGGGCATGCTTGCGAAGTTCGCTTCGTTTCAGGAACTTGATCTGCCTTTGATGGCAGGGCTCTCACGGAAGGGTTTTCTGGCCTCGGGACTCACAGCAACGGACGCCGACGCAACGCAAACACGCGATGCTCTGACCCATGCCGCTGATCTTGCCGCGATTCTGGGCGGCGCACACCTGTTGCGCGTGCATGATGTACGCGGCGCGGTGCAATCAGCTAGTGTGGCAGACGCGGTTCTCAACGCAAATGGTTAAGCTAAGCTACTCATCGGCCTTGCTGCACAAGTACGGAAGCATCTGCTTGACCGGTAAGTTCCGGGCAGTGACTTACCGGCCTTTGCTTAGCCGCCGGTAATACTCGGCAACCGAGTCGTTGTAGCCCGCAGGAACCGTATAGGACGAACCGGTGCGCGCGTCCGTTTCGCCAGAGCGCCGCAGTTGTAACTCCAGCTTGTCGACAGCACGCAGAGCATCGTTATGCATTTGCTCGGCCAGCGCGGGATTACCCCGGAAGTTAGCGGATTCCAGTCCCTGCATCTGCTTCGTTAAGTCAGCAACTACCTTGGCGGCTTCCGGGTCGCCTTTGACCATGCCGCGCAGAGCCTGCAGCTCGCGCAGGCTTTGCTGATAGCCCTGCTCAGCGGTGGTAGGGTTGCCGCCATGTTCCTGTGCGCCGTTGCGCTCTCCGCCTTGGGCGATGGTGTTGTTGCCTGCGGCGGCACTCCCAAAGGCGTCGCCGCCAATGCCACCTGCGCCAGAACGCCGCGTGAAGTCACCACTGCGTCCCGGACCGTCCGAGCCTCCACCTACGTCGTTGCCGCGTGTAAGGCCGCCGCCAGCCCGCTGTCCCTGACCTTGACCTTGACCTTGGCTGCCCTGTCCACGCTGTCCTCCGGGTGTGTTGCCTGCGCTCTGTGGTGGATTGGTGCCGCCGGGCTGACTGCCTGTTCCTGCTTTCCCGTCACCAGGCTGGCCATTGCGTGCACCCTGCGCCTCGCCGGGCCGCTGGCCATTACGGTCTAGTTGCCCACTCGCCTGTCCATGTCCACGCCCGGCCTGCATTGCTTCCAACTGGCTGCGCAGCCTCTCAACCTGACCGAGTGCTGCAGACTGCTGATCCCTGTCATGCCCAGGAGCGTGCCCGCCCGGCGTAGCCCCTTTGCCCACAGATCCCTGTGCTAAACGTAGCTGCTGGCCCAGCTTCGCCAGTCCGTCCGCAATATCTTTTTCCGTACCATTGGCATTGGGGTTGATGCCGCTGCGCAGCCAGCCTGCGGTGCGCTGCACATGGTTGCCTAGGTCAGATTGATCCATTTGCGTCAGAGCATCCCGCAGCTTCTGCGAGGTTTCAGGCTGGCTGCCAGCCATCCGGCGAGCGGATTCACGCATGTCACGCTGCAGCTTCGATAGGCTATCGGAAAGCTCCTGACGATCCGCAGACAACTGGTTACGTTGGCTAACCTTCGCCCGGTAGGTCTCGGCATCGAGTGTTCTGTTGCGGGTGTCGCGGCTGTACTGGTCGATGCGTTCAGACTGCGCGCGCTCCTCCTGCTGCAGGCGATCGGCCTCGTGCGAAAGTTGGCCCATCTTATCGCCCGCAAGGTCCTGCTGCGCACCCCCCATTAGGCCGGTCGCCTCACGCAAACGCTCGGCAGCTTGTCGCTGGGCTTCGGCAGTGTTGCCCTTCGTGCCTCCGCTGCGCTTCATGGCGTCTTCTGCTGAACGCATCCGACTGAGCGCCTGTTCGATGCGTTGATCTGAACTGGATTCACTACGGCTCGCCTGCTGACGCCCTTGCGATCCAGGCTGCCCTGACTGCGATCCGCCCTGTGACCCTGCGGAACCTTGCGAACCAGACTGAGCCTGCTGGCCCGATTGGCCACTTTGCCCCTGCTGACTTTCCTGCTTGTTCTGTGCCAGTTGTTCCATTTGCCGCTGCAACTGCTCGGCCTCGCGACGCAGCATTTCCTGCTGCCATCTTTCCTGCAAAGCCTGCTGCGGACTCTTCTGCTGGTTGGCAAGTTCTTCCTGCCGCTTGGCAAGTGCATCCAGCTTTTCAAGTGCGTCTTCGACTTCCTTCGCCTTCTGCTCCTGCGGCGATGAAGTCTTCGCTGTTTCGTACTGGTTCTTCTTTGTATCAAGTTCCAAATCAAACAGGCTGGCAAGATCACGGCCAGCGCTTCCACCGCCACCTCCCCCGCCGCCCTGCTGACCAAAGGCAACCTGGATCTGGCGGAAAGTCGCCTCGGCTCGCAGCAGCGCCTGCAGAGCCTTCTGCTCAGATTGCAGAGCGTCCTGCCACCTGGTTTGGTTCAATTTTTCTGAAGCGGGAAGCATGTTCCTGGCGGCTTCCTGCATGTCCTTTTCGAAGGTGCTGAATTCCTGATTGGCCGAGGAAAGATCCCGGCTGTTCATGCGCGTTGACAGCGCGGTGACCTGATCACGCAGCTTTGATTGAGCGCCTCCTAGAAAGTCGCCCTGCGCCTTGGCCGTCTTGTCGGTCGCGCCCTTGTTGTTGATCTGTTTCCATGTCTCCGCGATTAACTCTTTTTCGCGTTTCGAGATCTCATTCTGGTTTCCACCACCTGCGCCGGCGCCACCACCGCCTCCCTGTTGTGACTGCGAGAACTCGCGCTCAAACGGATCGGCCTGGATAAAATTGATGTCGGTCTTTGCCTCGGCATGACCATCCTTTGCCGTGGCATACACGCTGACCAGGTCACCTGCCTGCAGCTTGAAGTCTTCAAGCCGCAGCGTGTAGCTGCCGTCCGCGTTGCGCGCGCCCTGTTGCTTCAGCATGGATACATCTTTGTCTGCACCTCCATTCACGGAGTAGTGCAAATGCATGTCGCGCAGGCCAAACTGCGCAGATCCCTTGACCTTGACCGTGACTTCTTCGATAGGGCTGGCGTGGTAGTCGCCGCCCGGTTTGTCGATGGTGATCTGCGGTGGCTCAGCCTTGTCGGTCGCAATGAAGTAATCCTCCGACAGACGTACCGGCTGCCCGGCATCCGTCGCCGCAACGTGGTACGAGCCATCCTTTGCCATGGGTACAGTGCCGGTGTAACGATTGCCCTCGCCAGCGGTCAGGTGTAGCGTCTGGCCGTTGTCCAGCGTCAGGTTCCCGTCCTTCAGTGGGCGGTCCATTTCAAACTGCAGCTCTGCCTGGGTGCCTTCAATCGCGCGCAGGTCGCCTGCATGATCGTTTATTTCCGACGGCAAGCCGGTCCACTTTGGATAGTGGTAGGTCACCTTCACCGACTTCACAGAAGGCAGATCGACAACACGCACCTTGTAGTGCGGTGAGGTCAGCGGCCCTGCCGTGACGTAGTACTCCACATTTTCCGGCAAGCCCGTGAAGACGAAGCCATAGCTGCTGCCTGTGCCAGCCTGCCGCTGCATAGCAACAGGTTCCCACCCGTTACTGCTGTTGAAATGCGCAAAGATCTGCACCTTGTCAGGGTGGAGATTTGTCACCTCTGCCGTAATGGGTTGATCGCTGTTCCTTCGGATTGCAATATCGCCCGGTATCACTGCCAGCGCATAAAGTGGCTGTGTTGTCTTTCTTTCTCCCGTCCACAGCAATGACGCGCCGTAGCCCACATAGCCCGGAGCGGCAAAGATCATCCACAGCAGCGCGCCCAGAAAGACGAACGCCGCCAGGCTCATCCCAAGCAAAAGCGGCGCCGGGGCAAGGGTCGACGTAGGGGCTTGATCCGTGCGTCGCAGCGTGTCTGCTGCCAGCAGTTCAAGGAAAGGGTCGGGGTTGGCCGCTTGACGCTGATGAAACGTGGTCAGACTGCCCTCAAGCGCAGGGAATGCTGCTTCGGCCCGCTGCACTGCGCGCTGACGGGACAAGCGCAGCAGCGGCCAGACGATGCCGAAGCCCGCAGCCGCAGCCGATATCACCAGGAGCAGCAGGCGTGCCTTGCTGATGCCATTTGCCGGAAAGGCATAGTGGTTCAGAAAGAGCACCATCAGCAGCGTGCACAATGCCGCAGCAGCAAGAAAGATCGTCGCTCCACGCAGCCCCGCGCGCACACGCAGCATGCGCCGCACACGCGCAATGTAGCTGTTGAGTTCGCTTGCTTTGCTCATGCGTCCTCCCGCTGCATACCCATGTAATTGCTGGCCAGCACCACCTCTGCCAACGCGACCATAAGTGCAAGCAGCATAACGTACCACCATAGGCTTACGGGCCGCGTTCCGGCACCGTTCACAGCGGCATTCGACGTCGCTTTTGTTTCACCGGGGACGGCGGTATCGCTACCGCTCCAAAGTTGTTGCACATCCACCGGCATGGGCTGCAGGTCGCTTTCGAGTCGATCCGGATTAACACCAATGACGGCATCTTTGCCGTTCGCAAAACGCACCTGGTAAAAGCCGGCGCGATCGATTCGGAAACCTTGCACTGTGCGCGCCTCTGCAAGCGACAGCGGACGTTTGCCATCGGGATCTATTACTTCGGCACTGGCTCCGGTACCGCCCGTTTCAACACTCGCACGCAACGGCACAAAGCTGTCGACGCGACGCGAACTGCTGAGGCGGTCCGTGCCGGAAAGGTAACGTGACACCTTGTCAATGAAAGCGACGAACACCGGGTGCAACGGCAGGTCGTTCGTCAGGTTGTCGAGGCCTGTAGTGAAGACCAGCACATGGCCTTCTCCCATCGCTTTATCCAGCAACAGCGGTGTACCGTCACTGAGCTTCGCCGCGACACGCGCACCGGAAGGGTCAACCACGGCTGCGTATGAGATTTTGGTTCCGGCCCATCCGCCGTTGTCGCGCCCGGGCTGGGCGTCTTCGAAGGCGGGGTGCGTGAAGTCCACCTGCCCGACGGTGGCGGAGCCGCTGCCCGCACGTGCGTATTCGTTCACCTGCTTAACTTTCGAGTCCCACAGCGGGACTTCTGCGTTGTGGCCAGCGCCCGTGCCCAGGGCGACCAGCACGCTGCCGCCCTTGTTCACGTAGTCACGCAGATTACGCTCAAAGATGGGTGGGAGCATCACAGCATCCGCCAGCACAACAAAGGCAAATCGCGCAGGATCAAGATCGTTGGTCTGCCCTGGCGCGACTGCCTGCATGGTGAACGAAGCCTGTGCCGCTGCCGAAAGCGCCGCTCCGAAGTACAACTCAGACCGCGTATCACCATTTGCGTGCACGAACAGCACCCGCTCCGGATCGGAGCGCCGCACGGCAAACAGGCTGGCGTCATCGTTGGGGAAAGCATCCTGCGCATCGATGCGGACCTCACAACGATTGAAGCCATACCCGAGGTCTAGTGGCGAAAACTCTACTGTGGTGCGGCCACTGGCGGGCACATCGACGCGCTTCGTTGCAAGGCTTCGACCATTTACCAGCAGTGAAACAGTTTTTGAAGCAGACGGAGTGTTAAAGCCGGCGATGACAGCCAGCACACGTGAGCGCTTCGCATCTTTCACATCGGCCAGTTCCGCGGGTGCGTCCACACTGGCCACGGTCCAGTTAGGCAGCGCATCTGTGCCCGCGACCGCGTGCACCTTTAACGCGATTTCCGCAGGCAGCACCATGTCGGCAAAGTTCGCGGGCATGGCAGACTTCTGCATGTCGCTGAACAGGTGCAAATCAGACGGGCCATGTGTCGCCTCGCGAAGCGTGCGAATCGTTCGGCCAAGCTCGCCGAAGCTTGCATGGCCATCACCCGGCTGGATGCTTTCCAGCGCGTTGCGCAACTGTGCTGCATCACTCTCCGGCTGCGTCAGGATCTGTACCTGCCCGCCCAGCGAAATCACCTGCGCCTTCTGCGATGAGGGCTTGGCAGCGAGCAGGGCGAGCGCCTGCTGTTTCGCATCGGCAAAGCGAGTTCCCGCTCTCATGCTGAAGCTGTTATCCACGACGATCAGCAGCAGTCCGCTGCTCGGATCGCTGGCTGGCCTGCGGATGAAAGGATTGGCAAACGCCAGCACCACCAGCAACAACAACGCGGCGCGCAAAACAAACAGCAGCAGGTGCTTCAATCGCCGATGCTTCCTTGAGCTTTGCGTGCCGCGTTCAAAGAACATCAACGATCCGACGGGGCGCGGAACGGTGACGTGCCGCTTGAGCAGGTGCACAAACACAGGCACTCCAAGTGCCAGCAGGCCGCCCAGAAACCATGGGGTCAGAAAGCCCATCAGTTCGCCGCCTCACGCAGCGTCAGGTACTCGCGCAGGGCGCTGTCCAGCGGCTGGTCAGTCAGCAGCAACTGGTAATCCATGCCCGCTGCGCGCGTCTTTGAGCGCAGCGACTCGATGTGCGCAGCAACTCGCTCGCGGTAAGTGGTTTTGGCGTACTCCGGAACCACTTCGATCTTCTGCTGCGTTTCGAGATCGACCAGCACAGCAGGTCCGTTCATCACCGGGTACAGTTCCTGCGGATCCAGTATGTGGAACAGAACCACTTCATTGCCATGGAAGCGCAAGGGTTCAATGGTGCGGACCACAACCTCAGGG
>JBPBPZ010000337.1:0-15175 GCA_050954525.1 Janthinobacterium lividum
CCACTTGGCCGGGGCACCGTCTGGATCGGGCACAGGGATTACACGCTGGATCGCCCAGAGTTCACTGAGGGCGCGTAGAACTGCAGAATCGACAACGCCCTGGCCCAGATCTGTGGTGAGTTCGTGCGGAGCCATGGGCCCCTTCTCTTTGAGCAGGGCGTATGTCTTAACGGCAAGCGGCGAGACGCGCATGGATCCGGTCTGCGCAGGTTCTGTCTTCCAGCCCTTGTCGCCCCGCAGGGTATACACAAATGAAAATGCCTGCGACGAGCAAACAAAGTCCGGCTCACCCGTGGTGGAACCAAGCAGGTTCAGAGGGACTGCCGAACCTTCGGCGACCATGCGTGCAAGCTGGCGGCTGACGGTTTCTTTTTCCTCGGGCGTAAAACCGTTGATCGGTTCAGGTGCAGGCTCAACCGCAGGAGCCTCTTCTTCAGCGCCGGAAGTGGATGTGCTTCCCTCTTCGAGGTCGTTGGGCAAGGGATCGTCGCCGGCATGGATGCGGTCGATCTCGGCGATCTCGTCGCCTTCGTCTTCTGCGAACTCATCATCATCCGACAGCATGACTTCCGGGTCAGAGGCTGCTTCGGAGGCTTCTACATCGCCCTCGTCGTCTGCTTCCTCTTCGTCATCCTCTTCATCGGAGTCGTCGTCCTCGCTTGAGTCGTCATCCTCTTCGTCGTCGAAGTCAGCTTCATCTTCGGACTCTTCGTCGTCTCCTGAAGCCTCGTCGTCATCGTCGAAGTTCTCGTCTGCGTCTTCGTCGTACTCGTCGTCCGCAGAGTCGTCGCCGTCTTCTTCGGTGTCAGCTGCTGCTGCCTTCGGAGCACCGGGAATCCAGCCAGTTTCCGGGCGTCCGAGTACGGCTTCGGCAAAGCTGGGTTGCGGTGCGGCGGCAAACTGCGCGTGAGGGTAGTACGGCACAAGGCCTGCGGACTCAAGCCAGATGCGAGCGTCGTCCATGGTGCGGAGAGCGTCGCCATTCTGGTGCCACAACGCGGTGCGGGCCAGCTTTAGTTGATGGGGAGAGATGGTTTCAGTGGGTGCCATGCGGAATGCCTTCTTTCGGCGCGAGGTGCTTCAGTGCGCCTTGTGTACACAGACGGCCTGGCGCGGAGACGACCCGCGCTGCTGCCTGCGTTGCTTATTGGATGTAGATGGAGCCGTCCTGGCAAGGTGCCGGACCAACTCTTGTGCGAAACATGCTCCACGATCGGAGTTCGTCATACATTTCGCGTCTAGAGGAACCGCGTGCGGTTCGTAGAAGAAGGCAGTTGGAATGCGTCGCGCGGTGAATCTAAATGCGCTGGAACGCCCGCTGGATCTCCTTATGAGAATAGCGCAAAGCGATGGGCCTGCCGTGCGGACAGGCCATGGGGTTCTCCGTTTTGCCCAGTTCGTCCAGCAGCCACTGCATTTTGCTCGATTCCAGCGGCATGTTGATCTTGACGGCGGCATGGCAGGCGATGCTGGCCGCGATGCGGCGGCGGCGCACTTCCATGTTGTCGGCCTGCGCGGCGTCGTCGTCCACCTGCAGCAGTTCTGCCAGGGCCAGTTCCAGTTCCCTGCCCTCCAGCCCAACCGGTGCAGCCTTCACAGCCAGCGTGCGCGGGCCAAACGGCTCGGCTTCGAAGCCGTTACGCTCCAGTTCGTCGGCCATATGGGCAAAGTTCGCCATCTGAGCCGGTAGTAAGTCGATCAGCAGGGGCATCAACAGGCGCTGGCGCTGCACACGCTCCACCTGCCGTTCGCGCAACACTTTCTCGAACAGAACGCGTTCGTGCGCTACGTGCTGATCGATGATCCACAGGCCCTCTTCATTGACTGCGAGAATGAACGAGTTCTGCACCTGTCCAAGTGGGCGCAGGCCACCCAGTCCGGCCAGGTTGGCGGTGTCTTCAATGCGTTCGGCTGCCGGGGGCTGGGTGGTGGTGCCGACGGGTAAGTGCGTGGTTGCGTGTGGATCGTGCGCCCGCTGATGCGCGATGGAGCGGCCCAGGAACGGGGCACCCGCCGTTGTGGGGGTCCCGTCTGGCCTTTCCAGATCGGCGACGCCCTGGGTGCCCCATACGCGTGCAGTCTCATTGCGCGTGTGCGGGTCAGCGTCTGAGAATGCGAGACGCCCCGGCACGGGTGGCAGCGTCCGTGCCGCAAGGCTGAAGGCTGCAGTGTCGTCCGCTTCGACAGGGTCGCTGTCACACTGCAACTGCCTCTGAAGCGCCTGCTCCTCGGCTGACATGGCTTCGCGGATCTGGTGCTCGCTCCACGGCGCATCGCTGCCCGGCCCGGGTCCGCGCAGAACCGGGTCAAGTTCGAAGCCTTCGCCGCCGTTCAGCAGGTTGTCACCGGCACGTGGCGATACGGGCGCGGAGATCGCCTGTAAAAAGTTCGCCGCAGGCTTTGCCTTCAGGACGGTGTTGCGCACGGTGTCTCGCACGAAGTCATGCACAAAACTCGACTGCCGAAACCGCACCTCGGTCTTTGCCGGGTGTACGTTCACGTCGACTTCGGCGGCAGGCATCTCCAAAAAGAGCAGGATGACTGGGAACGAAGTGGGCGGAATGATATTGCGGTACGCCTCGGCCAGCGCATGCAGGATCAGCCGGTCGCGTACCTGCCGACCGTTTACAAACACGTAAATGGAGCCGCGGTTGAGCTTCTGCAGCTCGGGTTTCGAGACAAAGCCGCTGACCCGCAAAAACCCGGGTTCAGGTGCCTCGTAGTCGGCCTCACGACGCCATGGGGGCGGCTCTGGGAGGCCCGCGCGGGCGAAGTCAAGCTCTGCCGCACAGGGCAACATGTCGCGCGAGATGTCTCCTCCCAGGATCTGGAAGACGCGTTCGCTGCTGTCGCGCACCGCAGGTGCCACCAGCAGGGCCTGCGTGGCGGAGTGCAGTTCAAAGTGCTTGCCCGGGTGCGCCAAGGCATAATGCGTCACCAGAGCCGCGATATGCGAAAGTTCGGTCGGTTCCGACTTCAGAAACTTGCGGCGCGCAGGCACATTGAAGAACAGGTCGCGAATGGCGATGGTGGTGCCCACGGGCGCGCCCACGTCTTCCACGCGGGTCATCTTGCCGCCATGAATCTCGATGCGTGTGCCGACCGCGTCCTCTTCTGAACGCGTGTCCAGTTCCACCCGGGCAACGGAGGCAATGGATGGCAGCGCCTCGCCCCGGAAACCGAGGGTAGCAATGTGCAGCAGGTCATCAGCGTTTCGCAGCTTGCTGGTGGCGTGTCGCTCAAAGGCGAGCATGGCGTCGTCGCGCACCATGCCGCTGCCGTTATCGACGATGCGAATCAGCTTGCGGCCGCCGCCTTCCACCTCGATGCGGATGCGTGTGGCTCCCGCATCCACAGCGTTTTCAAGCAGTTCCTTCACCACCGAGGCAGGTCGTTCGACTACCTCGCCCGCGGCAATCTGGTTCGCAACCTGGTCGGAAAGTACGCGGATGCGGCCCATACTTCGATTCTATGCGTGTCGATTTCTGGCCAGGCGCACAGGATGTGCCGTTACAGCTTGAGATCGACGGGCCGCATGGCCTGTGCCGTACAGGCGGCAACATCGCCGCTATTGGGCTGCCCTGCGGCGGCCATGCGGGCAGACAGATCACGCAGCAGGTCCTTGGCCGCAGACCCGTAGGAAAATCCGACCCGGCGATACGCACAGTACAAGGACTGCGAGTCTGCCCGGTTGCGCAACAGGAAAAAGATGTAGGGGTCGTTCTGGGAGTGAACCGTTCCCCATTGCTCGTGCGACTCCACCACGACTTCAAGACTTAGTTCTGCGGACGTGGCGTCGCTTACCGGCTTCAGCGGCGATTTTCGTAGGGCCTTGGTCACCTGCCCAACCAGTTTGCTGGCCCGTATGGGGCTGACCGCGTCATCTACGCGGCGGCTGCTGATGGAGACGCTGATGCTTCGCGGGGAACGAAGATCGGCTCCAGCAGCTTCCGCGGCGAAATACTTCGGCAACGGAGCGGGCGCTCCCTGATTTTGGCCAACAGAGTACCCCACAGAAACGAACCCCAGGCCAAAAGCTAAAGCAAGTCGTGCTGCTTTCCAATTCCTTCTCACACCCTGAACAGATGCCCCACGGGCAGAAATGCTTCACAGGTTGGCATGACGCAGCGAAAGAACGCACTCCAGCAGCGATCAAAATTCGCACTCTGCGGCTAAATTCCCACAGAACCTCACCTTTAAGAGAGGTTTATCCGTGTTTCTCGCGTGTCTTTCTGGCGTCACAGAATGAACAAGCATCAGAAAGTCAGCGATTCGGTGAGAAGAGCCTCACACGCGAAACTCAGCACAAGAGAAGACGAGGAAATGAATGGCAACCAAGAAAGCAGTAGAGCCGACGCCTAGCGCCCCCGTGGCGAAGATGACGAAAACGCAGATCGTTCGCTCCATGTCCGAGAAGCTCGCCGTTGAACCGAAGCAGGTGCAGGCGTTTTTCGATGCCCTCATGGAAATGGCAACAGAGCAGACCCGCGAGGCAGGTGAGTTTACCGTGCCTGGCCTGGGCAAACTGGTCAAAGCGGAACGCAAAGAGCGGATGGGCCGCAATCCGTCCACTGGCGAACAGATCAAGATTGCGGCCAAGACAACTGTGAAGTTCCGCATTGCGAAAGCGGCAACAGACGCTATCGCACCACCCAAGGCATAGTTTCTGGTATCGGGCGTAACTTACTGGATCAGCAATTTACGCCCGATCACTCTCCTACTTTGGAGTGGCCCTTCTAGCCTGCAGCACATGGCAGTTTACGGTTCAGCCTGCACGAAACAGCCGATCTGTTTCGAGTACCTGCACTGGCAACACAGGCGTAAGTAAGTGCGAGTCCAGGTTCCAAATGCGAAGGATCTCATGGCGACAAGTGTCTGGCGATCCTGCCAGTGGCCACTGGGCTAAGTACCGCTAACTTTTCTTTTGTGTTTCACATTCGCCGCACTCCAGCCACGTAGCCTGTTGGCAAGGGTTCCGTCCGCGCCCGGGAGGTTTATTTGCGTCGCCTAAGTGTTCTTCTCGCGTTCTCTGGCTTGTTGCTGGTTCCTTACTGCGCCAGTGCCGACACCTTTAAGGTTTCTATCAACAGCTCGACGCTGGGCGTTAACACAGTTGGAACACTTACCGGTAGTAGCAACAACAATGGAACCTTTGCGATTACAGGCATATCAGGTACCGGCATTACTGGTCTGATCGCAGCCGGGGATGCGCTGTTCGGTAACGATAATCTGCTGTTTCCAACCGGGTCCCGTCTTTTCGATGTGAACGGCATTGCATTTACCGGAATCTTTTCCGGCCAGGCACTGCAGTTCAACCTCTTCTCAACTGTCTCAGGCTATGAGGCGCTTGCCTTTAACGCAGTTGGAAACTTCTACGACGTGCCAGCTACAGCGTCCCTGGCGGCTACGACAACGGTCACACCAGAACCCTCGAGCATGCTGCTTTCTGCTACGGGTTTGCTGGGCGCGGCGTTCCTGGCCTTTCGCAAGCGACTGTCGGCCTTTGCCGCAGCCTGACGTGCTGCGTACCTGCAACAAAGAGGAGCCCGGCATCTGCCGGGCTCCTCTTTGTTGCAACACGCTTTTAGTTCAGGTACCCGTCCGCGTCTGCGGGACGAAAACGGATCCCTGCAGGTCTGCGTCCGTGAACCCGAACACGAAAAACTGGTTCGGATTGGAGTTTGTGACCCCGCCGTAATCCTGTAGAAAGTCGTTATCGTTACTGACCCAGAGTGTATGCGTGCTTATGCCGTTCCGGGTCACATCCGGGCCGAACGCCATGCCCTCGATCTTTGCCGGAATCGTGCTGGTCGTATAACCATTCGCCGTTAACACGGTAACCAGGTCCAGAAACAATGTCTTCGCCACGGAGTGGCTTGCTGCAGACACACCATCCATGTTGGACACGTCCGTAGCCCCCGCAAAGTCAACCTTGAATACCTGCTTGATTTTGGCTTTTGAGCCGTCGCCCAGCCCCTTACCGTCACGTTCATCCACAAGGATCTCGTGGTTGTTCAAGGCCACGATTTCGCTTACGCCGGAACCCGTGGTCAGGCTATAGGCGTATTCGTGTGTCGCGCCGGAGGTGACATCGATGGTGACGAAGCGCAACAGATTCGCGGCTGCTCCGCCTAGGTTCGCGTCCTGGATCAGCGGTGCCTGGATCATGCTAATCAGCGTCTTGCCGTCGGGTGTAATAGCAAGCCCCTCGAGTCCCTTGTTCGCCGTTCGACCCGTCGTGTTGCCGGAGATTTCTGTAGCACCATTCGGGCTTAAATTGCTGACGTAAAACTTTGCGGGCAGCGCGTAGCTACGGATGCGCGTGCCTTTGAACCGGTTGAACTGGTATATGTATGGGCCATACTCGTCGGAAATAAAGACGCTCATACCATCGTTCGAAAGCCTGATGCTCTCCGGGTCAAGACGCCCATCTACAGGGTTGCCCGAGTTCTGCGCGGGGTCAAAGTTGTCAGAGCGGCCCGTGAAGTAGAACTGGCTGTAGTAGTTCGCAGGAGGAACGCCAGTTCCTATGCCAAGTCCCGCACCCGTGCCATACACCAGCGGAGTTTGGCTTGAAAGCAAGGTTGTCTTTTCCAACGTGGGTGCAATGGAGTAAGGCAACGCACTGCCGGCCGGACTTGGCTGCAGATTCATCTCAATGGTGTGAAACCGATTGATGTAGCTGTCGGTGTCGTCTACTGCAGAGTTGAAAGGAACAGCGTTCGGTCCACGATCCGGAACGGCAAGAAACCTGTCGCCGGACACATAAGCCAGGCCGGAGCCAAGGCCGCCCAGAAGACTGGCGGACACACCATTTTCCAGCGTGCCGTTCAGGCCGGAAAGGTCTGTGTAATTGCCTGCGCTGCTGCCGGTAAGCGTACCCTTCGCCAACAGTTTCACTTGCGCATGTGTGCCCACAGCACACGCCAAACCTGTCAGTATGACCGCATACTGCGCTTTACCCAAAACACCGCTCACGTAAGTCCTCCCAAGGCCTGATCTAACAGCTGTGGCAGAATTGTCGTTCTTCCACGTAAACCTGCCGTGAACTCTGCGACTAAGTCCACTAAGCGGTAGTGAAGCTGTTACACCAAGTCCGAAGAAGCGGGCCTGCGATCGCTGCGCCGCATCGCTTTTGCTGCTGAAGGAGTTATCGCAAGAACTCCACGATGCTTAGCTGCGTTGCAGGCGCGCTGGGGGGCTGCGCCCATATCTGTTCATCCCGCAGTGTTACCGCTACCGGTCTTGTCCCGTCTGGAACAACGACCGTAAAAGCATCACGCAACGGTAGGCCCGATGGTTCCTGCTGAGCAACTACACCGGCAACGCGAACCGGATCACGCTCCTTGCTGAAGTAGCCATCCGGGCGTGTCACCAACAGCGTAGGCTCGCCTTCTGCGGCCGCCGGTACTGGCACAAATCGGAAATTCAGAAGCGTCGTGGACCTGCGCAGCGGTGCCAGGAAGTAGGTGACCGTGCGGCCCTCACGCTCCAGGTCGAATCGGTAGCCCACCTCTGGCCGGATCGGGACGGGTCCCCACATGCCGCTGCTCGTCGTCACCGCCTGGTAGACCGGCGCAGAACCTGCGGCCGCAAAGCTTTCAGACACGCGCATGTGAACACCGGCCAACGGATCGTTTGTGGGCGCTTGTCCTGCAAATCCTGTAACCAGGCCCGAGATGCGCGGCGAACGGTCCGGCTTGATCTCCAGCGTCTGAGGTGCGCGACCCAGAAGGAAGTGGTACATCTCTGCAAACGCCCGGTCCGAAAAGGCCAGTTCGCGATGATCGAGGCCTTTCAGCACGATGCTTTCCGCGCCCTTCAACGCCGGGCTTTCGAAGCTGCCGCCGCTGCTCTGCTCCGGGTGGCCGAAGGCGATGGCCGTGGGCTGCGCGTACTTGTCGAGCGAGTCGCTGCGCAGCGTCAACGTGCGAACGCCGGGTGTCACTTCGTTGCCGTCTAGACCTGGGTGGTTCAGCGCGGAAAGAAACGCGCCCTTGCCGTTGAATTCGCCGTTAAGGTTTGTGTCCGTTGCGTTGACACCGTGGTTGGGTGTGCCGCACAGGATCTCGGCCAGCACAGTCCTGCTGCCTTCACCGTTCTGCACATAGTTGCGAATGGTCAGGCCACCGCGACTGCTGCCGACAAGCACAACTTTTGTGGCGTGAGTTTTCGCAAGAACGTCCCCGACAAATCGGCCCAGTTCCGCCTTCTCGTCTTCCGTGCTGGAACGGGCGGGTTCTTCGCGCGTGTCGTCCGTTCGCGCCACAGGGTTGTGGAAGCGAATGGCAAATAGCCGGTCTGCAGGGTAGCCGTTCGATTCAAACAACCACATGGTGGGCACCCACCGCGTGCTGTCGTCGCCGTTACCGTGCACAAAGACGATGGGCGGAGGTGTGCCTTTGGCCGGGATTACTGCCTGTGAATGAGCCGCAAGGCAAAGGCAGAGCGGCCCGAAAGCAGCAAGCAGCAGGCGCCTCAAAACTGCACCTTAAGAGCAAACTGCAGCACGCGCGCCGCGTACGTCGAGGTGATGACGCCAAAGGTGCTGTTCGAAATGTTGCCGTCGGGTGCGGTGAAGTTGGAGTGATTGAACAGGTTGAATGCCTCGCTACGGAAGATTACACGCGCATGCTCTGTAACGGCGAATGACTTCGACAGGCCCATGTCAACCGTGTAGTACGCGTAGCCTCGAAAGGTATTCCGCGCGCTGTTGCCAAACGGTGCGTAATACGCGGGCACACTGACCGTTGCGTTGTTCAGGTACTTCTGCGGTGTGCGGTTTGCCAGCACAGGCGAGCCCGAGACATTGGGCCGATAGGCGTTGCGGCCAAGCACGGAGATAACAGGCACCACCTGGTGGTTCGCATCCGGCGTGTAGGTCAACGTGACCGGCTCGCCGGAGCGGGCATTCACGATCGAGTTCACATCCCATCCACCGGCAACCGCGTCCAGCAGGCGAGGTGCCTTGGCCAACATGCGGCGTCCACGCCCAAAAGGCAGTTGGTACACCAGGCTGGTGACGTTGTTCAAAGGTCGGTTGTAGTTGGAAGGGCCATAATCAGCGGCGACGTTGTTAATGTCCTGCACGGCGGTGTTGTTGCCGTTGCTGTTGTCAAAGGCCTGCGCCACCACATCCATGTTCTTGCTATAGGTGAAGCTGTTCAAGAAGTAGAAGCCCTGTGAACTCTGCTTCTCCACACGCACCTGCAGTGCGTTGTAATTGGAGTAGCCATAAGGCAAAGTCGCGGCGATGGAACTGAAGGCCTGGTTGGGCCGACGTAATTCTACATTCGTAGTCTCGCCAATTGCGTTTGGGCGCGCCTGGTTGATGTCGTTAATGATGATGAGATTGTTCGCATTGTTACCCACATAGGCCACGTCGAACAGCCACTTGCCTGGCAACTGCTGCTGCACCGAAAGATAGTAGCTATTGACCTTGCCGGAGGGAGCATTCTTCGGAATGTACTGCACCGTGCTGTTGCGCGGATTAAAGGTAGCCGACGAGGTAAAGCCATCCGGGAAGCCCTGCTGCGTCGTACGAAAGGTGGGCAGGGTTGGGTTGGATTGTGTAACGGTGGCCAGCACAAAACGCGGGCCGTTGTAAGCCAGGTAGCTTGTACCCGTGCGATTGGTGTTGATGTACCCGGCGGAATAACCCGCGTGCACAACCGTGCGCGGCATGATCTGTGCGGATATGCCGACGCGGGGCGCGAGGTTATTCGTATCGGTCTGCACAAGCGCACGGTCGTAAATGGAGCCGGACTTCGCCAGAAGAATGCTGTTGGTGCCGGGGTCGTAGTTTGATAGCTGGTTGTCGCGCTCGTAAAACGGCGTGACCAGTTCATACCGCAGACCCAAATTTAGCGTCACTGTGGGCGACACTTTCCAGTCGTCCTGCAGGTACAAAAAGCCTGCCTGCTGGCGGTGGTTCACGTAGCCCGGATTCACCAGTTGGTATTGGCTGCGCGCGCCGTACAGAAAATCAGCCAACGAGTACAGGGCGGAGTTCGCCGTGATCTGCGCTGCAGTCAGCGTGGTGCCGTTGGCCAACCGCGTCCCCACAGCGGGTGCGCTAAACAGGCCGGAGTACACATCGCGGCCAAGGATGGGGTTCACATCCAGCGTGCGCACGCCCAGCCATTGGTACTCTGCCCCGGCCTTGAAAGCGTGCGAGCCGGCGATGCGCGTGATGTTCAGCTTGGGATTGAACAGCTTGGGATGCTGGAACTGTGGGCTGGTGGCCTGGCGTCCGAGAGCGGAGAATCCACTCAGCGTTTCGGAGGTGATGCCGCCAGTCAGCGCAGGATCGGTGGGCAGCCCGGGGATACCGAACATGTCCAGCATGCTGGGTCCGCCTGCCAGCGGCGGACGCTTGCCCGCGTCAGACTGCGAGTAACCGAACCCGCCATCAAGCAGCGTGTGCGCGTTGATGGTCCAGGTAATGCCGCCTGCCGCTGACTTGATGGGCACGATCTGGTAGCCGTTGCCATTGCCTCCGGCCAGACCAGTGATGATGCCGGGGTCGAATACGTCGAAGCTGCTCTGGTCGTACCGTCCGAACAGGCGCAGACGGTCAGAGAAGCTGTGGTCGATCTTGAGGTCGCCTTTCTGGCGGTCATCCGTAATGCGGTACAGCGTGGTGTAGTTGGCCGCGGAAGTGCTGGTGGGTGCGGGCAGCGCAGCCAGCACGGTGCTGGCAAAGCGGATGATGTCGCCCTGCGGCACTACGCCGTTCGCGTAGAGCGTGCCGGTATACGGATTGCGGACAGGCACGTTTGCGCCGAAGTTGCCCATGCGCTGGGCCAGGGTGGGAAGAACCGCGGTGGCGACGGTTGAGGCCACCTGGCGGAAGCCCTCATAGTCGGCGAAGAAGAAGGTTTGGTTTTTGACGATCGGTCCGCCAAAGGTGAAGCCATACTGATTGCGATTGAGACGTGGCTTGCCCGCGGCCGTGGTGTAGTAGCCGTTCGCGTTCAGCACCGTGTTGCGGAAGAACTCCCACACATTGCCGTGGAACTGATTCGTGCCGCTGCGCAGGCTTGAGATGATCGACGCACCGCCACTGCGGCCGTATTGCGCGCTGGCGTTGTTCGTCTCCACGCGAAACTCTGCAATGGCATCGGGCGGTGGCTGCACCACTTCGTTGGCAAAGCCCTGGTTCGATGTGCCGAAGTAGTTGTTATCTAGGCCGTCCAGAACGTAGTTGTTTGCCGTGCTGCGCAGCCCGTTGACGTTGAACGAGCCTTCGCGAAAGGAACTGCTGCTGCCAAACGAACTGGGCGATGGCACCACACCCGTGCTCAGCAGCACCAGGTCAGAGTAGTAGCGGCCATTCAGCGGCAGCTCGCGAATCTGCTCGGCCTGGATGGTCTGGCCGCGGTCCGCGCTGTCTACCTGCAGGGCGGTTACGTTTGCCTGCACCTCAACCGTGGTTTGCACCTGCGCAACGGTAAGCGCAAAGTCGACACGCTGGCGGGCATCAATGGTGAGCTGAAACGGCTGGCTGGCCTGGGTACCAAAACCTGTGCCCACCACGGTAAGGCTGTACCGGCTGATAGGAATCGATGGGAACTGGTAAGTACCGTCGGACGTGGAAATCGCCTGGAAGCTATTTCCGCGACTCAAGTCAGACAGGGTCAGGTGCGCGCCCGCAATCACCGATCCTGCCGCGTCTCGCACGGTACCTACAACCGTTCCACTATCAAATTGCGCGCTTGCTGAAAGCAAGCAGGAGGCTGCCACGCAGCCCACACTAAAGATGTTTCGCATGCGGTGAAGTTACGTGGCGAACATGGTTTACCTATGAAGCTGGCGTTACAGAACGACGAATCCTGTCAAGATTCGCCGTTCCACCTGACGTCACTTCACAAACAAGCTGAAGAGGAAGAAGAGCCCACCCGAGAGCAGGGCGGCCGCCGGCAGGGTATAGATCCAGGCCATGGCAAAGCCTGCAAGCCGTTACCGTTCGCCGTCAAGCTGCCCGCCACACCTGATGAAAGTACGTGCGTTGTGGAGACCGGCAGGCCAAAGCGGTCTGCCCCAAGGATGGTGGTCATGCAACCGACTCCGCGGAGAGACCCTGCGCCTAAGTCAGGTGCCTTTTGCCAATGCCCATTTTGGAACACCGATGAGCTAACTGACCGAAATTGCGCTTCTAGAGAACGACATCAGGGCGTCCAGAGAAGCATACTATTTACCAACTCTCCCCCGGGTGGCGTATGTCCATGGAATCTTCTGCTGCCACAGGTGCAGCAAGTCGACCTAGTTACTTGTTTGTAGATACCGTACGTTTTTGGAGCATGCTTGGCATCGTCGCGCTGCATGCCATTGTGGCCATAAGGAGTAGCCCCGCCGAAGGTGTGTTCCCGTCTGCATTGGAGTGCCTTTTTAAGTACGGGACGATCGGTTTCTTTCTGATCTCTGGTTTTCTTCTCGGGGACAGAATGGATGTCTCGGCACCACGTCTGTACCTTTCGCGCCGACTTAAAGCTCTGCTAGCACCCTGGATCTTCTGGTTCGGCTTATACGTGTTGTACCTCGTGGTTGGAGACCTCAGCCATCAGCGGCTAAACATAGCCTCAGCATCGTCCTGGCTACACATGATCTGGATGGACCTGGGGCTGGCATGCTTTTCCACATCGTTCTGGTTCGTCCCCAACCTTGCCCTGGGCATGTGCATCCTTTTGCTGTTCAGTCGCTACCTGCACAGCGTAAAACTCGGAACCGTGCTGTTTGCCGTCAATTTGATCTATGTCGCTAACATCTATGGCGAGTGGTTTTCACCCCAGCACACATCGGCTCTCTTCGCATTCGTCAGCTACTTATGGCTGGGGAGCTATGTTGCCAGAAACTTTTCCGGCTTCAGCCGGTTTCTGGACAGCTTACCAACTGCGGGTCTTGCCGCTTTTGCATTGCTGTCGTATGTCCTGTCGGTAGCTGAGGTGCAACTTCTCATTGCGCGTCATTCAGCCGATCCATTTAATACACTGCGACCGTGCAATCAGGTGCTTTCCGTCCTTGTCGTGCTTCTACTTTGCAAAGTGAAGGTGGCGTCATGGCCTCGCTTCGTTAACGTGCGTCAACAAACCTTCTGTATCTACCTGGTGCACACTTTCTTTCTTCGCATCGCGTATGTCGTTCTGAACCACGCTGTTGGCTCCGGCGTGACCGAAGGCTCGCTTCCCTCCCTGTCTTTCCTGCTCCGCGGTAGCATGTTCGTCTTCGCTTACGGCGGGAGTTTGCTTGTGGGGCATCTGATCTCACGCTCAGACCGATGGAACTGGATCATTGGGCTGAAGTCGCTCAAGAAATCGGGCCAACGAGCCGATAACGGTGTAGCCAAGCAGATCATCTGGGGCGCAAGGACGCCGCTCATGAAGTAGCTTTAAGTCTATGGAGACATCTCACGTGGCATCTCGCTGGCTTTGCAGGCGATTGCTGGTTATCCCAACTGCTGGCTTCCTTGCGTTGGCTGGTTGCCAAAATGCGTTCAAAGTTGTGGATACCACCGTCGCAGGGAGCGGAACATCCACGTCTACTCCGGCGCCGACCACCCCGCCGGTAACTGTTCCGACACCTGCACCGGTCGTGCCGCCGGTGGTGCCGCCTGTTGACCCAGCGCCTCCAGTCACGCCGACTCCACCAGTTACTCCAGCACCTCCAGTCACGCCGGCTCCACCGGTGCTTGCAACCTTAAGTCCTGAACTGAACGCATCCTCCATCTTTATTGGGGCTTCCATCATCAATCGCTGGCCGCTGCCGAAGCACAACGTAGGCATTTCAGGGCAGACAAGCACACAAGTTCTGCAGCGTTTTCCTGCCGACATTCTGGGACGTGGGTACGCCCGGGTGATCATCCAGGTGGGCAGCAATGACATCTTGCAGCAGGTGAAAGATCCGCCAAGCACCATACGGGCCAATATTGCTTCCATGGGCCAGCTTGCACGTGCAGCCAACATGGACGTGGTCGTGTTCTCGCTCGGCCCAATCACCTGGAATGGGGTGAATCTGGATGCAGCATCTCGCGCGGTGAATGTCCAACTTCGTGACCTTGCAACGACCCAGGGTTACCGCTTTGTAGACATGTTCACACCCCTGTACGGACACCCTGAGTACATCACTTCCGACGGTTTACACCCGAACGCTGATGGCTACGACGTGATGGAAGATGCGCTTGCACGAGCTTTGAAGTAAGCTGGCTGGCTTTACGGCGTCGCGTAACGGACGCCGTAAAGCTAGAAGAAGCGTCCGAGCGTGAAGATCAGCTTGCGGTGGTCGTGGTCTCCAAACGCCGGGCCGAAGGTGATGGCCCCCAGCGGCGTTTCTGCAGCCAGACCCAGGAAAACATCCTGCCGGTTGATGCCACCCGCCTGTGTTTCAATGTGGCCGAACTCGTAGGTTCCAAGCACGTAGATGCTCTGGCCAAGCGGTGCGGGCAGGGTGGCAATACGCCGGAAGTACGCGGGCCGTGCGAAGGCGTAGTCGGTTCCGCGATATTCCTCAAAAGAGGATGCCGTCAGGCGCAGCGGGCCGCCTAGCGTGAAGCGGAACGGATCGGCGACATTGCGGTGGAACATGGTGCCGCCCTCAACGCTAAAGGAAAGCGTGTTGCCATGGCCGATGTCGCGGAAGTACGCGGCAGAGGCTTCGATCCTGGGAGCGTCGCTGCTTCTGACGGAGTGGAACTGGTAACCCGCCGAAATATCGGCACGCAGCCCATGCCGCGGAACCATGGCACGATCCTGACCGTTGTAACGGAACTGCACGCGCGCAAGCTGGGCGGCACCGTCGAAATCAGGGTTACCGTCGCTGCCCGTAATGGTGTGCCATTGCTGGTACGTCTGCTGCCAGCCAGCGCGCCACTCCGCGAAACGTGAGCTCGAGTAGCCTACGTCGATGCCACCGCCCGCAGTTAGGATCAGCCGCTCGGCTGCCTTCACCTGGTCGCTGTAGATGTACACGGGCGCACGGTAGAAGTTGAGCCGGGGCGCAACGAACCACTTGCTCTCGTTAAGGCGGTGGTAATATTCCGGCGCAAACTCCGTCAGGAAGCCAAAGCGAAAACGTGCCCGCAGCTCCGATCCGTAGCCGCCCAGGTCCTGCTGCGTCAGCACGCCGTCGATTGTGGCTCGGGACGTGCCACCGGTCTGAGCGATGACGTTGCCACCAAGCA
>JBPBPZ010000374.1:0-15060 GCA_050954525.1 Janthinobacterium lividum
CGCGCCGACCAGTTCGCGGTCGCCTGAGTTTACGTTTGCCATGGCGGCGGCTACCTGGTCAATCTGCGCCCGCGTAGTCAGTTCCGTTGCGCACCAAAGTGACGCGCCTTCGCCGAGTTCCGGGTACCACTGTGCCAGCGACAGGCCGCCGATGATCTTCTCTTCGAGCAGCGCAGTGTTGATGTCCTCTGCAGATTGCGACGTGGAAAGGACGAACTCGTTGAAGCGCGGAGCACCGTCAAACAGCAGCTTGGAACCCTCGAGCGCGGCCAGCGAAGAGGCGGTGAAGTGCGCCTTTGCGAGATTCTGCTCGGCCAGTTCGCGCAGACCCTTGCCGTACACGGTCAGAAAGATGGTCACCATCAGCGCAACCAGCGACTGATTGGTGCAGATGTTGCTGGTCGCCTTTTCGCGGCGAATGTGCTGCTCACGCGTAGACAGCGTCAGCACAAATCCGCGCCGGCCTTCCGTGTCGACGGTTTCGCCGCACAGGCGACCTGGCATCTGGCGTAGGAACTTTTCCTTCGCCGCAATGACGCCGCAGTACGGTCCGCCGAAGCCGACGGCAACGCCAAAGCTCTGCGCTTCCAGCGAGACGATGTCTGCTTCAACCGGCGGCTTCACTATGCCGAGCGAAACCGCCTCTGCAATGGAGACGATGAGCAGCGCGCCCTTGGCGTGCGCCACTTCCGCAATGGCTGCAACGTCTTCGATAGTGCCAAAGAAGTTGGGCGACTGGATCAGAACGCAGGCAGTGTCACTCGTGATAGCAGCGTCCAGCGCGGCCAGATCCACACGGCCATTCCCTGAATAGCTGACTTCTGCAGTCGGGATGCCCTGGTGCTGCGCATAGGTGGCCAGCACTTCGCGGTACTCGGGATGCACGGTGCGGGCAATCACGGCGGCGTTGCGACCCGTGACGCGTACAGCCATCATTACGGCCTCTGCTGCGCCGGTGCTGCCGTCGTACATGCTGGCGTTCGCAATGTCCATGCCCGTCAGTTCGCAGATCATGGACTGGAACTCAAACAGCGCCTGCAGCGTGCCCTGCGCGATTTCTGGCTGGTAGGGCGTATAGCTGGTCAGGAACTCGCCGCGCTGCGACAGGGAATCGATCAGCACCGGGCGGTAGTGGCGGTAGGCGCCCGCGCCCAGAAAGCTGCTGTAGCCGGTGGCGTTCTGCGATGCGTACGCCTTGAACGCTTCCACTACTTCATGCTCGCTGTGCTGGCGCGGGATGTTCATGTCGCCGGTCAGGCGATACTCGGCGGGAACGGTTGAGAACAGGTCGTCGATCGAGTCGACACCAATCTCCTGCAACATGGCCGCGCGGTCCGCGGGCGACTTCGGTAGGTATCGCATCTCGTGTCCTTTCCGATGCTCAGCGGGAAGGTGCGGTCGCATCCATCATGCAGTGTGTGTGCCGCAGAGGATGAGACCTGCCATGCGTTTCACCGCATACAGCAGTGCACACTTCCGCCAAGTGGCTTACTTGCCAGCTTCTTCTGAAACGTACTGCTCGTAGGCAGCGGCATCCAGCAGGCTGTCCAGTTCCGCTGGGTCGGTCAGCGTCAGCTTGATCATCCAGGTGGCATTGGCTTCGGCGTTGATCGTCTCTGGTGCAGAGGTCAGCGCCTCGTTGATCTCCGTTACCGTTCCAGATGCCGGAGCGTACACATCGCTAACCGCCTTGACGCTCTCCACCGATCCAAAGGAAGACTTCTGGCTCAGTAGTTGGCCGATCTTGGGCAAGTCGACAAAAACAATGTCGCCCAGCAGGTGTTGCGCGTAATCCGTAATGCCGACGGTGGCGTTGGTGCCGTCGACTTCGATCCACTCATGCTCTTTGGTGTAGCGATAGTTTGCCGGGTAGCTCATGGACTTGATTCTAAAGCGTCACAGCGCAACCCAAGGAAGATGTGGAAAGAAGAGGACGGTTACCGCTTCAATGTCCTGTTCGCAGGGGCGTTCAGGGCTTGCTCCGGCAACAGTGGACGCCAGGCTGAACCCCACTTTGAGGGTGCCGAGCCCATGACCAGGCGCAGGGTCGATCCGGCCTGGATGTCTTCCCAGGTGATCAGTGGCCGGTTGAGCGGCTTGCCGTTCAGCGTGGCGGATTGAATGTAGACGTTTGTTTTGGAGTTGTTGTCTGCCAAGACGGTGAACGTCTTGCCATTGGCCAGCTTCAGGCTCATGCGCGTGAAGAGCGGGCTGCCGATCATGTAGTCGCCGCTGGCCGGGTTTACGGGGTACATGCCCAGCGCGGTGAACAGGTACCAGGCGCTCATCTGGCCGCAGTCGTCATCGCCGTCCAGCCCGGCAGGTTCGCTGGAGTACTCGGCGGCGGCAATTTCGCGGACCTTCGCCTGCGTTTTCCAGGGCTGGCCGGTGAAGTCGTACAGGTAACCGTAGTGATGGCTTGGTTCGTTCTTGTGGAGGTTGTGGCCACCGGAGAAGTGCTGATCCAGCTTCGCACTGGCTGCTTCGGGGCCGCCCAGCCGCTGCATGACACCCGCGATGTCGTGGAATGGAGCCCAGGTGTAGACCCACGCGTCACCCTCGGTCCAGCCGGAAACGGACCGGTTCTCGTTTGTGTCTTCGCTGCCGCCGATGGGCGCCCACTTGCCGTCTGCGGTCTTGCCGCGCATCAGGCCCAGCGCGGGGTCGAACAGGTTGCGGTCGTTCAGTGAGCGCTTTAGAAAGAACTGGTAATCCGCAGTGTTCCCCATGGCCTTTGCGACCTGCGCGACGCACCAGTCGTTATAGCTGTCTTCGAGCGTGCGGCTGCTGGCTTCGTCGGTCTTGTCGGTCGGAATGTACCCAAGCTGCTTGTAGTAGGTCAGGCCGGCACGGCCCTCGTAGGGCGTGTGTTCCTCGCGGTCGAGCCAGCGGCGGGTGGTATCGCCATCGGGTGGCGTCATGGCGTCCTTGTAGACGGCCTGCCACGCCGTCTCGCGGTCGAAGCCGTGGAAACCCTTGCGTACCGCCTCGGCCACCATGCTGTCGGCGTGCGTGCCGATCATGATGTTGGTGTAGCCCGGATTCGGCCACTTCGGCATCCATCCGCCTTCCTGGAAGTCCTGCAGCAGAGCGGTGATCATGCCGTCGATGCGCTCAGGCGCGACCAGCGTCAGCAGGCTGTGTTCGGCGCGAAACGTGTCCCAAATGGAGTAGTCGGTGTAGGCCGTGCCGGTGTGGACAGTGTCGTCAAAGCCGCTGTAGTAGTGCCCCTGCTCGGAGAAGACCCGTGGGTACAGCAGCGCGTGGTACAGCGCGGTGTAAACGATCTGGCGGTCCGATGGGCTGGCACCTTCGACGCTCAACGCGCCCAGCTTCGACAGCCATGTCGCGTGCAGTTTCGCGCGAACGGCGTCGAAGTCCCACGCGGGAATCTCATCGCGCAGGTTAGCGCGTGCGCTGTCCACGCTTAGGAACGACGTGCCGACGCGAACCTCGATCACGGTCGCGCCGTTCGGGTTGGGCGTGAAGGTTGCAGTGGCTCCGTGAGCGGCCGGTGTGCCTGCGCCGTAAGTCTCGCCGCTCGCAGCGACCTGACGGAACTGTGCGACGAAGTAGCCAGAGAAGTGCGGCAGGGCGGACGGGCCCAGGTTGCGGTCGATGCGATCTGGGTTCGTGCCCGTGATCTCGTTGCGCGCCTTGTCGAAGGTGGCTGCGCCGTCGATGCCAGGGCGTGACACCTCCAGCAGGATGCGCGGTTGCGTGCCTGAAGGAAAGGTGAAGCGCAGATAGGAGCAACGCTCGGTGCCGGTCATCTCCGCATGCATGGCCTTGCCGCCGGGCAGGTGCAGATCAACGGCGTAGAAGTCGGGGTGTGTCACTTCGTGGGCATGGTCAAACGGCAGGGCGCGTGCCTGCGGTTCGGTCTTCAGCGCGCCGACTTCCGGCATCAGGGTGACGTAGCCGAAATCGCCCATCCAGATAGCAGCCTGGTGGGTGCCCATGAAGCCCTGGATCGTCTTGTCGCCGTACTCGTACGAGGTGACGCTGAGTTTGTTCTGGCGCGTCTGCGCGGTCCAGTTCGTCATGCCAAACGGAGCCGTGACAAACGGCATGGTGCCGCCGTAACCAATTTTGCCGCGCCCCGTGCCGATCATGGGATTGACCGTGTTCACGGCATCCTGCGCCTGACCGGACGCACACAAGGAACTCAGCAAGACCAGCAACAGCAAACGAACAGGGAATCGAACCATGGCCGAACCATACAGTTGCCGCACGGAGGCTCGCAACGTCATGCCCTGCATCCTTTAGTTCGATATCGAATCAATTCCGAGTGGAGGGCAACATGGAACCCATCGTTGGTCTGCACCACGTCACCGCAATCGCATCCGATCCGCAGCGCAATCTGGACTTCTACACCGAAGTTCTGGGCCTGCGCTTTGTGAAGCGCACCGTCAACTTCGACGATCCCGGCACATACCACTTTTACTTTGGCAACGACGCTGGATCGCCGGGCACTATCCTGACGTTCTTTCCATGGCCGGGCGCAAGCCGTGGCCTGGCGGGTGCCGGCGAGGTGACCCATACGGCGTTCTCCGTTCCTGCAGCTTCCATTGCGTACTGGGAGCAGCGTTTGCAGAGCAAGGGCGTGCTGGTGGAGCACACCGGTAAGCGGTTCAACGAAGACGTGCTGACACTGGCCGATCCGGATGGCATGAAGCTTGAGATCGTGGGCCATGCGGACGCACCGGCAGCAACCAGTGTGCCGCGCTTTGCCGATGTCCCGGCGGAACACTCCATTCGCGGCTTCTTTGGCGTGACCATGCTGCAGCGCGATGCCAAGGCGACCGAGGAAACGCTGGCGTGGATGGGATTTCAGAAGATCGCAGAGGAAGGCAATCGCCTGCGCTTTGCAGCGCCACAGGGTGCGGCACTGGGTAACCACATTGATGTAGTCGTGAACCCGGATGCGGGCTATGGTCGCAACGGAGCGGGTTCGGTCCACCACATCGCCTTCCGCACGCCGAGCGACGAATCGCAGCTGGCCTGGCGCGAGGTGATTGCACAACATCTGCAGGTGACCACCGTGCAGGACCGCGACTACTTTCAGTCCATTTACTTCCGCGAACCGGGCGGCGTGCTGTTTGAAATGGCAACCGACACCCCGGGTTTTGCGACGGACGAACCGGTCGAAACACTTGGCGAAGCCCTGCGGATTCCAGCCTGGCTTGAACCGCAGCGCGCACGCATTGAGCAGCGCCTGGCACCGCTGACACTGCACAAGGCGGTGACGGCATGAGCACCTTCGCCACGAACGATCCGCATGCGGCAGGCGATCTGCTGCATGCGGGCGAGGCACTCAACTCTGCCATGGGCGCTGTCATCCTGTTGCACGGTCGCGGTGGGTCGGCGGCAGACATTCTGTCGCTGTCTGGACCGCTGGAGGTACCAGGCATAGCCTATGTCGCTCCGGAGGCCGCAGGGCGGACGTGGTACCCAGAATCGTTCCTGGCGCCGCGCGAGCGGAACGAGCCCTGGCTGACCTCTGCTTTGAACCGCATTGAGCAGACCATCCTGTCGCTGGAACAGGCGGGGCTGGCCCGCGACCGCATTGTGCTTTGTGGATTTTCACAGGGTGCATGCCTTTCCACGGAGTTTGTGGCGTCGCACCCGGCGAGGTATGCCGGTCTGATCGCATTCACGGGAGGCCTGGTTGGGCCGGTTGGGAGCGATCTGCGGCACCCTGGCGATCTTCTCGGGACACCGGCGCTGTTGAGCAGCGGCAATCCGGATCCGCATGTGCCATGGACGCGCGTGCAGGAGAGCGCGGACGAACTGACACGGATGGGCGCACACGTCACCACGCGGCTGTATCCAGGCCGACCACACACCGTCACCGCGGACGAGATCGCCGACGCCCGCAACCTGCTGCAGAGCGCCTTCCGCTAAGCTGAATGCAGGCGGAACAACCGAGAGGCAAGGTGTTGTACCCATGGCGGAGTCAGCCAAGAACGAACAGAGTGCCGCCGCGTTGGAACCCAGTGCGGCCAGTCTTTGGCTGGTCATGATGAAGGCCTACCGGTCCATGCAGATCTACGTGGAACGCACGTTGGTCAGCATGGACATCGGCCTGAGCGATTTCATGATCCTGGAAGCGCTGCTGCACAAGGGACCCATGAGCATGTCGCAACTGGGCGAAAAGGTGCTGCTCGCGAACCCGTCCATGACGGCGGCCGTGGACCGGCTGGAACGCCACCAGTTTGTGTCACGGTGCAGCGCAGCAGAGGATCGCCGCGTGCGCACAGTGGGGCTGACCGCGGAGGGCCGCAAGGTGATTCGTAAGGTCTTCGCGCAGCACGAGCATGACCTGGAAGATGTGATGGTCGACATCTGCCCGGAACAGCGCGCCCAGGTGCGGGCTGCCTTGAAGTGCATCGGCCTTGCGGCAAAGGCGAAGACCGATGCTGCCTGACGCGATCTAGGCGGTCACTGCCGGTTTGCGGACGCGTTTGTAGAACGGCGTCGGCACAACCCGGGCCTTGACCAGCGCGCCGCGAATCTCAACCGCGACGACGTTGTCCAGAGCCGCTTCCTCGGGCGGCACAAGGGCCATGGCGATGTTCTTTTTCAGCGTGGGCGAAGGTGAACCGCTGGTGACGATGCCAATCATCTCCCCTTCCAGGGTGCGGACGGGGTAAGCGTCGCGGGCGATGCCGCGGTCGATCACTTCCAGGCCCACCAGCTTACGCGAAGTCTGCACGGCGCTGGCCTGCAGAAGGGCTGCCTTACCGACGAAATCGGCTGCCTTGTCCAGCTTGCAATAGCGGCCCAGACCGGCTTCCAGCACATTGATTTCGTCAGAAATCTCGTGGCCGTACAGTGCCATGCTGGCTTCGAGCCGCAGCGTGTTGCGGGCGCCCAGGCCAGCTGGAAGGATGCCAAACTCTTCACCCGCGGCGAAGATCTGCTGCCAGACGCTGGCGCTGGTGGCCTCGTCGCTGGGCACATAGATTTCGAACCCATCTTCGCCGGTGTAGCCAGTGCGGGCGATCAGCACGTTGTAAAAGCCCGCGACCTTGCCCCAGGTAAACCAGTAATTCTTGATGGTGGACAGGTCCGTGTCGGTCAGCTTCTGCAGGGTTTCCGCTGCGCGTGGGCCCTGGATGGCGATTTGCGTATACATGTCGCTGTAATCGTTGATGTGGACCGCAGGCATCTGGCCGATGGTGCGGCGCACCCACTGGATGTCCTTTTCGCGGGTGCCGGCGTTGATGACGATCAGGTAATCGTTGTCGCTCAGCTTGTGCAGCACGACGTCATCCACAAAAGTGCCTTCAGGCGTCAGCATGGCGCTGTAGTGTGCCTGACCTACCTGCAGCTTGCTGGCATCGTTCATCAGCAGCTTCTGCACGGCGTCCAGCGAGCCGGGTCCGCGCAACTGGATGCAGCCCATGTGCGATACATCGAACACGCCCACTGCGGTGCGCACGGCTTTGTGCTCAGCAAGCAGGCCGCTGTATTCCACGGGCATTTCCCAGCCGCCGAAATCCACCATTTTCGCGCGGAGCGATTTGTGCGTGGCAAACAGTGCGGTACGGCGAAGTTCGGTTGCGGTAAGCGTGTCGGTCATTTTTCCTGCCTGCGTAATCTGTTTGCGTGATCGCACAAAGCGTGGACCAGCAGCAATTCGATGGTATCGTGAGCGTGCCCTGCCGCATCGTATCCGCGTGTGCCCATGCTGAAGCCTACGACCCTGCTGCTGAACCTGTGTGCTGCCGCTTTATTGCTCTGCACTCTGCAGGCGCAGACCGCGGATCGATCTGCGGCGCCCTCTTCCCCAGCCACGGCAGCACCGGTGGCGCATGGCGGAACGTACTCCATCGTCAACGGTGAACTGATCGTTGCTCCCGGCCTGCGCATCCCGAACGGAAACGTGCCTTGGGCCCTGGACGTGGTGGATGGAAAGCAGGTACTGGTTCCGGTCCACCATGCTGTGCTGGCCCAGTCAGGTGGGGTGTCCGCAACGCTGGAGGGTCCTGCTTCACGGACGGCGCTGCACTCCGGCTCGCCTGTGTTCTTCGTTCACAGCAGCGACCGCACCGAAAATACGGGGGATTCTGGTCGTGGAACGCCGACGGGCTGGGCTCTGCTCTCGGCAAATGTAAGCGGATCGACGCGGACGATCGACCACGTAAAGTTTTCCGACGTGAACGCCGCCACTGTCTGTGCCGAGCCGGTGCTGTGTACCCAGGCAGAGTCGTTGCCGGGTGGTTGGCTTCGCATCACACCGCGTCTGCCCATGAGTACGGGTCAATATGCCTTATTGCCCGTGCCGCGTACGGCAACGTCACTTTCGCCCCTGGTGTACGACTTCAGCATCAACACGGGCTTAGCCGCACCGAAGGACACGGTCAGCCCTGGGCAGAACCTGGATGCCGTGCCCGGCAAGAAAAAGAAGCACTAACGCGAACTTTGCCGTCGCGCTTTTACAAAGCTGCTGACTGAGAAGTAAAGAAACAGCAGCGCCAGGCAGCAGAACGCGATGAAATGGTGACGCTCTGCCGGAAGGCTGCTCCTCGCATCGCTGCGCGTGTGCCAGACACCGACCGCAAACGAAATCGCGAACAGCGCAAAGAAGCAGCCAGTCACCTCGTGCCAAAGCGCACGCGACGCCTGCCTAAGCGGTGCCAGCGCCTCGGTCTGCGCGGCCTTGCCTGCTGCCTTGATTCTGGACGGGGTAAGAAATGTGGGCGCTGGCTGGCTTCGTGTCTGGGTGGGGGCAGAACGCGCTACTGACCTGGGCGCTTCAACCACATGCGTGCTGGCGGGCGGGGATGAGGTAGCAGCGTCTACAGCTTCCAGCGCCATTCGCGCCGCCAGACGTGCGCCTTTGCCCAGTACACGCCCGAAGCGGACACGGTCCATGCAGTCATTCTACGATCTTCGGCACCTTGGCAGAGTCCGCGAAACACCGCTGCCAGCAAGTTCAGCATCCCAGATACATTGCGGTGGTAACAAATCTCTAGGTGCGGGGCAGCAATGAAGAGTTGGATCTGGATGGTAGGCGGAATTTGCGCGGCGGCAGCCGGTTGGATTGTATGGGGCCCGAAACGGGTTGAACCAGTACAGGAACTGGCACATCAACTTGAAACCGCCTGGGGCGACCACCACACACGCGTATAGGCTCAACACGCAGTACTGCCCGGCTGTGGACCACGTCTGCTGCGTTTGCGGCCTGGGCAGCATCAATAGATCGCGCTCCGTTTACCGACTGAGCATGGAGGGCGGCTTGGACAAAAGAATTAACCCAAAAATCAAGGAACTGATTCAACAGCTTGGCGAGGCGATCCATGAGTCGGTCTCTGAATCCGACCAGATTTCAGGTGTCGTGCGGGAGATTCGCGAAGAAGGCTTTGACGTTTTGCTGATGCTGGAAGCGACGATCGGCCTGAACGAGGTCACTGCAGATATGGAAGAGGCAGATGACGAGGAAACCGGCGAGCCCTTTACGCGCAACGACCTCAGCTTTCTCAAGTCGCTTCGCATCTCGTTACCCGATGAAACGCCTGACGAAAACGGCAACGAAGAGCCCCAGTCGTAGCGAACCTGTAACGCAGATTGCCCTCTTTGCCAATTCTTGGCATCCTATCGACGTTGCCGCAGCTACACTCGCGTCAGCGTCGATTTTGCTTTGCCGGGGAACCTAGGATGAAAGACACACTTGGAGTGCTGCTGGCGGGTGGTGCCGGCGAAAGGCTGTTTCCCCTCACGAAAGAACGCGCAAAGCCAGCCGTGCCGTTTGCTGGCCAGTACCGCATCATCGACATCACGCTTTCAAATTGCATCAACAGCGATCTGCGCAAGGTTTACATCATGACGCAATACAAGGCGCTGTCGCTGAACCGGCACATCCGCGAAGGTTGGGGCCCGGTTGTTGCAAATGAGCTTGGTGAGTTCATCGAAATTTTGCCGCCTATGCAGCGCGTCAATCGCAATTGGTACCAGGGCACCGCAGACGCGGTGTACCAGAACATTTACTCCATCGGATCCGAACAGCCGAAGTACGTCATCATCCTGTCGGGCGACCACATCTACAAGATGAATTACGCGCTGATGATGGACCAGCACTGCCGCAGCGGCGCTGCCTGCACTATTGCGACTCTGCCGGTGGACCCGCATGAGGTTGCGGGCTTTGGCGTGGTGGAGGTCAGCAAGAACGGAGAAGTGTACGGCTTTCAGGAGAAGCCGAAGACTACGGAAGTTCGGTCGCCTTTCAATCCGGAAAAGGTAGACGCTTCCATGGGCATCTACATCTTCAACACGGACGTTCTGCTGCCAGAGCTTCTGGCCGACGCGGACGATCCCGATTCAAAGCATGACTTCGGCCACAATATCCTGCCGAAGCTGCTGGGCCGCTACAAGGTGTCCGCGTTCAACTTCGTCGATGAGAACCGTCAGGAAGCCCTGTACTGGCGCGACGTGGGCACGCTGGATGCGTACTACGAGGCCAACCTGGACATTGCATCCGTCTCGCCCACCTTCAACCTGTACGACAAGGACTGGCCCATGCGGACGCGCCCGACGCAGTATCCGCCAGCCAAGTTCGTCTTTGGCGAGATGGGCCGTACCGGCATGGCCATCAACTCGGTCGTATCACCCGGGTGCGTCATCTCGGGCTCCGCGGTGCGTCAGAGCGTGTTGTCGCAGGACGTACGGGTGAACTCGTACTCTGACATTGACTCGTCGGTAATTTTCACCCATGTGAACATCGGTAGGCACTGCCGAATTCGCCGGGCCATTATCGATCGCGATGTGCATATTCCGGACGGCACCGTCATCGGCTACGACCCGGAAGAGGATCGCAAGAAATATCACGTGACGCCCAGCGGTCTGACCGTGGTAACGCGCGATATATCACCCTACGAGAATCCGGTTTCACCGGAGTTCATGCAGACGATGTAGTTCAAGTGCATTGCAAAGGAAAAGGCTGCGGGTAAAACCGCAGCCTTTTTTACTTCCAGAGCTTTTTACCGATTGCCGAAGCGGTAGATCACGCCGCCTGAGACGTAGACGAACTCACGCAGTTCGTTGCCGAAATGCTCGAACACGATCTCTGGGGACAGCCGGATAGCGACATGTGCGGAGCGGTTGAAGTCGATACTGCCACCTGCTACACCAATGGCTGAAGTGCGATTGCTATACAGGCCGCTGGCCCCAAAAAAGGTATTGGCAGACAGGCCTGGGTTGCTATGGTCGAAGGTGCCGTGGGTAGCGCCTGCCAGGGCATGCAGATTCACACCATAGTGCTGGTTGCCAAGCCAGTGGTACTGCATACCACCCATCCCGATGAACTGGGACACAAAGGGACGCGTCTGGATGCCTGGACTGGTGGCCTGTGCGGCGGGCAGTACCGGCGTGGTACCTCCCGTCCAGCGCCCATCGGCCGCAATGCCGTACTTCGGCGTCAGCCAGTAGGTTCCCATGACTTCACCGCCAGCCATGTTGTAGCGCTTGGGCAGGTTTTGGCCGGCCTGGCCATTGGAGAAATTGATGCCGCCGTACACCTCATACTTTTCGGTGTAAGTGACGGGTGGTGGCGGACGGAAGGTGTCCTGCGCACGCGCGAAGTTGGCGGCGGTAAAGGTAGAGATCGCTGCAAGAAGCAGGGTCTGAAACTTGCGTGCTGGCTTCGCCGCAGAACGTGGTGTGGTTGTTGACACGTGCGACGGCCCGGCTGACAGGTGCCGGGGACGGTAAATATGCATGTTCCTCCGCTGCTTGCAGCTGCCCAGATCGCGCGTGTTTCGCTGGAGTGACCCACCGGCGGGCGCGCTGGCACTGCTTCCCTAAAGATATACCGTTCAGCGGGGCCGCTCCGTTGCCAGGCCGGTGATTTGTGCTGCTGGGATGTGCGACAATGACTTGTCTGAAGCGCGGCGACATCCGCTTCATGGAGGGGTACCAATGCTCAACGATCTGTTCCAGCCTATGCACCTGCTCATCATCGGCCTTGTGGTTGTGGTGTTCTTTGGCGGCAAGAAGCTGCCGGAGCTGGGCAAGGGCCTGGGCGAAGGCTTGAAGGGTTTCAAGGAAGGCCTGAAGGGCGTTACAGACGACGCCAAGAGTGATGCACACATCGTGACTCCGGCCCCTGAGACCAAAGAAACCGTAACAAAATAGCTCCGGCAAACAGTTCTGCGAAAGGCCCCGAAGACCGGGGCCTTTTCTCTTAGCTAAAGCATGGTGCGCATAGTCCGAGCAGGCGCGGTGTGCGTGGTGCCGGGATCCGCATCCCATCACCAGAGTTGATGAAAGTGAGCCGCCCGTTGAAGATATCTTCCCCCTACCTGGTGTCGCCCAAAGGCAAAGTTCGTCTCAAGGATCATGCGTCCGACGACACTGCCAACCTGAAGAACTCGGACGATGCCAAGCCCATCCTGGAGAAGCATCGCAAGCGCATCGATGAACTGCAGGAAGTACTGTACGCAGGTGCCGAACGCGGCCTGCTGATCGTTCTGCAGGGCATGGACACTGCGGGCAAAGACGGTACCATTCGGCACATATTCGACGGGATTAACCCGCAAGGCTGCAATGTGGCTGCCTTTAAGGTGCCGACCTCATTAGAGGCAAAGCACGATTTCCTGTGGCGCTGCCACGCCGCCGTGCCGCCGCGCGGCATGATCGGCATCTTCAACCGGTCGCACTACGAAGATGTATTATCGCCGCGGGTGCACGGCATCCTGAGCGATAAAATCGCACGGCAGCACATGGAACAGATCAACAACTTCGAATCCATGCTGGTCGATAACGGCGTTGCCGTTCTGAAGTTCTTCCTGCACATCTCCGAAGACGAGCAGAAGAAGCGCCTGCAGGCGCGCATTGACGACAAAGACAAGCATTGGAAGCTGTCTGCCGGAGACTTTGCCGAGCGCAAATTCTGGGACAAGTATCAGAAGTGCTACGAAGAGGTGTTTGAGGAAACGAGCCAGAAGCATGCGCCCTGGTTCATCATCCCCTCGGATGAGAAGTGGTATCGGAATGTGGCCATCTCCGGCATCCTGGTCCAGGCACTCGAGGGCATGAAGCTGAAGTACCCCACATCAAACATCGATGTGTCGACCCTGAAGCTATAGCGTGATCAGCACCACGGCGGGTAGCGCCAAAGCCATGCCCCATCGCTGCTGTGAGGTAGTCCGCTCCTTCAGCACAAGCGCCGCGAGCAGGATGGTTCCGGCAGGGTAGATGCTTGCCAGTACTGCTGCGACGTCAAGCCGTCCCAACCGGGTGGCTTGCATAAAGCTCAGGTTGCCCAGCAGGTCCAGCGTTGCCCCGCCCAGGATCCACAACAGCGTCCACCGGTTCAGTTGGGGGCGGGCTTCGGTTGTTTCCCGCGCACGATCCCTGAGCAGAAAGACTGTAAACAGAATGGTGCAAATGCCCGCGCTGCCGACGCGTGCGTACACGGTGGGCCACAACACACCAGACAGGCCCGCCTGCTTTAATGCCACGAAGTAGAAGCCGAAGCCCACACCCGACGCAGCGGCCATGAGGGTGACTTTACGTGACCCGCTTGCGCTTGCATCCGGAACGCTGGCGATCAGCCAGATGGCGCCTGCTGCAAGGGCGAAACCTGCAAATTGCGGCCATCGCGCGAGGCCTTCGGTGAACTCCGACACAACTGCCGGAACAGCGGCGCATAACAGGCCACTGACGGATGCGGCCGAACCCATGTGCCCGCCTGACAAGGCGAAGTAGAACGCGATCAGCGAAATGCCTGAGAGAAGTCCGCCGCTGATACCCCAGATGGCCGCAGTGATCGGCGGCGTCGGACTGCCCGACAGCACGGCCACGCCCACAAGTACGGCCAGGCTGGCAAGGTGGCCGACGATGACCACCAACAGGGAAGCGCGGATGGTGCCACCACCGCGTTTCACGGCAATGCTGCCACCGAAGTCGCCACCACCCCAGCAGGCCGCTGCCAGCAGGCCGAAAAGAGTATTGCCGGCAAGCGGCAGCCCCGTACCCGGCACGTTAACGAGGCGTAGAGGTGGAGTTTACGCCGCTGCCGGTACGCAGCACGTTCTCGGCTGTTGGGTAGTAACCCTTTTTGGCAATCACATCCAGGCCAGGGCGCAGCACCTTGATTTCGACCGTGCGGAACTTACCGTCCGTAATGGGCTCATTGGAGTAGTAACCAACCGTGTATTGCAGGCGAACATCTTCAGCGATCTTGGCAAAACTCTGCTCAATGCCCTTCTGGCGGAACTCGGAAACAGCCTCGCCACCCGTTTGCGCTGCGTACTGCGGCAGGATGTTCTCGCGCATGGTGAAGGGGATGTGGTAGCGGTCCAGGAAGCCGACATACGGCGTTGCAGAATCGCCAACTACGGTCGCGTAGACGGTGATTTGGTTCGTCTGCAGGTAACGGATGTTGTCCTTGAACTTGGCTGTGGAGCCGTATTCCTTGCCATCGCTTACCACGTAGATCATGCGGCGACGACCTTGTGGACGCTTCGCCAGGCTCTGCGCAGCCATAAAGATGGCGTCGTTCAGTGTGTGCGTTTCCTTGCGAGGTGCCTGGAACGTCGAAGCAGAGTTGCGGACCGGCGCAGTGTTGGGATCGAAACTACCCTTGCCGTTGATGTTTGTTGTCTGCGACAAGGGCCCACCCGGATTGCCTAGGTAGACCTCGCGGCCGGTCGACTTCGACTGCGCGATGACGGCGTTGATACGCGGACTCTGCGCGCCGGTGTAGTCCGTGCGCAGCACCGGACTGTTGTTGTAAGTGAAGATCGCCATTTCGTCATAGGGGGTAAACGCACCCTGCAACGCGCCCAGGGCGGTATTCACGCGGCCCATGATGTCGAATGGTAGCGACTGGTCGATGACAAAGGCCACCGAAAGGGGATAGGGGTCGCTGGTGAACAGGCGAGGCTGTTTGCGCAAACCATTCTCAAACACACGCACTTCCCGCCAGTCCAGCGCTGGAACCAGTTGACCGCTCTTGTCCTTGACCGTGAACGGGATCTGCACAAAGTTGACGCCTACATTCAATGTCTGCACGCGTCCGCCGGGGCCGACTTCCGGCTTGATGTCTGGTGC
>JBPBPZ010000370.1:0-14598 GCA_050954525.1 Janthinobacterium lividum
GGCAGAACGCGCCGGAAAACTAATCTGCATTGAGTTGGACAGAGCGCTGGCGGCAGAACTTCGCTTCCGATTTCGGAACCACGAGAATGTGGAGATCATCGAAGCGGACGTGCTGAAGACCGACTTGAGCGCCCTTGCTGTTCCGGCAGAAGAAAAGCTACTCGTAATCGGCAATCTGCCGTACTACATCACCAGCGACATCCTGCTACACCTATTCGCACACAGCGCCGTTCTGGAGCTTGCCGTGGTCATGATGCAGCGCGAAGTCGCGGAGCGCGTGGCGGCTGTACCGGGAACGCGGGACTTCGGTTTGCTGTCTGCAACCGCACAGATGTATGCCGAGGCGAGTTCCCTGCTGACCTTGCCGCCGGAAGCTTTTGCGCCGCCTCCGGATGTGTATTCGACCGTGCTGCGCCTGCGCTTCCAGTCACGATTCGCAGAACTTGGCGTCACTGACCCTGCAGGCTTCGACCGATTTCTGAAGGGCTGCTTCCAACAAAAGCGCAAGACGCTCAGCAACAACCTGCGAGCGTCAGGTTACACACCGCTGCAGATTGTGAGCGCCTGCACAGCTGCCGAACTCGATCCCGGGAGCCGTGCAGAAGCGCTCCCGCTTAGCGACTTTGCGCAAGTGTTTCGAGCACTAAGGGACGTGCGATAGAGCTTTCGAGTGGCTCATAGCAAAACAGGCTGGACGCTTCCGCGAAGTGCGGGCGTCCAGCCTGTTGGGTTCATCTAAGTCCCTTAGTTGAAGATGTCCTTCACGCGATCCATAATGCCGCCCGAATGCGGGGTGTTCTCTACCTTCATGGTGTCGCCCAGTTGCTTCAGCAGGTCTCTCTGCTGCTTGGTCAGCTTGCCTGGAGTTTGGATCCGCACCTCCACCACCAGGTCACCCTTGCCGTGGCTGTTCAGGTGCGGCACACCCCGGCCTTTCACGCGGAAGCTCTTGCCGCTCTGCGTGCCTTCTGGCACCTTCACGACTGCGACACCTTCCAGTGTCTCAATCTCAAGTTCATCGCCCAGCGCTGCCTGCGGAAATGAAACCGGCACGACGCAGTGCAGGTCGTCGCCATCGCGCTCAAAGAATTTGTGCGGCTTCACGCTTAGAACGACATACAGGTCGCCGGAAGGTCCGCCAAGTTTGCCCGCCTCGCCCTCGCCCTGGTAGCGGATGCGGGTGCCGTCCTCAACCCCTGCTGGGACCTTTACCAGCACGGTATGTTCGTGCTGCACACGCGATTCACCCTTGCAGGTTGGGCATGGATCCGTCACCAGGACGCCCGCGCCTTCGCACTTAGGGCAGGCACGTGCCACCGAGAAAAAGCCCTGCTGGAAACGCACCTGACCAGCACCCCGGCACTGCGGACATGTAACAGGCTGCTTGCCATTGGCTGAACCCGTGCCATTGCAATCGGTACAGGTTTCTGCACGCTTGACCTTGATCTCCTGCTCTTTGCCGAAGACAGCTTCTTCGAACTGCAAAGTCATGTCGTAACGAAGATCGCGTCCACGTTGTGCCCGCGACTGCTTGCGCCCGCCCCCGCTGAACATCTCTCCGAAGATGTCTCCAAAGATGTCACCCAGGTCTTGTGCGTCACCGCCGAAACCGCCCGGAAACCCACCGCCCTGCGGCGCGCCGCCGCCACCACCGAAAGCTCCATGCCCGTAACGGTCGTAAGCCGCACGCTTTTGCGGATCGCTCAGGATGCCGTAGGCTTCCGAGCATTCCTTGAACTTTTCCTCCGCGGCCTTGTCGCCCGGGTTGCGGTCAGGGTGGAACTGCATGGCCAGCTTGCGGTAGGCAGTCTTGATCTCACTGTCGGAAGCCGTCTTTGAGACCGACAACACCTCGTAATAGTCGAGTTTCACGCTCGCTCCTGCCAAAGCTCTCTCCTGAATCCTTTGCGGAACCGGGTAGGTTCCCGCCTTTTCTACGCTTGGTGTACCGTGTTGTTGCTTGCCACCCGAACCAGTGCAGGACGCAACAGGCGTTCTTTAATGCGGTACCCGCGGCGCACTTCGTCCACCACGGCACCATCGGGAAACTCTGCCGTCTCGACCGTACCCAGGGCTTCGTGCACGCGAGGGTCGAACTGCTGCCCGACCGTCTCCACGGCTGTGACACCCAGGTTACGAACGGCTTCGTCAAACTGCTTTGCGATCAGCTCGATGCCGGAGCGAAACTGCTCGGGCGAACCCTGCGACTTCAGTGCAAGATGAAAATTGTCAAGAACGCCCAGGAATGATTCTGCGGCGTTGCCCACGGCATAGTCGCGGAACTCTGTGCGCTCTTTTGCCTCGCGCTTGCGGGCGTTGTCGAACTCAGCCTGCAGCCGAGCCATGCGGTCGATGACCTGATCGCGTTCGCCCTTGATCTGGTCATACTCTGCCTGCGACACGGCACCAGCATCGGTACCGCTGGCTGCGGGAACGGTTTCCTCGGCTTCCACTGCGCTCATCACCTCTGCATCGGTCGCGGGCGACTCCATCATCTCTTCACTTCCGTTCATGCCCATCCACTTCCTGTATCGATCTGAAATCATCACTTACCTTCTACTTCTGAACTGCTAGGCCGGTCAGTTGCTTTCGGTTCCGTCGCCCAGGGAAAGCGCAAATAGTTGCGCCACATACCCCACGGCATTCATGGTGTTCTCGTAGTGCATGCGCTGTGTGCCGATAACACCCACCGTGCCGCGACGCGTACCATCCACCAGCGCCGGTGCCGCAATCAGAACCAGCCCCTGCATCTCTGGTGCGCGCTCTTCCATGTTGAAGACGACCCGCACAGATGCCCCATAAGCGTCTGGCCCGGATCCAACATACGCCGTCAGCAGCGTCACCAGTTGTTCCTTCGCTTCCAGTGCCGCCAGCATTTCGCGCAAGCGTGTGCGATCACCATCTGCGCCACTCAACAGGTTTGAGACGCCTTCGACAAAAAGAGTCTGCTCACGCGAACGGTCCGCCGGTACTGCACCATTCCAGAGTTCTTCCGCAGAGCGCAGAAGATGGAGGTACTCGCTTCGCTCACGCTCTGCACGGGACGCAATCTCTGCGTGCACCCGCTCAATACTCCAGCCGCGGAAGTTCTCGTTCAGGTACCGTGCCGCGCCCTCAAGGTTGCCGCTGGGAAGATCTTCCCGCAGCAGCAGAACGCGATCGCGAACAGCCCCCGACCGTGTGACCACAACGGCAAGGACCTTACGCTGCGCCAGGCGCTGAAAATGCACATGCTCCAGCAAGTCGCCCACCTGGACCGATGCAAGCGCCACGCCAACGCCGCTTGAGAGTGTCGCCAACACCTGCGACGTCCGCTCAAGAAAGGCCTCTGCGCCTGCGATTCCGTACAGTTGCGCATCGATCTGTGTACGCGAGCTCTCCGCCAGCAACTTCGGTCCAACCCGGTTTTCGCCCCGAATCTGTTCCACGTGCAGGCGAAAGGCGCGTGCCGTGGGGATTCTTCCGGCGGAGGTGTGCGGCTGTTCCAGCATGCCTGCGTCGGCCAATTCCGCCATGGTATTGCGGACAGTGGCCGAGCTTAGGCCGCTTAAGCTGGCAATCGCCTGGGAGGCCACCGGCTCCCCGGTTTGCACGTACAGTTCGATAGCGGCAGACAGGATGGCACGCTGTCGCGCATGCAATTCCCAGCCGGACTGTCGAAGATCAGCCATACAGCTATTTTATCGTCTTTCCCCGGAGAATGTGAGTGGGAGGCGCGCAAGTCCTACAGACCTTCAACTGATCTCCACAACCTGCCCTGATTCGTCCAAGACGTCCTGTGCGCGCTCGATCACCTGCTGCGCAATGGCGAAGTAGGCTGCGGCGCGAGCATCTTCCGGGCCGCCCAGCGCGACCGGAATCCCGCGGTCCCCGCCCGCCCGGATCTGCGGATCGAGATCGACCGATCCAAGGAATGGCAGGTTGTATTGGCGCGCTGTACTTTCCGTTCCGCCTGCCCCGAACACATCGATCACTTCTCCCGAGGGCAGACGCATCTGTGACATGTTTTCGACCAGGCCCAGCACCTCGACGTTGACCTGGTGGAACATTTCCAGCGCCTTACGCGCATCCTGCAGGGCCACACCGGAACCAGTCGAAACCACAACGGCTCCCGTCAGCGGCACGGTCTGTACCAGCGAAATGACCACGTCGCCTGTGCCGGGCGGCAGGTCAACCAGCAGGTAGTCCAGTTCGCCCCAGGCCACCTGCGTCAGAAATTGACGAATGATCTGGTGCAGCATGGGTCCGCGCATGACCAACGGCTTGTCACCCGGCGAGATCAGGCCAACGGAGATGAACTTAACGCCAAAGCTCTCCAGTGGCTCCATCATGGAGTTTTCTGTGACGGAAGGCTGACGTGACTGCCCCATCATCATCGGCACGTTTGGACCGTAGATATCGGCATCGATCAGGCCTACGCGCTGACCCAGCTTTGCCAAGGCCACGGCTAGATTCACACTCACAGTCGTTTTGCCGACGCCACCCTTGCCGCTGCCGATTGCGATGACCGCGCCGATGCCCGGCAGTGCCTGCGGACCCTGCTGAGCTTTGTTGCCAGGTGCTGCTTGTCCCATGTGTCCCATACTGTTCCTCTACGGATGTGCGTTCGAGTGATGTGGATGCAAGCCTAAACGTGCCAGCCGGATGCGAGAGCTTTGCGCATCTCCCGCTTGCGGGTGGTTTCATCCCCGCGGCTTTCACGGCGTCGCTGTGCGTCTTCATAGCGCCGATGCTGATGCTCCGTCTCCGGGACCACTGGTTCCACGGGCACAGGTGTTCCTGTCTCGTCCACGGCAACATAGGTGATGTACGCGGTGGACACGTGCCGCAGGGTGCGGGTCCTGGGATCTTCCACCATGGCCTTGACGCCAACTTCCATGCTCGTTTTGAAGGCGCGGTTCACACTCGCCTTCAAAATGAGCAGGTCGCCAATGTGGACCGGTGCTACAAAATCCAGATGGTCCATGGATGCGGTCACCACGGTGGTGGCGCGCGCATGTCGGTAGGCCGCCACGGCGCCCACCAGGTCAATGAACTGCATCAGCCTGCCGCCAAACAGGTTTCCAAGCGAATTGGAGTCACCCGGAAAGATGACCTCACTCCGCTCTGCCTGCGAATCTGCAACTGTTCTGCCGTGTGGATCCATCCTGATCAGTGTACGTGCGGCCCTCTGCGGCGACGGCTGAGATGATAGCTTCGGTGTATCCACAAGGACGAATGAAGACATCTCCCAAGCGAGCCGTACGCTGGATCTTGCTGGCGCTAGTCTGTTCCATCTGTTTTCTGGACTACTGGGGCTATAGCGCTGAGTTCCACAAGAACCCGAATGGCAACTTCCTACTGCTGGAAGGCCACGCCAGCGCTCCGCAACAGTACCGCATCCTCATCGTGCGGGTCGCGGGCCTGATTGAGCGACACACCCTGTTTGCGTTTCGCTACAGCTTTGTACTGTTCGACCTGTTGGCAGGTGCCGCAGCCGGTTTGATTTTGCTCAAGGTACTGGAGCGATCTGCCGCGTTTCGCCGGGTGGATCAGGCAGGCCGATGGCTGGCCTACGCCGCGTTCCTCTTCCTGTTTGCCTACTACCTCCTGTGGCTGCAGTGGTATCAGCGGCCTGAAACCCTGCCCAGCACCTGCTTTATTGCTGCCATGCTGGGCCTGCTGAGTTGGCGCACCAGCCAGACCTTCAACCTGGTGGCGATTGCTGCGCTGACGTTGCTGGCCAGCTTTCTGCAGGCACTGACTCGCGCTGACCTGGCGGCCTGTTTCTATGCGGGCGTCTTTCTCTATGCCGTGTTTGACCGCGATGGCCGGCTGCCTGCCTCGCGTGCCTTTAACGTCTGCCTGTCGGCCGCTGCATGTGCCCTGGCAGTGGGGACACAGTGGTACCTGATGCATCGCCTGTACCCGAACGCGACCTACGGCGACACACCTGTCATCCAGTTCCGCATGAACTTGTCTGAGCCGCTTCGTATCGCTCCGTTCCTGCTGTTCATGCTGCCGGTCTTCTGGACGCTGCTTTCTGCGGTTCGTAAACGTACCGGTGGCGAAGCGGCTGCGCTTGCGCTCTGCTGCGGCGCGGCGCTGTTTCTGCCTTTGTGGATGGTGTTCGGCAAAATCGACGAGGTCCGCATCTTCATTCCGTTCGCTGTCGCCCTGATCCCCCAGACAGTCGCGTATGTGCTGGGCGCGCTTCTGGAGCCGGGCACAGAGGCGACCGCATCTGCATGACGGCCGCAGCGTTTGCCTGCTGTTCGTTCCCGTGCCAACAATAGGTCATGGACAAAATTGCAATGCTCTCTGAAATTCTTGCGGCAAATCCGGCTGACAGCTTTGCCCGCTACGGCCTAGGGATGGCCCATCTGGGCGAAGGCAACACAGACGCCGCATTGGCCGAGTTCGAAGCGACCACCACGCACAATCCGGACTACGTGCCCGCCTACCAGATGAGCGGCCAGACCCTGGCCAAGTTGCACCGGACAGACGAAGCAAAAGCGCGCCTGCAGGCAGGACTTGATGCCGCAGCGCGCACCGGAAACGCCCACGCCGCTTCAGAAATGCAGGCTTTGCTTGACGAACTGGAAGCGGGCTACTAGCAGGGTCTTGTACATCCTGCAACGCTCGTATACTTACTGGTGATGGCAAACACTCATCCGCTCCCGTTGCAGACCCTTCCACAGACCCTAGGTGAACTTCGGACGAGCGAGTGGACCGCTGACCGCGTCTCCCGCTCTGTCAAGGACGAACTGCGCGACAATCTGATCGCCAAGCTCCGTGCGAAGGAGACGCTCTTCCCCGGGATTGTCGGTTATGAAGATACTGTAGTGCCGCAGATCGTAAATGCCGTTCTGTCGCGCCATAACTTCATCCTGCTGGGCCTGCGCGGACAGGCAAAGAGCCGCATTCTGCGCGGTCTGACCACGCTTCTGGATGCAGTAGTTCCCTATGTCGCAGGTTCAGAAATCCGCGACAACCCGTACAAGCCGCTGTCGCAGTATGCACGGAACCTGATCACCGCCAAGGGCGACGAGACACCGATTGCCTGGCTGACCCCGAGCGATCGCTACGTCGAAAAGCTGGCAACACCGGACGTCACTGTAGCCGATCTGATCGGCGACGTCGATCCCATCAAGGCCGCTCGCAGCGGTGAGCAGCTTTCCAGCGAACTGACCATGCACTACGGCCTGCTGCCACGTGCCAACCGTGGCATCTTTGCGGTGAATGAAGTTCCTGACCTTGCTGGCAAGATTCAGGTGGCATTGTTCAACATCATGCAGGAAGGCGACGTGCAGATTAAGGGCTACCCTGTCCGCCTTGAGCTGGATGTTGCGATCACCTTTTCCGCAAATCCCGAAGACTATACGGCGCGCGGTAAGATCGTGACACCGTTGAAGGATCGTATCGGATCGGAGATTCGGACGCATTACCTTGATTCACTTGAGCAGGCGATTTCTGTCACCGAGCAGGAGGCGTGGTCCACGCGTTCCGCACTCGAGATTTACGTTCCCCGCTACATTCGCGAAACGGTCGAGCAGATTGCGTTCGCCGCCCGCGAAGACAAGCGCGTGGACAAGCGCAGCGGCGTGTCGCAGCGTCTGCCTATCTCCACCATGGAGCTTGTCATCTCGAACGCGGAGCGCCGGGCCCTGGCCCATGGCGAAAGCGTTGCGGTGCCGCGCATCGGCGACATTTATACCGCGCTGCCTGGCATCACCGGCAAGATCGAGCTGGAGTACGAAGGCGAGATGCGCGGTGCGGACATCGTCGTCCGCGACATCATCAAAACTGCCGTGCAGCGCAGCTTTGACGGCTACTTCGCCGAGGTGAACACGCAGCAGATCGAGCAATGGTTCAACCTGGGTGGCACGGTGCAGTTGTCCGACACAGTGTCTGCCGAGCAGTCCCTCACGGAGCTACAGCAGATCCAGGGTCTCTTCGAGAAGCTGAAGCCGCTTGGTCTGGAGAAGCGTGCAGGCAGCGAAGCCCTGGTGTCGGCCGCAGAATTCCTGTTGGAAGGCATGACCGCGCATAAGCGACTGTCCCGCACGGAAGAGCACACCTTCTCCGCCGGCGAAAAGCAGGGACGCAAAGAACGCGCCCAGAGTTTCCAGGAGGACTTGCGCGACAAAGATCGTGACGGTCAGGACTGGCAGAACCGTAGCAAGTCGAAGCGCGGATTCAACTAGATCTGATCGAACGCGCATGAACTTTGCGGTGACCAGGGGGTTCTTTCCTGCTCACCGCCTTGCAAGCCAATTCGTTTGCACACCGACTGGCGGTTTGAATGAAGCGCACTCGTTACACAAAGTTCAATGGCGACCTGGCTAGCGAAATTGCCCTCGACGACCTGATGGAAGCGCTGAGTGACTTCATGCTCGACAGCGGCTTTCAGGATCCGTTCTCGCGTTTCCAGGAACTTGATGGTGAACACACGCTGGAGAACCTGCGCGAAGCTCTGCGGCAGGTGATGGAAGCCGGCGATTTCCTCGATGAGGAGATGCAGGAGAAGTACGAGGCGATGAACGACGAGCAGCGCGAACAGATGCTCGATTCGCTGGTAGAACGCATGCAGCAGGGCGACTACATCCAGCAGCAGCCGGGCGAAGTCGGCGAGTCACAGATGGGCAACACCGGTCCCGGCGAGATCGCCCAGCCCGCACCGCCGCAGGACAACGTCCGCTTCCACGTGACCGACAAGTCAATGGACTTCCTCAGCTACAAGTCACTGCGCGACCTGCTTGGCGGCATGGGCCGTGCCGTCAGCGGGCGCCACGACACTCGCTACGAAGCCAGCGGAATCGAGAGCAGCGGGTCGTCCAAGCCGTACGAGTTTGGCGACGTGATGAACCTCGACGTGAACGCTACCTTGTCCAACGCAATCCAGCGCGAGGGCCTAAGCCTGCCGCTTAATGTTGAGTACAACGACCTGGTCATTCACCAGTCGGATTACCAGTCTTCGTGTGCCACGGTGGTCATGCTGGACTGCTCACACTCCATGATCCTGTACGGTGAGGATCGCTTCACACCGGCGAAGCGTGTTGCCATGGCACTGTCACACCTGATCAGGACGCAATTTCCAGGCGATTCCCTGCACCTTGTCCTCTTCCACGACTCTGCAGAAGAATTGCCAATACAGCAGGTTGCGCGCGTGAAGGTGGGACCGTATTACACCAACACCCGCGAAGGTCTGCGGATGGCGCGCCGGATCCTGGCCCGCTCCAACAAGGACATGAAGCAGATCGTCATGATTACCGACGGCAAGCCCTCAGCACTCACGCTGGATGACGGTCGCATCTACCGCAATGCCTTTGGCCTGGATCCGATGGTGATCGCGGAGACGTTGGAAGAAGTCAGCCGCTGCAAGCGCGCGAACATCGTCATCAACACCTTCATGCTGGCGCAGGATTTTGCACTGATGCAATTCGTGCAGAAGGTGAGCGCCATGTGCCGCGGCAAGGCCTACTTCACCAGCCCGGACAAGCTAGGCAGCTACGTTTTGCAGGATTTCATGAACCGCCGGATGAAGACGATCCACTAACTTCCGCCGCGCCGTTTCAAGCCTCTTACAGAAGGGTCCGGTATTCCGAGCCATCTTACCTGTTGGAGACAAGCATGGACGGCATAGCAATCCCCGACGATCAGGTAGTTCCCATGGACACGATCGCACCTGGCGTGTCTGGATTGCGGATCACTTTTGTCAACGTGTTCGGCGTAATCCATGCGGATGGCACATGGACCTTGATCGACGCTGGTATCCCCGGCTCTGCCTCTCTGATCGCAAGCTGGGCAGAGAAGCACTTTGGCAAGCCGCCCTCTGCCCTCGTGCTTACACATGGGCACTTCGACCATGTCGGAGCAGCGAAAGTGTTGGCAGATCGCTGGGATATCCCGGTTTATGCGCATCCGCTGGAGTTCCCCTACTTAACAGGAGAGCGTGCGTACCCTCCGCCGAACCCGGGCGCGGGTGGTGGCTTCATGTCTTTGCTGTCTCCGCTGTACCCAAAGGACCCGATCGATCTTGGCCGTCGTCTGCGGGCGCTCCCGACTGCAGGTACAGACTCATTGGCGGGCCTTCCCGAACTGCCCGGCTGGACCGTGCTACACACGCCAGGCCACACGCCCGGTCACGTGTCATTCTTCCGTGAGGCAGATCGCACGCTGATTGTGGGAGATGCATTCTGCTCGACCAAGCCAGAGTCGTTCTTTGAAGCCGCGTTGGTCCAGGAGCCGGAACTCCACGGCCCTCCCGCTTACTTCACATCAGACTGGAAAGCTGCCCGCCACTCCGTCGAGCAGCTTGCAAAGCTCTGGCCACAGACGGTTGCCCTTGGGCACGGCAAGCCTCTGAGCGGAGCCGGTGTTGCAGCGGAGTTGCAGCAACTGGCTGCGAACTTTCTGGAGGCAGCCGTGCCAAAGAACAAGCGTCCCGACACGCTGTAATCCGTCTCGGTCTCATGCAGAACCATCGGCAAAGTGCGGGGGGTTGAGGCTATCGCTCATGGGCTTTCCGCAGGACAAGGTAGGTACCCCAGGCAGCGATGCTGCAGTTGTCCATTACCCGCCCGTCGCGGATCATCTCTTCGAACTCATCTACGCTGACGCGGTGAACCGTAAGGCCCTGCTCTTCGGGTTCCAGATCCATTGCTTCCTGGTGAAGATCCTCCGCCAGCCAGACGTGGTGCATCTGCCGCATGGCACCATAGGCGATCCAGTTGCGGCCAATCTCTGTCATGCGGCCAGCTGTCAAGCCAGTCTCCTCGCGCAATTCGCCGCGTGCCAGAGCTTCGATGTCCGGGTCCGGCATCTCCCAGCCGCCCTGCGGAAACTCGTAGAAGCTTTCCTGCACGGTGTATCGGAACTGGTGAACCAGCGTCACGAAGTCGCCCTCAGCGGTGTGTTCAAGGGGTATGACGATGCACGCGGGCTCTTTATCGAGGACGCCATACAGACCCTGCTGGCCGTCTGCGCGCTCAATGATGTCTTCGCGTACGGTCGACCACTTGTTCTGGTACACCGTACGCGTGCTGATGGTTTTGATGGACACGATTACTTCAGGTCCGCCTTCTGCTCGTTGTCGGGTTGCAGAACGTCGAGGTGTGATGGATACTTCGGCGAGCTGTAGACGGTGATCGTCTCCGCTTTGTAGCTATCGGCTGGCGCAGTCATGATGTTAGGCACAAACGTCTGCGGATTCCGGTCATACAACGGAAACCAGCTGGACTGTACCTGTACCAACATGCGATGACCCTTCAGGAAGGTGTGGTCTGCACCGTGCAGGCTCCACTTATACTCTTCAACAGCGCCGGCCTTGATCGGCTCGGGCTTCTCGAAGCTCTTGCGGTAGCGGCCGCGGAAGATTTCATCGACGATCATCAACTGGTAACCGCCCATGCCGCCCGGGGCGTCCTCCGGGTAGACGTCAATCAGTTTCACGATCCAGTCGCCGTCTGTACCCGACGTGGACGCGAAAATGTCGGCAACAATGTCGCCTGTCACCGTAGTGTCGCGGTCCAGCACCGGTGAGGTGAAGCTGGCCTGGTCGGGCCGCTTGCTGACGAAGCGCTGATCGCTTACCAGCCAGGTGCGCCACCTGGAGTCCTTGCCATACGTGGACTGCACCGGACGCTCCCGGTACGGAATCGGGTTCGCCGGGTCTGCGGTGTACTTCGTCTCGAACGTAGCTACAGGCGCGGTGAAGCTAAGGGTCTGTTTCGCGCCCAGGTACAGCTTCGCTGGATGAAAGCCGGCCTTCGGCGGCCATTGCGCATAATACTGCCACTGGTTGCTGCCGGTGCGGAAACTGGCGGTGTCTTCCAGTTTGAAGCCGGGCCGATCCTTCAAGTACAGCTCGAAGAACGGCGCTTCCATCGACTTGCGGTACTCGACGCCGGTAGGCTCGCCGAAGTCAATCGCGCCTAGTTTGCTTGCCTGTGAGTTCCAGCCACCGTGATTCCAGGGGCCAAGCGCAAGGTAGACCCTATGCTGCGGATCGTTCGCAGCTTCCTGCGACCGCAGCTTGCTGTACTCCTCCTGGGTCCCCCACATATCCTCCTGGTCCCACCAGCCGCCTACTTCCAGCGTGGGAACTTCGGGTCTGTGCAGATGCTTCTCCACAGCCATGGCCTGCCAGAACGGGGAGTACTCCGGCTCGGCAAGGAAGCGCTTTGCGGTAGGCAGTTCTGTCATCTTCGCGTCAGCAGCAGCGCCTGCGAAATTGACGTGCTGCAGAAAGTAGTCGAAGGCATCACCGGGCATGCTGACAGTCTGATCGTCTTTTGCGCGTTCCAGCTGCAGGACGTAGTCGTAGCCGTAAGTCTCGCGGAACGCCCCATTGTGAAAGAAATCATCCCCCATCCAGATGTCGGTCATAGGGGCTTGCGGCGAAATCGCCTTCACCGCGGGATGATGGTCGATGCCAGCCATCATCGCAAGAAAGCCCGGGTACGACACACCAAGCACGCCAACCCGCCCATTGTTGTTGGGCAGGTTCTTCAGCATCCACTCAACCGTGTCGTACGTGTCGCTGCTTTCGTCCACCAGCTTTGGATCAATCCGATCTCCAGGTTTGTGCACGAGTGGCCGATTCATGACGAACTGGCCCTCCGAACCGTACTTGCCTCGGATGTCGCCAAAGACGAAGATGTAGCCACTTGCCGCCAGCTCTGGCTTGGACTGGCTCACGCTCTCGCTGGAACCCTTGGCACCGTAAGGAGTTCTGGACATCAGGATGGGCAGTGGAGCCCCGGTTTCTGAACCCTGCGGCCGTACGATCACCAGGTGCAGCTTGACACCGTCGCGCATGGGCACCATGGCCTCGGAACGAACGTAGGCTTTAGCTGCAGCAGCACTATGCTGTGCTGCCGCATGCACGTGGATCGGCAAGGTGGCCGTTCCGAAGACGCACAAAGCAGGCATACACAACGCGGTGACAAAACGCATGGAGTGAGAAGACATTCCGGGGAACTCCTAAACTGCTGTGTGCCTACTTGCCTGTCAGATTGCCAGGCGACGCCATGCACTGCCACCCTGCTTTGTTATGCGATCCATCGCAGAACGGGCGCTTCTCGCTCAAGCCGCAGCGACATAACGATACCGCCGTTTTACCGCCCAGATCCCAAGCGGCACCGTCTGCGTCCACAAGGTGAACTGCACCTTCGATACGTAACGGACCGTTCGGACGAACGGTGATTCTTACTGGTTCCTGCTCTGACATGTTGCTGCTCCTTTACACACGCGACGGCGGACGATGGTCCGGGGACCAGGCTAACCATTGAGGTGTTTTCGGCAGCATAGCAGAGCGTTTGCCGCCGCGTGAAAATGGTCACTGCCACTCGGCGGCAATATCTACTTAGCTATTCGTCAAAAAGGTGGTTTGTTCATCCAGGCGTACACGTAAGGTGTCGGCCAGTTCTTTCACGTGGAGAAGCTTCTCTGTCATAGCGGGAGGGGTAGCAGGTTCACGCAGCATCATGTCGCTTTCCAGCAGGAGACTGGTAATTGTTGACTTGAGTTGTTGAGCCACTGCGTTCGCCGCAACACGGCGCCCGATGATCTCGGCCTGCTCTCGGTTATCAAGAAGATTGCGGAGCAGGCGCACGACTCCCGCAGCGCCGAGGCTGGCGACGTTAATCTCGAGCGGGACCGCGCCATCGGCGTTCTGCCACACCATGTCAGAGGTCGTCATCTCAGAATCTGGCAGGGATGTGTCGAGCAGCACTGCAGTTACGGGTCCCCGCCGCAACCTGGCCAGCGCAGCCCTACGGCTACGAGCCACTTCGACGACGGCATCTGCGTCACGTGAGAGAGCGCGCGCAAGGTTCTCCGCGCCCTCGATAGCAGTTACGATAAGAACTTTCTTTTCCATTACGCCTCAATTCGCGTAAACAGAAAATGGGCAAAGATAGTAAAAGGCAGAAATCCAAGTAAGACAGATGAAGTTGCGGAGCGGAGCCTTAGGGCTTCGCGTCTCCGGGTGAACTACTGCTACTCTGCGATGCCGTATTCCTTCAGCTTGCGGTAGAGCGTCGTTTTGCCGATGCCTAGTAGCTTCGCTGCCATCAATTTGTCACCGTGCAGTTGGCGGATCGTATGCAGAATGGCTTCACGCTCCAAGTCGGCGATCGACACAATAGCCGCAGGTGCACGCCGATCAACGGGGGCTTGTCCGACCGGCACTGGCACTGTCTCGCGAGCGTCGATCCGCATGACCTCCTGTGCTTCTTTCGCCACAACCACATTTTGCAGCTGCGACGGCAGATCAATAGGGTGCAGGATGGGGCCGCTCGACTTGACACAGGCACTATCGATGGTACTTTCCAGTTCCTGCACGTCGCCTGGCCAATCGTAGGTCAGTAGAACATGTATGGCATCTACCCCAAGGCGGTGTGCGACTGCACTTCCACGCCGCCGCTGGTCGAGGTAGTACTCAGCCAATACCAGGACATCCTGCTTTCGTTCGCGCAGCGGAGGGATGCGGAGGCTCACGATATTGAGCCTGTAGTAGAGATCTTTACGAAACAATCCCTGATCGACCAAGGGTGTCAGATTACGACTGGATGCGGCGAGCACGCGAACTGTCACGGGAATGGATTGATCCGA
>JBPBPZ010000357.1:0-14564 GCA_050954525.1 Janthinobacterium lividum
TGCCGACTTCGGCCCGGCTGCCGAAGCGCTTGCTGCGGAGCTAGGCGGCACCATCGGCATCCTGGTGAACAACGCGGGATGCAACATCCGCAAGCCCGCGCTTGACGTCAGCTGGGACGACTGGAACACGGTCGTTGACACCAACCTGCGCGGTGCCTTCTTCGTCGCCCAGGCAGTCGCACGCGGCATGGTCGAACGCGGTTACGGCCGCATCATCAACATCAGTTCCGTCACCAGCGTCTTCGGTTATGCCGGCCTGGCACCGTATGGCGCCAGCCGCGGTGGCATCCGCCAGCTCACTATGAGCCTGGCCGACGACTGGGGCAAGCACGGCGTCACCGTCAACGCGCTGGCACCCGGCTGGTTTCAGACCGAGCAGAACAAGGTCATGTACCAGAACGAAGAGTGGGTGGAGTACCTGAAAGAACGCATTCCGCTGAACCGGCCCGGCGCACCCAACGACCTGGATGGCGCGGTGGTCTTTCTGGCCAGCGAGGCTTCCCGCTACGTCACAGGTCAGACGCTGCTGGTGGATGGCGGCATTACCGTAGGTTCCACGCGGGCCATGCTCAAGAAGTAACCAGCTTGTCCTCGTCCGGCGTTTTGTAAAGGCCGGCATACAGTTCCGTAATCACGGTGTGGCATTCACAGGCAAGTGCCTGCAGCCTTGGCACATCGCGCAACCGGATAGATCCGTTGCGTTCCGAATCCACAAGTCCGGACTCGCGGAACGCCAGTAACAACAAGGTGATTTTCGGACGGCCACAGCCAAGCATTTCTGCTAAAAACTCATGGCTCAACTGAAATGCATCGTCGTTGGATCGCTGCCTGACCATCAAGAGCCATCGCGCCAGCCGCTGCTCCGTTTGGTGCAGGCGTTGGCAGGCAATTAATTGCCCCATGGTCAGCGACCACACCTGGACTAACTCCAGGATGCGGTCACGCAAGGGTTCAGAGCTGCGAAACCCGTCCCGAAGATCTGTGTACGGCACGCGCAGACTAACGCCCGTAACCTGTTGCACATACAGGGAGGGCACCTCGGCCTGTCCCATCAGGTAGGTTGCCCCGGTGCAACTTTCGCTGCCAAGCATGCCTGTTTCCACCGCGTGCCCACTGCGGGTGCGGGTCATCATGGAGCAGACACCCCGCAGCGGAAAATAGGCGAACCTTGGCTGCTCATAAGGCTCGTGTAACACCGTTCCCTGGGTTACTTCCACCTGCACGGCATGTCTCAGCAGGTGGTGTCTCATGCTATTCGGGAGAGAAGACAGAAGGTAGTTCATAGCAGTTTCCAGTGATGCGAATCATTGCACACTCTAAGCCGCAACACAGCCCGCCAGACGTATTTACGCCAACTTTCATACTGAGATGCCTGACGGGGTGCGTTCCAAACAGCGTAAAAAAAGGGGGGATTGACATAGCGTTTCCGCTCGGCCAATCCCCATCTCCCAGGTTTGTGGTACTTCGCAACGGTAATTAATTGGAAAGTTACGGGATGTTCTGTGGAATACATACGCGTTCGGCGTCTGAGTGATAAATTTATCTTCCGCTTTAACAGCAGACACTCAAACCCCAAGGCAGTCTATCCACAGTCTCAGGCGCGGCGGGTCATCTCCAGCGGCTCGATGCGGCCAAGCAGGAACACGTAAGCCAGGATGCCAAGAGCAAGGTACGCGGCTGCAATGCTGAAGGCCACGGTGTACCCGCCGGTTCGCCCCACCGTAATGCCGGTGATGATCGGCGCGGCGATGGCCGAGATCTGGTTAGAGAAGTTCATAATGCCACCCACCTTGCCCGTGCTGGAGTTGGGCACCAGCAGCGACGGCATGCTCCAAAGCACAGGCGAGGCGGCGGAAAGTCCGCCAATGGCAAGCGAAATCGGGATGAGCGCGGAGACTGCGCTGTGGGCAGAAATCGCACCGGCAATGCCCAGACCGCACACCGTTCCACCAACCAACACAGCCCGCCGCACCTTTGGGGCGCTGTAGCCGCGCGCAATCAGGCCATCGACCACGAAACCGCCAATGAACAAGCCACAGGCTGCGGCAAACAGCCATGGCGCACCGGTAAACAGGAACGATTGCCGCAACGAAATATGCAGCGACTGCGCCAGGTACGTGGGCAGCCAGGTGAGCAGAAGGTAAAAGACATAGTTGTAAGCACCCGAGCCAATAGCCAGGCCGATGATCTTGCGTTCGCGCATCAGGCGGCCAAGCGGCAGTGGCGGAACCAGCAACGCCTGCGGATCGCCGGACTCTTCATTCACCAGCACAACATCGCGCATGGAGAAACGATTCGGCTCGCGGTACAGCAGCGCAAACAGCAGCAGATACACAAACGAGAGCACTGCTGTAAATCCGAACGACATGCGCCAGCCCACACGCAACAGCAGCAATCCAAGCAGGGGCACGCCCACGGCGTTTGCCAGCTTCGCAGAGCTGTCGAACATGGCCGTGGCCAGGGATCGCTCACTCGCGGGAAACCACGCCCCCACAGCCTTGGCGTTTGCCGGGAATGTGGGAGCTTCGCCGATGCCCAGCAACAAACGGGCCGCGAAAAACAACAACACGCCAGGAGCAAATGCGGCGGCCAGCGATGCCAGACCCCAGATCAGGATGGAGCCAAGCGAAACCTTGCGAACGCCAAACGTATCCAGAAGCACGCCGGTAGGCAGCTGGCAGGCGGCGTAGGTCCAGGAGTAGGCGGCGGAAAGCTGCCCGAAAACGGCAGGCGTGATGCCAAAGCTGGTCACCAGGGCGTCATGCGAAACCGACAGGTTCACCCGGTCGAAGTAATTGACCAGGACGCCCACACCAAGCAGGAACGCAATGGTCCATCGGTACCGCTCGGGCTGGTTGTACTCGCTGGTAAATGGGCTGGCTGGCATGTTCGCCAAGTGTAGAGGCTCCGCAGTTGCGGAAGATATGCCTAGGCCGAAGCTTTCCGTTTCATCCGCAACAGCAGCAGCGATCCGAGATAAGTGGCCGTAGCCAGCAACATCACAATGCCGATCGGCAGTCCGACCCAGCGGTAGGCGATGGAGAAGTCAATGTTCCGGTGAAATGCCTGGGTCAGCACCAGGATCGTCATGATCGCCAGAAACGTCGCTGCGAAAAACGATGCCAAACCCGCCGCGACCGTAATCAGCAACGTCTGCAGGACGGAGAAATCGCCTACCGGGGCTCCAAAAAGCCGTGGTCCGGTATATCCGGGGGCGTACAGCGTGTTCGGGCGATTCGTTTCAGCCATGCTCTCTCTGCTTCCGGCACCACGAACTGTGCCTGAACAGTAGAATACCTGTGCAATGACTGAGACGCTCCAAGCCGAACTGTTAACGCCCGAAGAAGCCGCGAACCAGGCAGAAACGACTACCGCGCCGAACGGGCTTCGGTACGCCACCATGGGCAGGCTGGACGGACCCCATACTTCCGCCGCCGAGCTTGCCAAACTGGTGGGTGCTGTGCCCTCTGGCCTGGCCCAGGGCCTGGCGCGCTACGTGTACCTGTTTGTTCCGCTGGCGCTTTCCGGGGCGCGCGTCGATGGCGACGACACAGAGGCGTTTGGCGGCACGGACCGCACGCTCATTGCCCCCGGCTTTGACGCCGCGTTGGCGGAAAAAGCGATTTGCCATCGGAATGCCTGGGTGGGCGACACGGAATACGTGTTCCTCTCCAGCCGGCTGCACGCGGACCGCTTCGCCCTGGCATTTGAGTTCTGCATCAACGTCGCCCACAACTTTGTAGACGGCACCGGCGTACCCGCTGACTTTGCCGACCTGGTGTGGAAGCAGGCGACCACCAACGTGCGCGGCGAAACCTCCATGGATGCCTGGGAGGAACGTGCCGCGGCCCAGGGCCGACCCCTTACGACTACGGGCGCACCGGCTCCACTTTTGTTCTCTGGACAGATCGACGAAAAGGCCCGCTCGTCCTACCAGGCGACAGCCTTCTCTGACGCACTGGCGATTTACCTGCTCTCGCTATCGCTTGACTTCGACTACGCTGACCTTCGCGAACGCGAGTACCCGTTGCTTTCGGCACCTGCTCTTGCGGAACGCCTGCACGCAGTCAACAAGCTGTTTCCAGCGAACGCAGGTTACCGCTTCCAGATTCTCTACCGCCGTCGCAACTAAATGCTTCCAGCGCTCTCCTGCCTTGATCGCGCCCTCCCTGGGCGGGTAACTCACGGCTGAAGGTACGATAGGCCGTATCTGATTCAGCAGGTGAGCGCGTGCATCCACTTCGCCGACAATTTCTAAAGATGGCCGGCCTGGGTGCCGCAGGTGGAGCGTCCGCGCTGGCCAGTCCACTCGCCGCACAGACACGCCACGGCAGCAGTGCCGTCACATCGCCTGGGGCCTACTTCGATGTGCGCACGTTCGGTGCCACGGGCGACGGCACCACCATCGATTCGCCTGCGATTAACCGCGCGATCGAAGCTGCCGCCAGCGTAGGTGGAGGAACGGTACTTTTCCCGGCGGGCGTGTACGCCTGCTATTCCATCCGCCTGAAGAGCAAGGTGGACCTATACCTTTCGCAGGGCGCAACGCTGCTGGCTGCGTCCGTGGCGCGGGAAGGTGTGGCGACTGGCGGATACGACGCCGCCGAACCACAGAACCCGGCTATTGAGAGTTACCAGGACTATGGCCACAATCACTGGCACAACTCGCTGATCTGGGGCGAAAACCTCCACGACATTGGCATCCTTGGTCCGGGCCTGATCTGGGGCAAGGGCCTCAGCCGCGGCCACGATGACGACCCTGACCTGCCGCTCTCAGGCAGGCCCGGCGTGGCCAACAAGGCCATTGCGCTGAAGAACTGCCGCAACGTGAACCTGCGCGATTTCTCCATGTTGCAGGCGGGCTGGTTCGGCGTTCTGGCCACCGGCGTCGACAACCTGGCCATCGACAGCGTCAAGATCGACACCAACCGGGACGGCATCGACGTGGATTGCTGCCGCAACGTGCGCATCAGCAATGTCACGGTGAACTCGCCTTGGGATGACGGCATCTGCCCGAAAAGCAGCTACGCCTTGGGCTACCGCCGCGACACCCAGGACGTGACCATTACCGGCTGCTACGTGACCGGCGGCTACCAGATGGGCACCGTGCTGGACGGCACCTGGAAGCTGCATGTGAACCCCGTCCGCTTCTTTGGGCATGGCCGCATCAAGTGCGGAACGGAGTCGAACGGCGGCTTTCGCAACATCACGATCAGCAACTGCACCTTTGACCGTTGCCGCGGATTTGCGCTGGAAACCGCCGACGGTGCCAACCTGGAAGACATCACCTTTGTGGGCGTGACCATGCGCGGCGTGCGCGGAGCCCCGCTATTTCTGCGGCTGCAGGCCCGCATGCGTGGACCGGCAGAGATCCCGGTGGGCACGCTGAAGCGGGTACTGATCAGCAACGTCGTTAGCCACGACGGCGACCCCATGCCGACCATCATCGCCGGTATTCCCGGCCACAACGTGGAAGACGTGAAAATCTCCGACAGCTACTTCCACCACCTGCCCGCGCAAAGTTCCGGGGCTGCGGCGACCGTCAGCATGGGAGGTGCCGACCGGGGCTTTGCAGCGTCAGGCTTTGGGCAGGCCGGACCCGCGCCGCTTGGGCCGGACGGCATCCCGCAGGAACTGGAAAAGGGCTACCCGGAGCCGAACATGTTTGGCGACATCCCGGCCAGCGGCCTGTATGCCCGCCACGTACGGAATCTGGAACTGAGCCATGTGGAGTTCGCCAATGATTCCATCGGCGACACCCGGCCTGCACTCTTGCTGGTGGATTCCGAGGGAATTGATTGCTTTCGCCTGAAGATGCCGCAAAAGCTGCGCGAAAAGCAGGTTCGGCTGCATCGGGTGCAGGATTTCCGTTTGTTTGGCTGCCCCTACTACAAGGACGTGCGCGTAGAAGATGCCGGGGAGCAGATGGTCTGACGCTCTGGCCGCAGGTTCTACAATCGGCGGAGCATGATTGCCCATCTTCGTGGACGTCTCCTGAGCAAAACGCCTTCCCAGGCCATCGTCGAATGTGCCGGCGTTGGGTACGACGTTGCCATTTCCGTGCCCACCTTTTCCGCACTGCCAAGTGAGGGTGCCGAGGTGAGCCTGTTTATCAACACGCAGGTGCGCGAAGACGCAATTGCACTGTTTGGCTTTCTGGATCGTGACGAAAAGCGCCTTTTTGAACGCCTGATCACCGTTTCCGGCATTGGCCCCAAGTTGGGCATCACGGTTTTGTCGGGCTTGCCTGCAAGCTCATTGGTAGGAGCGATTCGCGGCGGCGACCATGCCCAACTGGTTCGGATTCCCGGCATCGGCAAGAAAACCGCCGAGCGCGTCGTTCTGGAACTCAAGGACAAGCTGGACGATCTTCAGGGTCATGCAGCGACGGCCAGCAGCGGCTTCCATGCGGGCCCGGTTGCCGACGACGTGCTTTCTGCGCTGGTAAACCTGGGTTACAAGCGCGAATCTGCGCAGAAGGCCATCGAGACGGCCATTGCGAAGCACGAGTCCACCGACCTGACCGTTCGGACAGACTTCGACCAGCTATTCCGCTACAGCGTGCAGGCCATTCGCTGAGTCAGCGGCGGGTCCTGCGCTTCGCATCCACCTTAGGCCAGTAGCTAAACGGCTTCTCGTACAGGTCGCCGTTCAGGTCGCCCACCTGGTTCAGCATGCGTGCCTGGGCGTCGCTGATGGCGCGGTTGTAGACCGCAGGCCCAATCTCTTCCAGAAAGTAGTCCAGCAGCAGGCCAGCGGGTAGATCGCCGATCGGCTCCGGCATGTTGGCGTGGAAATAGCGCTGCAGCGATGCGACCGCTTCCGCCCGTGCCTGCTTATCCAGTTCCATTACTTCACCAGACCTGCGCGTGCTGCATGCTCCGCAATGGCGCGGTTGATCTCCAGGGCCAGGGCCAGGGCGGCACGGCCATCCTCGCCGCTGACGATCGGTTGGTTTCTATTGCGCACTGCCTGCAGAAAACTCTCGATCTCGAGCCGCAGCGGTTCGCCCGGTTCGGTAGGCACCTTGCGCAGTGAAAGCCCCTGCGAAGGATGCGCCTGGGGCTCGCCCTCTGCGGGCAGCCCACTGCGCGCAGCCAGATCGCTGGCCATGCTGCCGCCGCCGGACTTCAGCGACTGCAGATGGGCCTCGACTTCCGCAGCCGTGTGCGACTCGTCCATGGAGCCACTGCCCGACGCCGCAAACAGGGCCGCCATTTGCGCCGGGGTTAGCGAAGCGGCGGCGGTGACGTCGATCATCAGGACGTCCTGCCGAGCGTAGTCGAGCGAAAGGTATTGGTGCGGCTGGAAAAAGCGCAGCTTGCGCACCCGCTCGGTAGAAATGCGGGACGCTGTAAAGTTGGCGACGGCGCCGCTCTCAAACTCCACGCGGACATTGGCAATGTCAGTCTTCTGCGACAGCACGGGCAGGCCCACCGCACGCACCTCGCGAACCGGGGACGCCACCAGGCTCAGGACCACGTCCAGGTCGTGGATCATCAGGTCGAGCACCACGTCCACGTCGAGCGATCGCGGTGTAAACACGCTGAGGCGGTGCGACTCAAAGAACATGGGCTGGTTGCGCAGTGGCATGGCTGCGGTGACCGCGGGGTTGAAGCGCTCCAGGTGTCCCACCTGCACTACCCGGCCATGCCGCGCAGACGCGGCCAGGATTGCATCCGCCTCATCCAGCGAGGCGGCAATGGGCTTCTCGATCAGCACATCGACGCCTGCCTGCAGCAACTCAATCGCTGCGGCGGCGTGGTGCGTCGTGGGCGTACAGACACTGGCCGCGTCGACAGGGATGCCGCTCGCAAGTAACGACCCCACGGAATCGAACACGGGGATGGCGTACTGATCGGCCACCGCATCGCGTGCAGCTGGGTAGGGATCCACGCAGGCGACCAGTTGAACCTCTGCCGGGGGCAGCGAGCTGTACACCCGCAGGTGGTTCCGCCCAAATGCGCCCGCTCCAACCACGGCGACGCGAATCGGCGTGGTGGACTCCCGATTCCCCACTTACTTGGTTCCGGTCTCGACGGCTTCGCGGCAGCGGCTGTAAAGCTCCAGCAGGTGCGTTACCTGGTCCTCGCCTTTTTGCACGGTTCCGCTGCTGAAGCCCGGGGTTCCACTGCCTGCGTTGCGAGCGACGTTGGTGGTGGAAGCGATGAATTTCAGCAGGTCCAGTGCAATGTCCTCGGTGCGGCGCGCGGCAAACGAAGTGTCCATAAAGCCCTCAGCAGCCATCGTAAACGACTTTGTATGCGTCACCTGCTACCACTCCACGCCGGGGCAGCCGACTCCTTTTGGCGCTCAACGGGTTTGCGGGGAGTTCAAAACGGGATAGACTAGGCGGGTGGCCGGTCACGGTACTTCCCCGCTCCGTCACGGAGCCTGGGCAGACGGACTGGACCAAGCCGTTGCGAACCTGCTTAGGAGCGCGGCAAGTAGCCAAGGCTATGTTGGCCTTGACAGTTGTGGCAAGGTGCCGCCAAGAGCGCCCAAATCCCTAGGAAAGAAGACGGAAGAAGACAGCGGAGCTCAGGAAGCCACGTGTCCAGACGTTTGCCAGTGATGGCTTTCGATCCGGGACCGATAAAGGCATCCTCTGACCAGCATGGGACCAGCCTGCGCCCATGCCTTCTGCCAGGTACTTCCCTCTCGCAGGTAACTGCTTGAAGATCCACATCACCGAAAACGGTTCGGACCAGCAAACATCACGTCCTGCACGGCAACGCCGCAGTATGGCACTCCGGGTAAAAGACCTCTCCTCCTCCCTCAACCTGTTTCACGCGCGCGCCCTGCTCAGGCTGGCTCGCCGGCGTCCGCAACTTGCACTTGGCATCGCCATGACGGCAGTTGCCGCCGTTAGCACTACGGTTGCCGGAACCGTGGCTGTTGCTACCGGTGTGCTTACCCGGATGGAACTGCACGCCACAGTGGCCCCTCTGGCGCCCGCTCCGCATCCGCCGACGCCCCCCGTCATTGCCGCTGAGACGCACCATCGTCTGCTCCCCCACTTCCATATCAATCCGCTGGCAGGGCTTGCGTCCTGGTACGGCGACGTGTGGAACGGCCGCAAAACTGCTTCCGGCGAAGAGTACGATGAGTCGCTCTTGACAGCTGCCCATAAATCTTTGCCGCTGGGCACGCTGGTACGCGTCACAAATCTCAGTTCCATGCGCTCGGTCATTGTTCGCATTAACGACCGGGGTGCGTTTTCGCCAAACCGGGTCATTGACCTTTCGTCCGCCGCCGCACGCCAGATCGGCATGTTGGAACAGGGCCTGGCTCATGTACGGCTCGAAGTTCTGGGCAGAAGCTAACAGGAGGAGCCGCTGGCAACCGGCGGCTCCTCGGACCTAGGCTGACAGCTTTGTACACGCGGTTCGAGGATTTAACGGCCACTATGGATATGGCATGGAGCTAAAGCCGCGCATCCTGGGTCTGGATATTGGTGACGCCCGCGTTGGCATTGCCATGACAGACGCGCTTGGAATCGCCCAGCCCCTGATTACCATGGCTCGTTCCAGCCAGAAACAGGAATTGAAGAACATCGCCCGGCTGATCCGGAAGCATGGAGTCGCTGGCCTGGTTGCAGGCAACCCCCTGCACATGTCCGGAAACCTGTCACCGCAGGCCCTGAAGGCGCAGGCATTTGCCGCAGCCGTTCGGGACGAGTTCCAATTGCCCGTGTACCTGCAGGACGAGCGTCTCTCAAGCACGGCGGCGCACGAGTTGATGGACCGCCTGGGCTACCCACGGGGCGAAAGCCGCAAGGGCGTTCTCGACCAGTACGCCGCCGTTGTCATCCTGCAGGACTGGCTGGATGCCCAGGACAGATTAGCCGACCCGCCAGTTCATCCCACGTCGCAGAAGCTCTAGGCCGGTCGCTATAATCAGCAATTACGCGGAGTCGCTGCTTGCGCCCAGCGCCGCACGCCATCTGCAGGGGAACGGAACATACATGCTGGACGTTACCAAAAAGCTCGAAGAACAAATCCGAGCGCTCGAATATGAATTGACGAATGAACTGCCTGCCGAAATCAAGCGGGCTGTCGCACTTGGCGACCTGAGTGAAAATGCCGAGTACCATTCCGCCAAACAGCGACAGGAGTTCGTGAATGCACACCTGGGACAGCTGAAAAGGCGCATGGCCGAACTGTCGCTGGTGAACCTGGCCAACATTCCGCACGATCGCGCCGGTTTCGGTTCGACCATCGTTGTGTTCGACCAGAGCAAGAACGAGGAGCTGACCTACAAGCTAGTCACCAGCGAAGAGAGCGACGTGACCAAAGGGCTGATCAGCACCACCTCGCCCATTGGCAGAGCGCTGGTAGGCAAGCAGGTGGGCGACGAAACCACGGTAGTGACGCCCAATGGCAAGCGTGAACTGGAGATCCTGAAAGTTTCCACCATCCACGACGCCGCCTGACAGGGCCAGTTCAAGGCAGCAGAAAGGGCTCGCACAGTGCGAGCCCTTTTCTTCACCTTGAATACTGTTACTGAACTTCGCCGGCTTCCATGTGGCTCTCAAGGAAGTACAGCTCCTCTTCCGCATCCACAATCAGCTGGTTGAAGAAGTCAGCCGAGGGCTTGTCGCCGATATCGTCGATCTTGCTGGACACTTCGCGCATAAGGCCGCAGTAGGTGCCCAGGGAGTCAGCAAGGGCCTTGAGGTGATCGGGGCCACTAACCGATTCCACAGGGTAGGACTGGATCGCGCTGGACGCCGCAGACTGCCGGACCGTACCGTTCGCCATGCCGCCCAGCTGCGTGATGCGCTCGGCAATGGGATCGATCTGCTTGAAGATCGTCTTCGCCACGGTATCGAATACCAGGTGCAACTGGTAGAAGTTGATGCCCTTGACGTTCCAATGTGCGAACTTGGCCTGGGAATACATGTCGAGCGACGCGGCCAACGTCCGGTTCATCTCGGTCACAACCTGGGTCTTAACATCATCTGAAAGTGCAACGCGGTTCTTGTACATACGGGTGGGCAGTTCGGTCCCGTTCTTGGTCTCTGCTTTTGCCATGGTGTTTATCTACCTTCCGAAAAGTAAGATGCGCGTTGTGCCGCAGAGAGGTGTCCGCCCCGCCCCGCGACTGTGTTCACATAGACCCAGCGTCAAAGAACCTGCGCGTCTTGGCAGGTACACTAGACGGGGCTTTTGGACGGGGCACGACATACGATGAGTTCGCGATTTACCTGGACAAGTGCCTTTGGCAAAGGCAGTGGATGGCTGCTGCACAAGATCGTGCGCGGCCTGGCGCTGTCGAACATTTCGCCGAATACGCTGACGTTCATCGGCCTGATCATCAACATCGCCGCAGCGTTCTTTTTCGGCTACGCGCGCGGATCCAACGCGCACCGCATGTTTTTCTACGCTGGCCTGATCCTGATTGGGGCGGGGCTGTTCGACATGGTGGACGGCCGGGTGGCGCGTGCGACCAACCAGGTGTCGGTCTTTGGAGCTTTTTTCGATTCCGTGATCGACCGCTACTCTGACGTGGCAATCTTTTTCGGCCTGCTGGTCTACTACGCCCGTGGCAATCGCTTTGTGTACGTCGTGCTGGTCGCGTTTGCCATGACGGCGTCGCTCATGGTCAGCTACACGCGGGCACGGGCCGAGGCTCTGATCGGTTCCTGCAAGGTAGGCTTCATGGAGCGGCCGGAACGCATCGTTCTGGTCATTCTGGGCGCGCTGTGCGACACGTGGGGCGTCATGGCTCCGGCACTGTGGGTGCTGGCGTTTCTAAGCACCGTGACGGTGATCCACCGGATTCGCTACACCTACGTGCAAACAGAGCGGCGCAAGCCGCTGGTGGCCGGGCGTTAGTCGGGTGTAGCCGTCACTGACGCGAGTGCCAGCGAACGTCACATCAAGGCTACTTTTCAGACTGCTTGAGACGCAGTAACTTCACCGGCAAATCCAGCTCACCGCGGTCCAGAGTGCCTTCCAGCAGGTCTGCTGCTTGGAGGCTGCCTGTCTTTTCGCCTGCTGCATCTTCAAAATGCAGGTGCAGGATGTTGCCGTCTTCGTCCTGCAGGACGACCGTAGTTCCAAACTGCCGGACGTCCACAATCCGGATGTCGCCCTTCTGGCGATCGTAGGTGTAGTACCCACCGCCTACGGCTTCGCCCGCAACCTCCAGCAGCAGGGTGACCTTCTGCTGGCCCACCGTGCCCCCATACCGCAGCCCCGGTGAAGGCGCCTGCGCCGCACAGACAGTCCCGCACAGCAGCACAACGACGAACTTCGCACGGTTGAGACGACGCGGAAACATGGTGCGGTGAGGCTACCAGAACCAGTGTGCGGACGCTTGCTTCCAGATCTTTTGTGCCGACGTATTGAGGTCATGGAGCAGCATGCGCGGGTCCATCCAGGCATTGTAGGATCGGACCGTTTACCGACAGAAATGGGAAGACGTCTGAGACGTCTCCCCACTGATCTGCGCGGCTGGTTTTGGATTGCCCTGTGGGGTCTACGTGCGGTTTCCACCGCTTACCGAGACCGCCTCGCCGTTGATCCATGCGGAATCATCCGAGGCGAAGAACGAAACAACCGTGCCAACGTCGTTCGGCTGGCCGACGCGGCCCAGCGGAGTTCCCGGGACGACAAACTTCGCGAAGTCATCAATGAAAGCGGCCGTTCCTTCGGTTTCGACCAGCCCGGGGCTGACGCTGTTCACGCGAATCTTGCGTGACCCAAGCTCGCGCGCCAGGCCAATCGTGATGCCGTCCACTGCGCTCTTGGTCGCGCCGTACACAACACCATTCGGCAAGGGAGCCTTGCCCACAACGGAGCTGATGTTGATGATGGAGCCGCCAGCCGGGTTGAACTCCTTGACCGCGGCTTGTGTGGTCAGCAGCAGACCAAGCACGTTCAGGTCGAAATGCCGATGGAAGTGTTCGGGTGTGATGGCCTCGAGAGGCAGCATTTCGTACACGCCCGCGTTGTTTACCAGGATGTCGATCTTGCCGTAGGCCTTCACGGTCTCGGCGATGAGGGTTGCAATCTGTTCCGGCTTGGAGACATCCGCACCCACTGCAATCGCCTTACCACCGGCATCCGTAATGCGCTTTACAACAGCTTCGCCGCCTGACTTCGAGGAAGCGTAGTTCACCACCACCGAAGCGCCGTCCTTTGCCAGGTGTTCCGCAATTGAAGCTCCAATACCTTTTGACGCGCCTGTCACAATTGCTACTTTTCCATCCAGCTTGCCCATTGCTCTTCACCCTTTTCGAAACTTTTACAACCATCAAAATGATGTGGTGTAGAGGCAGGCCGATTCAGGAACATTTTTATCTTGATGAGAGTGTTTCGGAAAGGCCGCGCAATCACTAGGCTGCAAGCGTCTTCAAATAGGCAAGATAAGTCTTCCAGACTTTGCGACGGAGGTGCGCGCGAACGAATTTTCCATCACGAACGGTTTCGATCAAACCGGCTGCTTCCAGCTGCTTCATGTGGTGCGACAAGGTGGCTGGATTGATACCAAGACACTCGCGAATTTGCATGCAGGCGGTCTGTTCTGCTCCGGCAATGCGGCGAAACACTTCTACGCGGTTCGGATCGGCAAGGGCGCGGCTGATCGCAAGCATGGCCCGGAGTTCATCTGCTTTGTCCGATGCGTCGGAACCATCCGGCTTTTCTTTGTGTTTTGACATGGGTACCCGCGCGCCTACGAGCCAGGACCGCCTGTACACAAGTATAACGGCGCGACTGGCCTAATCCCCTTGGGACATCTTGCGCAGCATCTGGACGACCGTGAGGCGCAGCGTGGGATGCAGCCAGTCCGGTGCGACCTGCGCCAGGGGTTGCAGAACAAAGCCGCGGCGGTGCAGTTCCGGGTGCGGCAACACCAGATCGCCCGTTGACATCACGGCATCGTCATACAGCAGCAGGTCGAGATCCAGCGTGCGTGGCCCCTTGCTGATGCCATGGCTGCGATCGCGGCCGTGTTCACCTTCGATTTCCAGCAAAGCCCGCAGAAGCTCTGAAGGGGAAAGCTGCGTTTCCAGTAACGCGGCAGCGTTCAGGAAACGGGGCTGATCCAGGTATCCGACGGGCTCGGTGTCCAGAAATGTGGAAGCTGCCGTGACGTTTCCCAGGCGGTGGAGATCGCCAAGCGCCCGGATCAGGGTGCGTTCCCGGTCGCCCAGATTCGATCCAAGTGCTATGGCGGCAAGCGGCATGTGGCTACGCGGGCACTGCTGTTGGCAGAGACATGTCGCTGCTAGAAGGCATGGCAACCAGTTCGTCGTCGAACTCCGGTGCAAGCTCCCATGCGGAGCGGTCTTTCAGCAGCTTGCTGACCAGCGCCGTGTGCATGGCGTGGCCGGCACGCTCTGCCACTACGCGACCCTGGATGCGCCGCCCTGCCAGCGCCAGATCGCCGATCAGGTCTAGAACCTTGTGCCGCACAAATTCATCCGGGAAGCGAAGTGGCCCGTTCTGCACGGCAGCTCCGCCAATGATGATGGCGCAGCTGTCTGTGGCACCACGGATCAGACCCATATTGCGCAGCATGGGCTCGTCTTCGCGGAAGCCGAAGGTGCGCGC
>JBPBPZ010000010.1:0-14546 GCA_050954525.1 Janthinobacterium lividum
ATCAACATCTTCCTGTTCACCGTTCTGATCCAGCACGGTAACCCGGTGTTGGCGATTGTTCTGATCGCGATCGAAGCGTTCCTGATCTTTGCGTATCGATACGCCTTTGCAGGCATCTTCAGTGCGGGGCCACAGGTGACAGGCAGCCCGAAGCTCTAAGCGAGTCGGGCTGCCACGCAGCTACTTGCGCTGGCCGCTCAGCTTTGAGGCTGCGGCGGCCTTCTGGTCGCCCTTCTTTTCACCGGCAGACTTGTTCGCCTTGGGCTTGCAACTGCCTTTTTCACCCTGCTTCTTGCCGGGTGTCGGCTCGAACCCGGGCCAGCACGCGTTGGCAGAGGAGTCCTTCTTCGCACCCTTCTTGGCGGCAGACTTCTTGCCCGGCGTCTTCTTCGTGTCCGCGCCGGTAATGTGGCTGCGCTTCGCGGCGGTTTTTGTTTCTGCGGATTTCGTCGCGCCCTTCGCCGGGGACTTCTTCGCTGCGGTGGACTTCTTGGCCGCGGACTTCTTCGCGGGGGCCTTGGTGCTGGCGGATTTCTTTGCAGTAGCCATCACAGCTTAGAAGCGCGGAACGGCAACCGCGTTCGCATGCCGGCATCTTCTTTGCACTTCATCCGGCAGAACTTCAGCGCAATCGCAAACGAATGGCACCTTTTGCAGTGGAAGCATCCACCACGTTGCCGCCCTGCGTGATGACGATGCGGTCCGCGGCGACCAGCCTGCGTGCGGCGGCGCGTGCGGGTTCCATCAGCGGCTCCCAAGCGGTGCGGTCGTCTGACAGTTTGCCGTCACCGGCGACCGTCCGTGCGGCTTCACTGGGGCAGATGGTTTTGCCTCCTCCGCGCTTTTGCAGAAGATCGAGGATCACGGCTTCCAGCGCAGCGTCGCGCGCGCCAGGCTTGTGGGCGCGGCACGCGTCACTGCAGAACTTTACGTGGTCCCAGTCGCGCTCCCACTTCTTGCGCCACTCGATGGTGCGCCCACACGCGGCACAGGTTTTTGGCAGATGCGTGGACGGTGCGGCTTGCGGTTTGTGTTTGCGGTCGGGCATGGACTTCTATACTTAGGATGTCTATGTCCAACCCAACGAACGCACTGTTCCCGCCCGTCGAGGAACAACTCGATCTGATCACCAAAGGTGCCGCGGAAATTATTCCGCTCGACGATCTGCGCAAGCGCATCGAGCAGTCCATCGCGACGGGCAAGCCCATGCGCATCAAGGCGGGCTTTGATCCCACCGCTCCCGACCTGCACCTGGGCCACACCGTGCTGATGCGCAAGCTGCGCCACTTCCAGCAGCTTGGCCACACGGTCATCTTCCTGATTGGTGATTCGACCGCGCTGATCGGCGACCCCACCGGCAAGAACCAGACGCGCAAGCCGCTGACGCGTGAACAGATTGCAGAGAACGCGACCACTTACCAGGAGCAGGTGTTCCGCATTCTCGACCGCGAGAAGACCGAGGTCCGCTACAACTCAGAGTGGCTGGACAAGCTGGGCTATGCCGACTTCGTGCGCCTGCTGTCGCAGTTCACCGTGTCGCAGATGCTGGAGCGCGAGGACTTTCACAAGCGCTTCCAGAACGAGGAACCCATTGCTCTGCATGAGCTGATGTACCCCATCGCGCAAGGCTATGACTCGGTCGCGCTCGAAAGCGATGTGGAGCTTGGCGGCACCGACCAGAAGTTCAACCTGATGCGCGGCCGTGACCTTCAGCGCTCCGCCGGGCAGCCGCCGCAGATCGTGCTGATGATGCCGATCATCGAGGGGCTGGACGGCGTGCAGAAGATGTCCAAGTCGCTGGGCAATGCCATTGGTGTCAATGAGTCGCCGTTCGAGATGTTTGGCAAGCTGATGCAGGTGAGCGACGAGTTGATGTGGCGCTACTGGACGCTGCTGACCGACCTTTCGCAGAGTGAGATCGAAGCCATGCAGGCACAGGTAGCGGCGGGAACGCTGCATCCCATGGAAGCTAAAAAAGCCATGGCGCGCACCATCACCGCAGGCTTTTCGTCAGAAGATGCGGCGATGCGTGCGCAGGAAAACTGGTCCACGCAATTTCAAAAAGGCGGTGTCAGCGAGGACACCGAACGAGTCACGCTGAGCAAGGACGATCTTGGTTTCGAGGCAGAGCCAGCAAGCATCGGGACCGACAAGATGCTGGTAGCTGCGGGCCTGGCAGCCAGCATGGGCGAAGCTCGCCGGAAACGCACTGAGAGCGCCGTCAAGGTCGATGGCGTGGTGGCCGCTGATGTTCGGTTTGCGCTGCCAACCTTGCCCGTCACGCTGACCGTAAAGCTCGGCAAAAAGACCAAGCTGGTCACTATCTCGTGAGCCTCCCTGCCGCCGGCGTCGCTACGCGATGGCTCGATCAATGTGAGCGCCTCTCCACGACTCGGCAGGTTTGGCTGCTGGTAGGTCTGTCGTTTCTGCTGCTGGTGCTGGCCATGCCGGTCCCGCTTATGCGTGGGATGCTCTACGCGGAAGAAGGTACAACCTACCTTCGATACGCTCGCGAGGCAACGGCACTGCGGGCGTTTCTTGCACCGCACCAGGGTTACTTTTCGCTGCTGCCCAACAGCCTCGCGCTGATCGCGACGCGCCTGCTCCCAGTCCGGTACATGCCGCTGCTGTTTGCATGGGGAGCGCTGTGTGTGCACCTGCTGGTGGTGTGGGCTGCGGCCACGTGTGAGCGTTTCACCAGCTTCAGGACGCGCGCAGTTGCCGCAGGCGTGGCGCTGCTGGCCGCCGGCACCGCCCGCACGCTTGAAAGTACGATCAACAGCCAGTATTTCTTTGGTGTCGCTGCAGTTTTGGTTCTGCTTTCGTCGCCTGCCAGGCACCGCGTCGCCCGGTCGCTGCTGCTGGCTATGGGTAGCCTGACGGGGCTGTATGTCTGCTTTATGGCGCCGGCCTTTCTGTGGAAGGCTATTGCTCGCCGAACGCTGGCGGCATGGTGGCAGGCGTTGCTGGTGGGTGCGCTTACGCTGGTGCAGCTGGTCACGGTGCTGCGCGCCATTCCGTACAGTACGCGCAGCCTGCCGCAGCAGAATCTGACTGTCTACATCGGCAGCCTGTTCACAAATGAAGTGCTGCTCTCATTTGGCTCCCGGATCTTGTATCGGCCGCTTACTCTGTTCATTGTCCGGTCCGGTTCAGCGCTGATGTATGCCGTTGTTGCCCTGTTGGCGATCCTGGCCTGGGGCTTTCTGTTCCGGCTGGTCCGCAAACCGGGCAGGCTGCCCGTGTTGCTGCTGTGCCTGGCACTTTACCTTGCGGCCTGCGCCAGCATCGGCATTATGGGCGGACCGGCCGACGTGCTTGGCGACGGCGACCGCTACCACGTGGTCAGCAATGCGTGCCTTGCACTTGCGGTCCTGCTCGCCGCCCTTCGACTGCCTGCGGGTTCGCGACGTCTGCGGATCTGCCGCGTGCTTGTGTGTCTCGTACTCTTTTCCGGTTTTTTTGACCTTGCCCGGCAGTGGCGATCCAACTCATACGACCCAGCCTGGGCACCGCAGGTGCTGGCCTGGCAGGCGAATCCTGAGCTGCCGCTGACCACGGCGCCGCTGCATTGGAAAGAGCACAAGGTCCTGCTGGCACCGAAGCCGCTGGAGATGGAGATTCCTTTTTACCTGTACGACAGCAACCTGCGTGCTTCCGTGCGTGAACGCCTACCGGCTGACTGTTTCGCTACCCACAGGAACGCTTTGGCCCCAGGGCATTGCACACCGCGGTAAGCGGACACGGCCTGTCGGCGTTAATTTTGCCGGGACATTACTTGGGAGTGGAAAGTGCAGGCGGAGCCGTGTACAGGACGACGCGATCCCTGCCTTCGCGCTTGGCCTGGTACAGGGCGGCATCGGCATTGTCCACCAGTTCATCGGAAACCGTTGTTGGCGTACACATGGCAAGACCGATGCTGACTGTGACGGGCGTCTTGTCCCATTGGTAGGTGCGGGTTGCTTTCAGCAAGCGGTCGGCCAGGTGGCGAGCCGAACGAATGTCGGTGCCAGGCATCAGCACGGCAAACTCCTCGCCACCAAATCGGCATGCAGAATCTTCCGCTCGCTTGGCGTGGTTCAGCAGGGTCGCAATCTCTTTCAGAACGGTGTCGCCATAGGGATGGCCAAACCGATCGTTGACGCTTTTGAAGTGGTCGACGTCAATCAGCATCAGGGTCATTGGACGATGGCTCCGCTGCGCACCCATGACGCTGGTTTCCAGTTGTGCGTTGAAGGCGCGGCGGTTCCACAGTCCAGTCAACGCATCGGTCAGGGCCAGGGAACTCAGCTTGCGATTGGCCTCTTCCAGGTCGTCGCGCGTCTGCTGTAGTTCGGCCTCACGTCGCATCTGCTCGGTCAGGTCGATCGAGCAGCAGGCCAGCATCTGTTCGCCATCTGCATTCAGGCAGGGCACCTTGTAACTCTTCCAATAGATCGGCAGGCCGTCCGCGTCCGGTACAGCAACGAAGCTTTCATGCGCCATGCCACTCTCCAGCACTGAAGTGTCTTCCTCAACAATTGTCTTGGCTGTCTGCTCATCCCACAGTTCGGTGCTGCCCTTGCCCAGCCAGGCGGTGCGGTCAATGCGAAAGCGGTCCGCGATGCTGCGGTTGTAAAAACAAATGCGGCCTGCACGATCCTTCAGATAGATGCCCACGGGGACGTGGTCCAGGATGGTGTCGAGCATCTTCTGGGATCGGTCCCGTTCCCCTGCGATCCGTTGCATGGAGATGGCATGCTGCCGCAATGCAATCAGGTAGCTGGCCTGGCGGCTCAAAATGGCAAGGGCATGCTGCTGCTGTTCTGTCAGCGTCGCAGGCTGCGTGTCCATGACGCACAGCGCACCCAGGGCCAGGCCGCCATCGCTGAACAGTGGCATGCCTGCGTAGAAACGAACACCCGATTCCTGCTGCCACTGGCGTGAGCTTTCGTAGGAGGAGGTCGCAGCCAGATCCTCCACCAGCATTAGCCCGTCACCCTGAATGGTGTATTGGCAAAGAGAGTTGCGCACCGGCATGGTGGGCGAACCGCTCAGGCCGACGCGCGACTTCATCAGCTGCGTGGTCTCGTCCAGCAGGGTCATGGCACCCATGGGCTTGCCGCAGAGCAGGGCTGCCAGCGCTACCAGGTCATCGAATTCCGACTGCACTTCCGGGTCTAGCAGGCCTGTCTCACGCAGCAGGGTGCCGCGCTGCCGGGCAATGATGTCTACTGTTTCCGCCGATGTGCCTGCAGGTGCCAAGTAAGGGTCTCCGCCAGTTCTGAACGAGTATAGGCGTCTCTCAGAGTGGCAGGGGCGAAACTCGGCCACCCTTGTCCCACTCCAGTTTCGTTACGGGAACACGGTGATCGTGTGGAAACAGCACCAGCCAGCCTTCTGGCACTGCACGTGCATAGAAGCGCTTGCGTTCCTCGATGGTGCGCATCGGGTCCAGATCGAAGCCCATCACCCATCCAAGGTCCAGATGCGCCGTTGTCGGGATCAGGTCGCTGATAAAGCAGGCATGTTCGCCGCCGTCTTCGATGTGCACGGCCATCAACTGCTCCGTGTGGCCTGGGAAACACTCCACGCGGACGCCTGGGCAAATGTCAGCTTCCGTGCTTTCGATCAGGCGCATCTGGCCGCTCGCGATCATGGGTTCGTAGTTGGCGGCAACGTAGCTGATGCGGTCACGCTCGAACTGCCGGCGGCCATGTTCCACCTCGCCAGCGTGCGCGATGTATTGTGCATTGGGAAAGAAGGGCTGCGGCACGCCGTCCGCATCCAGCGTGGTATTCCAGCCGCAGTGGTCCCAGTGCAGGTGCGTGTTGATGACGATGTCAACCTGTTCCGGCGCAATGCCTGCAGCGGCCAGCGAAGCTGGCAGACGCTCCTGCGTCGCACAGATGTCTTTCAGCTTTGGCGACAGCTTGTGGCCGAAGCCGGTCTCGATCAGCACCGTCTTGCCGCCGATGCGGACAACGACGCAGTTCAGGCCGATGGCGATGCGGTTCAGGTCGTCGGCCTCCACCTTCTTTGACCACAGCGTCTTGGGCACCACGCCGAACATGGCTCCACCGTCGAAGCGGCAGGTGCCATCGGTGCAGATGGTGATTTCCGCAGCACCGACGCGCGCGCGTCCGCGGATGGGGTCGTTGTCATCGGTTGCGAGTGAAAGTATCGGCATGCCATGTCAGGGTAGCGCGCCTTTCCAGGGTTCCCCAGCAGGCCGACTTACAGGTTTGAAGAAATTAGTTGCAGAAGCCGGAACCTCTGCAAGCCAGGTTGCGTACAGGTCCGCATGGCTCATGGAGAAATACGCAAACTTCGCATGTTGCACGTGAAGATGTTGCGTATCTCTCTGTAAGCGACCCAGGCTCCACAAGGAAGACCATCATGAAACAGCAGCTTCGCGCCGTTGCCTCTGTGGCAGCGCTCATGCTCCCGCATGCCTCCAAATCGGTCCAGGCACAGGTCCGTGCCAGTGACGCGGAAGCCTGCACCAACGGCGCGCCGCTGTCTGGCATTGCACGCGATGCGACCGGCGCAACCGTGGCCGAAGCGGCTGTGACCCTGGACGACGGCACCGAGACGCACACCTCTGCCAACGGACGTTTCGCCTTCAAGTGCGTCTCCGCGGGCGCGCACAAACTGCATGTGGCCGCGGAGAGTTTTGCGGCGCTGGACGTGGATGTACCCGCGACGCGCAAGGCCGGAGACCTGGCCATTGTGCTGCGGCCCGAGTCTGTCGCGCAGACCGTTGACGTGGAAGCGAGTGCCACCCGCGGCGTGGATGCGACCGAGACTGGCGTGTCGCGCGTGCTGCAGGGTGACGATCTGAAGGCGCTGGCCGACGATCCCGACGACCTGCTGCGCGAACTGCAGCAGCTGTCTGCCGGTGCTGGCGGCAACCCTGCCGATGCCCGCATTACCGTGGACGGATTTCAGGGTGCAAGCCGCCTTCCCCCCAAGTCGTCGATCGCCTACATCAAGGTGAACCCTGACCTGTTCTCAGCCGAGTATCAGGAGCCGCCCTACACCGGCGGGCGCATCGAGGTGTACACCAAGCCCGGCCAGCCGCGCATCCATGGTGCCTTGTTCCTCACCTATGGCGGATCGGCCTTGAATGCGAGCGATCCGTTTTCCATCTCCAAGGGAAAGATCGGCAAGCGGCGCTATGGCTTTGATCTAAGCGGACCGGTGCGCAGGCAGGGCAGCGACTTTGCGCTGAACCTGGAGCATCGCAGCATCGACAGTGTCAGCGCGGTGAACGCCGTCACGCTGGACAGCGCGGGCAACACGGTTCCCCTGCTACAAACCGTGCAAACGCCCGAAAGCCTGTGGAATGGCAGCGCGCGCCTGGCGTGGCAGCTGGGACCGAAGAACACCTTTACCGGCACCTACACCGCCAACGACAACACCCGCGCAAACCAGGGCGTAGGCGGCAGCACGCTGCAGGAGGCGGGCCGCAACGTCAGAACCTACGAACACACGCTGCGCTTCATCGACATCACCACGGCGTCTGCCAACCTGATGTACCAGTCTCGCGTGGGCCTGCGCTGGCTGGGCGACCTGTCCGCGCCGAACTCGACCGCGCCGCAGTTACAGGTGGCAGGTGCCTTTACCGGAGGCGGCGCAGAACTGGGCAGGCAGCAGGTTCGTGAAGCCGGTTTGGAACTGTCGGAAGACATTATCTGGACACACGGCGCGCACACGATCAAGGGCGGCTTGAACCTGCGCAGCTACCGCGAACGCGAGCAGATGACACAGAACTTCAACGGCACCTACATCTTCGGTGGCGGCTCGGCTCCGGCGCTGGACGCATCCGGCAACGCGCTTGCAGGTGGCACCGCCACCATCAGCGGCCTTGAGCAATATCGCCGCGCGCGGCTCGGCCTGGCAGGCGGCACACCCACCGCGTACACTGCCGTCACCGGTTCGCCGGATATCAACTTTACGCAGACGCGCATTGCTGTTTACGCGCAGGACGACTGGAAATTGCGGCCCAATCTGAAGCTGTCCTACGGCGCTCGTTACTACGCGCAGAACGATCCAAAGACGCTGCTGAACCTGGTGCCGCGCGTCGGCATTGCATGGTCGCCGGACAAGGCGCAGAAGTGGACGATCAAGGCGCACGCAGGCATGTTCAGCGATCGTTACAGCACGGAAGACTGGACGGAACTGCGCCGTCTCGACGGTACAGAGCGTGTCAGCAGCACGGTGTATTCGCCGGTGTACGGCAATCCGTTAACCGGCTCCACACCCATCCGCACGGTGCGCACTACCGCACCCGGCTTCAGCAACGGCACCTTCAGCGAAGAGCAGGTGGAGGTCGACCGCAGCCTGCGCGGTGGATGGAATGTGCAGGGTACCTTTTACTGGCTCCGTGGCTGGAACTTTGCACGCAGCGCCAACATCAACTCGCCGCTGTACGGGCAGCCCAACGGGCCACGTCCGGGTGCAGCGAATCTGAACGTGTTGCAGGCACAGAACAGCGGGTCCATGAAGGGCGACATCGAGTTTGTCAGCGTAGAGCAGCACAAGCTCAAGTGGCTGGGCATCTACGTCGGCTATGCGCGCGTCGATCTGCGCGACAACGCGGACAACAATACCTTCTTTACGCCGCAAACCTCTGGCAGCAATGCGGGGGAGTACGCACGGCGCAGCCGTTCAGACCAGCACCAGATCTTCGGCAGCGGCAACCTCCACCTGCCGTACAAAGTCGACTTGGACAGCAATTACTACGTCGGCAGCGGCAGCCCGTTCAACATCACCACCGGCTTTGACAACAATGGTGATGGCAACTTCAACGATCGGCCCACTTACGCCCGGGCGGGCGACCCAACTGCCGTTCGGACGCAGTACGGAACCCTGGTCGCGACTGGCGGCACCGGCGTGGTTCCACGCAATACGGGCACCATGCCGTTCCGGGTCAACCTGGATGCGAACCTGAGCCGCTCGTTCGTTCTGACGCCACATGCTTCCAAGGAAAGCCTGCAGACGCTGGCGGTCAACGTGCGGTCAGCCAACCTGTTGAACCACACCAACGTGCGGCAGGTGGGCGGCGTTCTGGGTTCGCCGCTGTTTGGCAGGGCGTACCAGGCAGATTCCGGGCGACGCATCGAACTGGGGCTGCGCTACAGCTTCTGATCCCCGGGGCTGACCGGGCGGATGGGCAATGATATCGCCGCCGAGCGCTTGCACGAAAAGGGGCGTTTCCAGAAACCACTCCCCTGAACTTGGGCTATGCTTGAAACACTCTATTCATTTCAGGCAGGCTGGACTCCTTAGAAGTTCGGTTAGCTAACTTCAGCAAGCGGAGCAGGACGGGTGGCGAGACGCGCATACACTCCCCGCGAAGTGACCGGCGTTGTATGCCGTTGGGCGGGTGCCTGCCTGCTCGCCCTGGCTGTGCTGCCGTACCTCTACGGCATGCTGTTTGCGCGCATGCAGATTTCCCGCTTCCAGGCGGAGCACTCCGAGACCGTGGCCTGGGCACCGGGCCGTGTGAACGCCTACCGTCGCGCGCTTAGCTCAGCCCTGCCCGCGCCAGAGGCAATCCTGCGCATCCCGGGTGCCGGCATGGAAGTGCCCGTGCTGGAGGGAACCTCTGATCTGGTGCTGAACCGCGGTGCGGGTCACATCACCGGTACGTCGTGGCCAGGCGGCGGTGGCAACATCGTCATTGCCGGACATCGCGACGGCTTTTTTCGCAGGCTCAAGAATGTTGCTGTCGGCGACCGGATCGAAGTTTCCCGCAGTGGTGGCGTCGACACCTACCGCGTGGACCAGCTGCAGGTGGTGGACCGTAGCGACACCTCTGCACTGATGCCGACCGGCACGCCCAAGCTCACCCTGGTGACGTGCTACCCCTTCTTCTATCTTGGACCGGCACCGCAGCGATACATCGTTCGCGCGTCGCTTGTCACCTCGCCCATTCAACGCAACCTGTAGCCGAAGCACACCTCACCCAAGGAGCCCCTCTATGCACCATGCGATCAAGTCCTCAACGTGTCGTCTCGTTCTGTTTGCCAGCTTGTTTTCGGCTGCTCCGATTGCCCTGCACGCAGCGGCAGCGCCGGGCAGCAGCAAGGTGGTGTATGTCGCCGGTGACAGCCTGGTGGTGAACCGCGTCAGCGACGGCATCACCTACCGGTACAAGGTCCAGCCTTCCACGCAGGTGACTACAGATGGCGGCAGTGTTGCCGTGTCCAGCCTGAAGCCCGGTTCCATGCTGACCGGCACACCTGCAGGAACGGCCAATCCCGTCGATGACGCCAGCGTCGTCAGCGGCAAGGTGGTGAGCGTAAACCCGCCCAACACCCTCCTGGTTAGCGTTGCGGGCGAGAACAAGCAGGTCATCATCCCGTCTGGCACCGTCAGCAGCGGCGGCAAGGATGTGCCGATTACCGGCGTAAAGGCCGGGGATGAAGTCCAGTTGACCATGGTGGTGGTGCGCGCCGAAGGCGACAACCGGCCCCTGAGCGCGGTGAAGACGCCTGCGCAGCAGGGCACGCTGGCCCTGTTCATGGAGCCCAACATGGAGATGCCAGATACGGGCACAAACCTGCCGCTGTACGGTGTTGCCGGTGCCGCACTGCTGGCGCTGGGCTACGGTCTGAAGCGTCGCTCGGCAGCGTAAAACAGTAAGTTCCATCGCACTGATGCACGTAGGAAGGCCCGGGCCGGTTCGCACCTGCTCGGGCCCTCGTGCATACATACTCACGTCCAGGCCAAGCGCGCAGAAACCGGAATCCCTTGCCACTTGCTAAAGCGGCAACCTAGAATCAGGCGCGGTACGCTTCCGCGTGCCTTCAGGGGACGACAACATCATGAGCTTTACACGACGCGATTTCGGAAAGCTGGCTGCAGCCGGACTTTCCGCTGCGGCCCTTCGGCCAGGCACGCTCTTTGCACAGGGAAAGCCTGACTCTCACTTTGGCGGCGTGCAGATCGGCGTCATCAGCTACAGCTATCGCGAAATGAAGCCGTCGGACGCAAATGCCGTGCTGAAGTATGCGCTGATGGATGGCATCGACGGTGTTGAGCTCGAAAATGTGCAGGAAACCTGGGCCGGCGCACCGGTTCCTCCGCCCAGGCCCATGCCAAACCGGCCCTCACCCGGTCAGCAGATTGGGGAACGCCGTCCGCAGATGACGGAAGAGCAGAAGGCTGCGCAGGCCGCGTACCAGGATCAGCTGAACGCCTGGCGTCTGACCTTGCCCATGTCGAAGTACGAATCGCTGCGCAAGATGTACAACGACGCCGGTGTGAAGATCTACGCGTTCAAAATCACGCTGAATATGAAGATGGAAGATGCCGTATTCGACTACGCCTTCAAGGCAGCCAAGGCCTGCGGTGCAACCCAACTGACCATGGAAATGCCTGACGGCAATCCTGAACTGACGAAGCGCATTGGCGAGTTTGCCAGCAAATACAAGATGATGATGGGTTACCACGCCCACCTGCAGGCCAAGCCCGACACCTGGGATGAAGCCATGGCGCAGTCGCCTTACAACGGCATCAATCTCGATATCGGCCACTACACCGCCGCCGGCAACCACGACGCCGTAGAGTTCATTCGCAAGAACCACGCCCGCATCACCAGCATCCACCTGAAAGACCGCAAATTTCCAGAGGGCGGTGGGCAGAACACACCCTTTGGCGAAGGCAACACGCCCATCAAGCAAGTGCTGCAGCTGATGAAGTCTGAAGGCTACAAGTTTCCGGCCACCATCGAGATGGAGTACATCGTTCCGCCTGATTCCGACGCGGTCAAGGAAGTCGGCAAGTGCCTGGCCTACTGCAAGTCGTGCCTAGCGTAGCTTTGTCTTCCTGGCCAGCCTTGTGGTGCTGAGCACAGCTTCGTAATGCTGAGCGCATCCTCGTCATGATCCTTCGCGGCGTCGTCATCCTGAGCGCAGCGAAGGATCCCGAGGGATTTAGACCAGGCACTGCTACCCGGACCTTTTGAGAAAACGCTTGGGCATGGGCGTAGGAAAGCCAGCAGCGGCATCGTTGCTTCGGAGTGAGCAGGGATCCTTCGCTCAGGATGACGGCGCTTCGCAGATGATGGTGCTGTAAGCAGAAACAGAAAGGCCCGCGATCACTCGCGGGCCTTTCTGTTGCACATGCGAAGCATGTGAGTACTGGAATAAAGTTAGTCCTGTTCCTTGCGAACCTTCTTACGGTTCCGCTTACGTGCTAGGGCTTCCTTCACGCGCTTCTTCTCGCCGGGCTTCAGGTAAAAGGAGTGGCGCTTGACTTCCTTGATGATGTCTTCCTGCTGCACCTTGCGCTTGAAGCGGCGAAGAGCATTCTCGAGGGGTTCACCCTCTTGCAGACGAACTTCTGCCAATGTAAAAACACCCCGCTCCCCGCCTTGATGGCTCCATCAATCATACCTCACGCCGGGTACCACGCTTGCGGAGAGGGAAGTCCTCCTCTCCGCAGGCTCTTCTTCTGCTTAGCCTACCCGTCAGAACCGGGACTGGGGCCGAGTTTAGCTCCTTTGAGAGTAAGCATTGCACAGGCCGAAGCCTATTCGCCCGGGTGGTAGGTGCGCTCGGTGTGGCCTCTTAACTGGTCAGGGTAGAACATCACCTCACGCAGATTGCCGGCGGCATAGCGCCCAGCCTCGTCGTTAAAGTGCTTTGAGTCTGGATGACCGCTTTCGCCCCCGCAGGTCACGGCGCGGGCATGAACTTTGTCAGGGCCAAACTCCACCACGGCAACGAAGCTGTTGCCGCTGGTGCCATAACGCTTCTTCGTGCCGGGGTAGGTGCCTAACGCGGGATAGCTGCGTGCGGCAAACGAGGCCAGCGAACCCCACGTGGCACCCGCGAACGGTACCGCGGAACTTGGCTTGGCGTCGTCGAATCTCTGCACAATGGCATCGTCGTTGCGCTGGTAGCGGTTGATCTCGCCCCAGGGCGTCTTCCATGTACCGAAGTCCGCAGTGAGTTTGTCACTTGCCGTCTGAAGCGCTGCCAAGAGGGTAGCGGGTGGAACATTGGCGGCAACATACTCTTCCCACAGGGTGCCTGCGCCGCGTGCGGCCCGCGCCACGGGTATGCCTGCTGCCTCGCCCCAGTAGACGGCCAGCGACTCCGCGATGGAGTCAGCGGCCCATGTGAAATCCCATTTGCGCAGGACGGCGATCTGTTCGGCCAGCTTTGCTTTCTGCGGATCGTCCTGCGGCAGAGCGTCATAGGCACGCAGAAGCTCGGGTACGGTACGGGCAAACCAGGGCTGGTACGGATCGAACGCGGCAGACAGCAGGCCGTCGAGCGTGAAATCTTTGCGGTTATCAAGCACGCGCGTCATGTGCACGCCACGTGAACTTTCAACGCCCTGCTCCACGTAGGGCGGATAGTCCGCCTTACGCAATGAGCTTTCGCCTGCCCCATTCCACGGACTGTTATTTACGTTACCTAACCATCCACTATGCGGGTTGTGCAACTGCGGCACGTGCTCCAGCGTCATCAGGCCCTGCCAGTCCGTCGCGGGGTTGCTACCATCTACGGGCTTGGTAAAGTCGTACCGCGTATCGCGCTCGGGAATGTAATTGCCGTGCCAGTAAGCGATGTCGCCCTCTGCGCTGGCAAAGATGGTGTTATTCGACGAGTTGGCCATCAGCGCCATGGTCGAGCGGAACTCCGCGTAGCTGCGTACCTTGGTGCGCAGGAAGCTTTGCTGCAGCGCGGGCACAGGCGTGTTCATCAACTCGACGCTCACCCACTTGTCGCCCTCGGCGCGAACAATGGGACCGCGATGATCGAAGACGCCTTCAAACGAGCGAGACTTGATGGAGCCATCCGGTGCCTTGTACTTCAGCGTAATGGTTCGTCTGGTGAACTGCTTTGTCTGCTTGCCGTAGACGTAGCCGGTAACGTTCTGACCGGTTCCTATCAGCGTGTTGCGAAACTCGTCCACGGCATCGACGTTGCTGCTTGTGTGCATCCATCCAGCGCGGTCGTTAAAACCCTGGTACACGAAAAACTGTCCCCAGGTAACGGCACCATAGGCGTTCAGGCCTTGGTCGCTGGTCATCTGGAGTTCGCTGCGAAAGAAGAACGAGGTATGCGGATTGATCAGCAGCAGCGCATGGTGGTTCGTGGTGTTTGAGGGTGCAATGGCCGCGCCGTTTGAGCCGCCCGGCTCCACGTCGCGATCCACCTGCGAAAGCTGCGCTACCAGCGCGTTTTGTGCGTCTACGTGCGCCTGCTGCACAGCTTTTGCGCCATAAAACTTCTCCAGATCCTGTAGATTGACCCGTTCCACGTCGCCGCCAATCGAGCCTTCGGTGAACGAAAGCGCCATCCAGGGCTCGAAATGTGACAGAACCCGCGGATGCGTTTCGGGGTGCTTCGAAAGGTAGAAATTGGCGCCGTCAGCCCATGCTTCCATCAGCGCCTTGAGCCAGTCCGGGCTGCTCGCAAAGTCGCGCTGCAGCTTCGCCGGGTCGATGAACAATTGCTGCCGAAGATCCTGCCACAGCTTCGACTCGCCCTCTGTCTCTGACAAGCGACCCAGCGAAACCAGGTAGTTGGTTTCCACCCGGT
>JBPBPZ010000099.1:0-14341 GCA_050954525.1 Janthinobacterium lividum
CCCCGTGACAAGCAGTTGAGTCATCTCCTTCGGTATAGCTCTCCCTTTGAGCGCCAGGGTTGCGAGTGACTCCACGAACGCACTTTCTTCCGGGCCAATCGCCGTGTAAAGCCGTTCCGGACTCAGCAAAGGAATGATCGTGGCTGAATCGATCCGGATCACCACTTGGTTTCGTTGTTCTTCCACCGGCTTACCGATGGCCGGTATGGGGATGGCGGTACCGGGGAATGTGGCCGGTGCAGGCTTGAAGTCCTGTTCCCTGCCGACGATTTCGAAATCAACAACGTGCCACTTCAGGTGTTGAGGGACGAATTCAAAAGAGAACGGAATGGAGAAATGTTGTGCCACGATTTGTGTCTTTCTTGTGGCGCTGTATCGCGGCTAACTTGTACTTGCAAGGCAAATTACAGAAGGAGATGCACATGGAACGGCTGCTAACGGTTGATGAGGCTGCACGCGCGCTTGGAGGCATTAGCAAGTACACAGTTCAAGCTTGGCTGAGTTCGGGAAAGCTACAGCACAAAGGTTGGTAGCCGAACGATGATCAGGGAGTCTGATCTCGGGGCTGTCATTCAGGTCGGTGCGAAGTCGGAGCGCGTGAAGCGCATTGGGGACGAACGTGTCGCAGCCTGAGCTGGTACACCAACAATCCAGACCGAAGGCGAAGCGAGAGGCTCGGAAGGGCCTTTCGCACCCGCCAAAGGTCGTTGAGATCGACCGCGATGCTGGTTTTGTGTGGCGGGGAGCCGAGTATCCCGTGCTTCCTGCGGGACGCTATACCGTGGCGGGAGTTTGCGTCCAGGGGCCTATGTGGGTGTACGCCTATCGCCGATGGTCTTTGAGAGTCGAGTTCACTCTGGTTGACGAACCTGTGAGACTCTCAGCGTTCTTCAACTTTGGCAATGATCGCAGCGGATGCAAGATCGGCAGACTGTCTCGCTTTTATAAAGCATGGGTAATAGCGAATGGCGAGCACCCCAAACACGGAGAACGCATGACTCCGAACATCTTTCTTGAAGGGCAAATGTTCGAAGTGGACGTGGAAGAGTGAAATCGCGATTCCGAGGGCAAGCCCAAACAAGATGCCGAACTGTATTCGTATCGTGCGGATTGTGTCTGCGACTCGACCTTGAGCGAGAGTGAATCTTGAATCGGGAATCACCCAATCAGTAATCAACCAATCAAGTAACCGTATCCAGCTCCGCCTATGCCGGGCGGTGGTAAGCCAACCCAAGCAAACCATAAAGGGGGGACTTCGGTCCCCTCAGGCCGATTGTGGTTCGATCAAAGCAGAGAAGGACGTTTGCCTGCTAACAGCCAAAGAACAGCGCGCATCTTCCCGAAAGCCTTCAGAAGATGTGATCGCAGGCAGCAACTTTGATTATCGATTTCGGAGAATCTCACGCGCGCGCGAGGGAGGAGCAAATGGGTGGTTCAGGAAGCGGAAAGCGTTGGAGTTCCAGGGACACGACAAACGATTACCTACGCATGGACGTTCGATACATGGAGCGGCAAGGCCACCTGCGAAATACCACAATAGGTTCGCTTTACTGGACACGTCGTGGGGAACGCTTTGCAAGTATCCGCTTCTGTAGTGAGGAAGATGGCATCGTGCTGTCTTACAAGAGCCGCGAGCACGGTGGAGAGTGGGAAGTACTCGAATATCCGATACGGCTGGAGCGTACCCGCTGTAATTATGGCGGCATGCAAACGTGGTTCCTCTGTCCGGCTCGTGGTTGTGGTCGGCGTGTCGCAACGCTGTTCGGAGGACGCATTTACGCCTGCAGGCGCTGCTATGGGTTGTCGTACCTGAGTCAGCGTGAATCGCAGAGTGACCGCGCTACGGGCCGCGCAGAGCGCATCCTGAAGCGTCTGGGATGGGATGACCTTCTCACGATCTTGACCCGGCTCCTGATCGCCCGAAGGGTATGCACGAGCGAACATACAGAAGACTGGCGGCTGAGTATGGGAAGGCACGATATGAAGCATTTGCATATGGACCGCCAGGTGCCCTTGCTCTGTACGAGCCATAGCACTTGTTTCCGAAAACCAGACTTTGTGGGCATGGTGAAAGCCTAGAGATTCAGCAGTGTGGCACACAACGGATTCCGACTACCGCCTCAGACTGAATCAGAGGAGTAGTAGGGCAACGCCCAGAGCGAGAACAGCGACGGTGGCGTCTTCCTGAAAAGGCTTCTCAGTAAGCAACCGATGCTACTCGCTTCTTGGAAGCGGAACTTTGACTGCTTTCGGTCAATCCGCCGCCAGCATCCAACGGACGCCGACATTGCCGAAGCCATACATTCTCAGGACTGATGGCGTCCTTCTACGAAGGACGCCATGAAGGCTCTGGCATTGCAGCGAAGGCTTTCCCATGCGGGTACTCCACGAACGGGCTACCGCGAGTAGGTGGTTGCATCGGCCTCCGAAACCGTCCACGGCTAACGAAAGCGGCTGAATTCCGATAAGGTGAAGAGATCAGCGACGTGCCTTTCTCAAACATACGGGCGACTCTCACTGCATCATTTACTTACACTAAGCACATCTACATGAACGCCCAAAGGTCCGACCCGAATGGTGTGCTGCGATCGCCTTTGCACCTGCTGCGGCCTGCACAGCGCTTGCGTGTGCTGTTACTGGTGCTGGAACGGATCGCGCTGGGCGTTTGCGATCTGCTGCTGGCAGGAGCCATGTATCTGTTGTTTGTGCAGCTGCAGGGTGGGGCTCCGCAGCACTTCCGCACGCTGCTGCCGGCGAGCACGCTGGCAACCACATACTGGACAGCGGCCCTGGTCATTGCGCGGCTCGTCCTAGACCTGTCCGCTGCCCACGGCGTCACGCGCTTCACGCAAAGTCTGTATGCAGAGTTTTCCCAGCGTCTGGTGTGCGGCTACAGCGAGCTGCAGTGGAACGTCTTTGTGCAGCGCAACCGCAGCGAGATGGTGAAACATGCGATGACGACCGCGCAGGATGCCGCGTATTCGTACCAAATCTACATTGAGATCGTGAGCGGGACAGTCGTGATCGCGATCATGGCGGCATCACTGCTTTATCAAAGTCTCGCCGTTTTTAGCGGGTTGGTGTTACTGGTGAGCGTGCTGTACGTGCTGCACCGGGTTGTGCTGCAGACGCGCATACGGGAGGCCGCTGATGTACGTGAGCGTTCGCAGCGCCTGCTGCATCGATTGTTGACGGAGATGTTTGCGTCCGTGCGTGAGATTCGCGTCTATCGGAACGAGGTTTTTTTTTCGCTTCGCGTGCAGGACCGCTTGGAAAGCCTCGGCAGGAGCAACACAACGTTGGCCCTGCTGCCGCAATTGTCGCGCGCGTTCGCAGAGCAGGGTGTGGTGCTGCTGTTTCTCGGCATTATCGTTTGGGTCTTGATGCGTGGCGGCGGTGTGCAGCACCTCCTATCGTTGCTGCTCTTCTATTTTGTGGTGTCTCGCCGCATGTTGCCCCTCATCAGCCAGATGGCGCTGCTCCATGGGCAGATGCAAGGGGCGTCGTCGAACCTGCAGATGATCTCAGCGGAGATGAGCGACTGCGAAGCGCATTGTTCGCATCCTGTCCCCGAGGTGTTACCTGAGCCGGGAGACGCTCTGATGCTGCACGATGTTACGTATGCCTTTGGCGACGGCGAGCCCATTCTGTGCGGTCTGTCGTTGCACATTCGGCAAGGCGAAACAGTGCTGCTTCGCGGGGTGTCGGGAAGTGGCAAAACATCGCTGCTGAACCTCATCGCGGGCGTTTCGCAGGCGACCGAGGGGACAGTGTGCGTGGATCGGGCGAGCACAGCGTATGTACCCCAGGAGATTGTCCTGCTTGACGATACGGTCGAGAACAACCTGCTGTTTGGAATGAACCCCGCCGGGCGCACGGAGCTGCTGGAAGCACTGGAGCTCGCCAACCTTCGGAGCTTTGTGGAAGCCTTGCCGGAGGGTCTTGCAACGCGCACCGGTGATAACGGCGTGCTGTTTTCCGGCGGCCAGCGACAGAGACTCGGCATCGCACGGGCTGTTCTGCGAGGGGCGAAACTCCTGTTGCTGGACGAGGCGACCTCCGCACTCGACGCGGAGAACGAGAGGGAGATCCTTGAACGGCTCGCCCGGAGCGACCGCGCGGTGCTGCTGGCGACGCATCGCGAGCATGGCGAAGACACTGCCGACCGCACGCTGGTGCTTGATGGAGGTACGCTGCGGCCATCCGCGGCACGGACCCTCCCGCCCTGCTAAGTGTCTTGAGACGGATCGGCGTCCAGCAGCCGGTGGGCGGCCGCATCGGCCATTGCGGCTGCACGTGCCGGATCGTGCAACAGGGCGAGGCAGGCGTTGGCGAACTTTGCCGTGTTGTCGGCCGCCAGGTAATCGACACCGGCCCGCAGACCGAGGCCACGCATCGCCTGCGGAAAGGCAACGATCGAGCGGCGGCAGGCGATGGCTTCAAGCGCCTTCAGCTTGGTGCCGCCGCCGCAGCGGAGCGGCATCACCACAATATGCGCTTCCTGGTACAGCGGCGCAACGTGCTCGACCTCACCGCGGAAATCAATCTCAGGCACCTGCGTCAACTCCGCCCTCAGACGTTCTGACGCTCCTCGCCCGGCGATGACGATGCGGAACTGCGATCCGTACAGCCGCCGCAGCCTCGGGGCCAGGGTCGTCGCCAGCAAGAGGGCCGCGTCTTCATTGGGGAAATAGCTGAGGGTGCCAACAAACAGCATGGTTGCTGTCTGGGCATTGGACGACGTCGGTGTCGAGACCGGAAGTGCTGTGCGGTTGGGCATGCAAAAGACGTTGATGCCGGGCGCTAGCCGGGTACGGTCCTCCGGTGCCGCTACGAAGACCTTCGAGTAGAGGCGTGGCAGGTGTCGCTCCAGAACGAAGTCGTGCACTGCGCGTCGCATGCTGCGGAGGGCCAAACGCAAACGCCCTCGCCGTGCCGCGCACCACGCGATAGTCGCAAGCGTTCCTGACTCGATATCATCGAGGTCCAGCCAAGCTTCGCGTACCTCGCAGCTGTCGCGCAGGGCCTGAGCAACTGGGTGCATGCGCAGGCGAAAAACGAGGCAAACATCGAAGCCGGCACTGTAGCGCGGAAGGTCTGATCCGCTCGCAAGGTCGACTTGCCGGGTGAGGCCCGGCAAATTGCATGGTTCCCTGCCTTTCACGACGGACGGGCTCCAAACCAGAACGGTGACAGCGTGCTCCGCTGCCAGCCGCACCACCCACGCGAACGCCCGCTGCTGCAGGCCGGATCCGGACGGCGAAGGCACCTCTGGTGTGAGAAGCAACGCCGTGCGGCGGCTCACGGGGTCCGCCGAGCTGCGGCAGCAGCGCGGCCTGCGACGGATCGCAGCCAGTCTGCCGAACGAAGCAGACCGTCTCCGGCTGCCTGCGTGTACTGCGTTGCGCGCCATGCGACGGAACTCTTGGTCGGCAGGTCGTCCGGCAGCCACTGACGTGCGTGATGCGCGAAAGTCGTGTCGGCGTATCGGATGTAGTCCGCGGTCAGACGTCCCTCATGGAAACGCGTAACATCGGTGCGCTTGCGATCGGTCCACAAATGCGCCCAAAGGTGGAGGCTGTAGGCACACGCGGGCAAGCGCACGTTTCGTTCGAACAAATCGCGGATGCCTTCGGGCGTCCAGTCTAGGTGGAAGAAAGAAGTGGACGGCTCCACGTGAATTGTTTGTGGATGTCGCTGGCTGAGTTCGAATGGCAAAAAAGTGGAATGGCGACTCCAGTGACCATCAAACGCTATACCCATTTCGCGCCTCCAAGCCGTGGCAAACGCAGCCCCAGGCGCACAGAAAAAAAGCGCGTTGCACAAGGAGCCGCCGCTATGCGCATAGGTGACGTGCGGATCTACAGTTTCGTGACCCATGACGAAGTCGTGTCCATACAGCTCGTCGGGATACGGCGCAAGGAAGAGCGTGTCCATGTCGGCATACACACCGCCTTCCCGATTCAGGATTTCGACTCTCAAGAAGTCCGAGCTGTGCGCGTAGCGGAAGGCTTCCGATGCGGTACGATCCCCGTAGTCGTAAGCTGAAAGCGGCAATTCCTGAGGAAGGTGACGGAGTTCAAGGTAGGGTTGAATGCGCTCCCACAAAGGACCCCAGGGCATGTGTTGGTAGTGCACATGCAGGCTTCGCGGACGGTTCACCTCAAGGCACGATCGCAGCGCAAGATAGTGCATCAACGAGAACGGTTGAACCTGTTCCTTCAGGCCAAACACAAAGTGAAAGACTCTTGGCACCGCTGCCATCCACACACTATAGCTGAACAGCCGAGCTACTTATGCAGAAGCATGACAAGCGATTTTGCCCCAGTACGTGAGAACTCTCCGGCCCCACGGCTTACGCTGATTGTGGCCACCCTGGGCCGTACCGATGAAGTGGCAGCGTTGCTCCACAGCATTCCTCGAGCTGCGCGGGAGCTGGTCGAAGTCGTCGTGATCGACGGCAATGCAACGCCGTTGACGAACGTGCTCGAGCCATTTACACGGACGCTTGCGCTTGTGCATGTGCGTACATTTCTGCGCAACGCCAGTGCTGCTCGCAATTTAGGAGCCGCGACCGCAAAGGCTGCCTGGTTGATGTTTCCTGACGACGACGCACGCTTTGCGAGTGGCGCGCTTGAATCGCTGCTCGGCACGATCGGCACCGACACCCTGGACCTTGTGAGCGGCAGCATCGTCGACGATGAAGGTAAGCCGCATCTCCTTCCCTGGCCCGCGGCACCGTCTCCCATCACAAGCAAGACGCTTGACTGCACGCTTGTGGAGAGTTCGTTTGCGATCCGCAAAACAATCTTCGATGCTATCGGCGGATTTGATCCGAAATTTGGTCCCGGGGGCTGTTTTCACTCGGCGGAAGGTGCTGACCTGGTAAGGAGGCTGTGGCAGAGACGGCCCGTCCGCGCGCTCTACACGCCCGCCATTCGGCTGCACCATCCGTTGAAGCCAAACGATGCTTCTCCTGCGGGTCTCGCGCGAACGTTTAACTTTGCCGTCGGCGAAGGCGCCTTCACGGCGCGTCATCACCGACAACTCAAAAGGCTGACCATTGGCCGCAAACTCCTGTTTCGCGCGGCCGGCATCTTTATCAGCAGTGGGGGAAGACGACAGCGCAAAATCGCGTTTCTTAGAGGTTTCTTTAAAGGCGTGCTTTCCTACCGTAGGTTCCACACACCTTAGTTTGCTCATCCTTTCCTATGCCGAATAAGAAGATGAACCCTGTGCTCTCGCTTGTGATTGCCACCCTGGACCGCGTTGTGCAGTTGGAATGCTGCCTCGCCAGCCTGCCTCAGCACTGCGACGCCATCGAAGTTGTGGTGGTCGACCAAAGTGTGACCCACTCCGCCTCAGACGTCGTGCAGCGCTTTCGAAGCAGGCTGCGAATCTCCTACCAATACCAGGAGGTACCTGCCGCTTCTTCGGCGCGGAATCTGGGCGTGGCGTACGCCCGCGGCGAGTGGGTGGGTTTTCCAGACGATGACGCGCATTTTTGCGACGACACTATCTCCGCATTGATGGCCGCGATCAAAACCAACAGGTGGGACGTCGTCAGCGGGATGACCTGCGACGAAGCCGGCGTTCCGACAGTGGTTTCCTGGCGCAAGAAGGCGACTCCCATTACGCGGCGCTCGCTGCGCGATACAGTGGCGGAGTCGACGTTGTTTCTTCGCCGTTCTGTCTTTCTGGAGTGCGGTGGGTTTGACCCCATCTTCGGCCCCGGAGGTTTGTTTGGCGCGGAAGAAGCGATCGACTTGCTGCGACGTATGCTGCTGCGGCTGCCCAGGCTTCGCACGCAATATCTACCGCAAATCAGGCTGGTTCACGCGGACTCGTCCCCTTATGGCGATGCCGACGCCCTGCGCAAGGCGCACCGTTATGCGCGAGCGCGGGGAGCGTGTTTTGCCCGTCACTGGAAGCAGGCCTCCAAGCGCCGGATCACCAGCGAAGTGTGTCGCCACATCATCGGCTCTGTCGTGTTTCGCGGCCTGCGACAGCAAAGTCGCATCGATTGCCTGCGTGGATACGTTGCGGGATTTCGCGAGTACCGGCGGATGCATGTGACGGCTCAGCCTCACCCGCAACTGGTCCTGAAAGCCATGCCACCCAAACAGATTTGCGAGCCGTAAACTATGTCGCGCCGCAGGACCAGACCGGCTACGCCTGCGCAGCGGCAGGGTATCTGCGCCTGCTGCGCGGCAACGCCGTCGATGTGCGGTATGTCCCTTTGGAGCCGGGCGCGGGGCTCGGCCTCTGGTACGAATGCGGCCGCGCCGCGGCTGAACTTGCGCCAGACGCGCCGACAATTCTGCACTGCGTTCCGGAGTACCTGCCGCCCTTGATGCGCTGGTTACGCGAAAAGCGTGTGCACGGACCGGTGATCGCCATGACAGTTTGGGAAACCAGCCAGCTGCCGCCGCACTGGGCCGGTCTGCTGAATCTAGCCGATGCGCTGATTGTCCCATCCGCGTGGAACCGCGTCGTTTTTCTCGAAAGCGGCGTTCGGGTGCCGGTGCATGTGCTGCCTCATGTGTCCGAGTTTGCTGGCGAAGCGGCTAATCCACTTGCCGCGGAAGAATTCCGGTCCAGCCTCCCCGCCAGTTTCGAACACCGCTTTCTTTTCTACAGCATCGGTGCGTGGAACCGGCGTAAAGGCAACGATCTGCTGGTGCGCGCCTTTGTGCGCGCCTTTGCCGGTCGCGGGGATGTTGGCCTGTTGCTGAAAACCACAGCGAACAGCCAAGATTGCGGCGGATCGCGCATAAAGCGCGTTGCCAGCAGGCTGGCGGGCGCGGAACGACTGCGTCGACGTGTGATGTCCGGTCAAATTCCTGGCGTGGCTGCTCTGACTGGCAGCTGGAGCGCAGACGCAATGCGAGTGCTGCATACAGCAGCCGATAGCTACGCCACACTGACACGCGGTGAAGGTTGGGGCATGGGACTGTACGAGAGCGCCTTTCTTGGCAAGCCGTGGGTAGCTCCGCGCGAAGGCGGCCATCGTTCCTACCTTCCCGACGAGACATGGCCAGGACTTGTCGGCGGCCGAAGTGTGCCCGTGCGAGTGCCTGGCAACCGCTCGTACCTAAGCGAGCAGCGCTGGTTTCAGGCCGACATCGACGATGCTGCACGCTGCATGCGAGATGCGGTCAGCCGTTACGATGAGCTCAAGGTGAAGGCTGGGCAGGCCGCCAGGAGGCTTCATGAAACCCATAGTGAGGACCGCCTAGCCCAGCAGCTGCTGCTATGCCTTGATCTAGTCAAACAGGCTGGCGCAGGCTCTACGGCTGCGTCACCAGAAAGCGACCGCTGCCAACCTGCGGCTGCGGACTCCAGCGCACCTTTTCTGTCACATACGGGTCCATTGGGAAACCCGGATAGGCCACCCGCCACTCACGCTCCAGAGCGGCCGTAAGCTGGGCGCGGTATGGGCTGTCTTTGCGCACAGCGACACCGAAATTGAGCGCATGCGCGTAGAGAGTATATTGCTGCAGAAGCGAAGGCTCGGCGGACAGCTCGCCGTAATCGCGTGTGTAGTCGGGGTGGATCATCCAGATCACCTCTGGTTGCGCCTCCATGACCTCCTTGGCACTGAAGCCATGCTGCGCGATGGCAGGGTCGTTGAGGCCAGAGGTGTCAAGGATGCGTATGTCCGGACGCGCGGCGCCCAGCACACCCACCTCCGACGAACTGACCAGAGTGCCTGGTGGCAGCACACTAGCGATGCGCGCAAACGCCGCGCAGGACAGCCACCATTCCACCTCCGGCAGTGGCAGTGTCGCCTGCGTTTGGAATACAGGTTCGCTAAACACAACTCGATTACGCGTGATCCGCCGTGCCATGAGTTCAGCCAGCGGCTTGCTCATCTGAAGGTTCAGCGTGAAACCTGCAACACACAAGGCAGCGAGCCGACGCGGCGTGAGCACCGGCCACTTGGGTCTTTTCGCTGCCACTACCTGCAGCGCCGGGACGAACAGAAAGGGGAGGTAGGGCACATAGTAGCGTCCGCCCCAGCCCATAATTTGCAGCACGGTGAACAGGTAGGCACACTGCAGCAGCAGGGGCAGCAGAAAAGCCAAGATCCGCCGCAGATGAGTTCGACGCACCAAGCAGGCGAGTGCAAGGCAGGGCAAGGCAGCCATGTTGAGGAAGTACAGGTTGTACGCAAGTGGGTTCAAGTAAAGGCGATACCCCGCGTAGCCTCGCAACCACTTCGCGTACATAGGCAGCGGGAGGGCCGTCCCGAAATATAGCCGTGCCCACAACAGCGTAGCGGCCAGCAGACCAGCAAGGACCGCAAGCATCCCGACGAGACCTTGCGTACCTTGCCTACGCTGAACCAGGGCCCACCAGCACACAGGAAAGGCAACTACGCAAAGCAGCGCCTCAGGCCGCGTGAGGACGACCAGCCAGCCAAGCAGGGCGACCGCCAACGCTTGCGTGTTTCGCGGAGCCGCCAACGCTTTCTGCACGGCCAGCACAAAGACGGAGATCAGCAAGAAGGCCAGCATCGTTTCCATGCCATTCGTGAGGGACACGGCAAAATCAGCATGCAGCATGAGCGGCAAAGCGACCATCGGAAACAGGACTGCAGGCGAAACGCTGTCGCGCTGCATGGCGCGCGGAGCATACGCCAGCACCAAGCAGGCTGCCAACCCAAACAGACACGAGCCACTGACCAGCTTTGCCACCGGATCGCCCGGTAAAAAGGACGCGAACAAGGTGACACCGAACCACGCAAGGCTGGTAAGCCCAAACGTGTGCGGGCCGAAGGGGTTCCAAGAAAGGCCGTAACCGCTGCGCACATGATCCGCGTAGCGCACAAACATCAGCGCGTCATCGAACTTAAAGTTCGCGATGCCTGTGCGCACCACGCGCGTAAAGTAAAGCATAGTAGCGATAATTCCTAGTACAGCCGACACGCTGGAAAGGGAGTACGGCCAGAGCAAAGGCCTGCCCTTGGCGTGGGTTTGCTCCGGTACCCTTGCAGTCTGCTTCATGGTCAGCTTCAGCTTGCCGCACACTTACCCGGCACGTCCAGTCGCAGACGCGCAGTCATACACGCTGCATGTTCACTTTGGAGCAGCGATCCAACACGCCCCACAGCGCTGACGCCCCCCGGAATAAGTGATTTATGTTTGCGAGGGGAGGGTGTACGCGTGCGAATCCTGGTAGAGCCTGCAATCTTCAGCTACGGTCCGTGTGGCATGACGCGCTACTACGCGTCTGTCTGCCAGGGACTCCGGGCGCAAGGCGCTTCCATCGACGTTCCGCTGCTTTCGAGTAATTGCGACTTCGCCCCCGGACTGGCCCGCTACACTCGCGGGTTCCGCCGTTGCAAGCTTGGTGCGGTGATGGACGCCGTCGCGCAGGAATGGTTTCAGCGCCGCGTCGCCAAGGGACGCTACGACTGCGTGCTGGTCACCTCACCTCGCTTCGATTCCGCGTTTTTGAACCGCCGACCCGATACACCGTTCGTGATGGTCGTTCACGACCTGATGACTTGTGTAACTTCCCCGGATGGCTTGTATGACTCGGCTGGTCCCGGTCTGCTGAAGCTGCTTGCGCTTGCATCGCGCGCTGCCCGCGTGATCTGCATCTCTGACGCGACCAAGCAGGCTCTTTTGCAACACGGCATGGTGCAGGAGTCGAGGGTCACGGTGATCAGAACGGGCAATCTGCTGGTGCAAAGAACGTTGCGCGTGTCGGAGCTCAGCCTTCCGGAGCGCTATATTCTCTTTGTCGGCGAGCGCTCAGGACGCAAAGGCTTCTACCCGATGATCCGCACGCTGGCTGCGATCTTCGCGCAGGACAGATCGCTTCGCCTCATTTGCACAGGCCGACTCACAAGGGAAGAGCGCGACTTTCTCGCGCATCACGGCGTGCTCGACTTGGTGCGCGCGATTCCGGCCGACGATCATACCCTGGCCCTGCTCTACAAGAACGCTCTGTGTCTCGTCTACCCTTCGCTCTACGAGGGCTTCGGTCTGCCTGTGATCGAAGCTATGCATTACGGTTGTCCAGTCGTCACAACCAAACGCGGAGCTCTGGCCGAGGTGGCCGGCAACGCTGCACTCTTTTTTGATCCAGACTTCCCCGAAGAACTTCGTGACGTACTTCTGCAGGTGCTTTACCAGCCATCGGAAGCTCGACGCCTGGCTGAACTGGGCAAAGCTCATGCTGGCCAGTTCTCTGTGGAGAAGATGATGCTGCGCTTCCGTGAGGAACTCAATTGCGTCGTGCAACACCGATGACGGGAGATCGGTCGCGGGTGCTCTGGCAAACGTGTGCTGCGGGATGACTCCCGCATGAACCGCCGCGCTGACGGCCTTGAGTGCGCATCTGGATAGCTCGATCACTGCGGATTACAGCCCTCCGGTACTTGTGCAAATGACTGTTCTCGCGAGGGGCGCATGTCGCCAGAAGGAAAGACCGCAGGTAAGTAGAAGCGTAACGGCAGCACCCGCATTACGGCGCAACCTCTGTGAAATGTTCGGAGACCAAGCCCGCTTAGCAAGCTTATATTCAACAGGTTTGGGTCCACTGCGGACGTATCCAGGTGCCCCGAAAACGGTGTTTTCGGAAACTCCAACGCCTCTATTTCCGGAAGCCGCGTTCGCAAGACATTCTCTGACAGTCCCATCTGGCCCCTATGTTGCCGATGGTGCCGTCACAGCAACGCGATGCCTGCCGCCGTTGCTGCAACACCCCAGACAAACGCGAAGACGATTGAAAACCAATAGCCGAACGGAGCATCGGCGCGATGAACCTTGGTGCCTTTCCAGTAGGTCACCCGGGTAAAGAGCCGTGTCCGGCGAATACCAGCAGGAACAAGCCCATAAGTGTGAAGCAGTATGGCTCGATAGCGGGCCAGAGTGCGTGCCAACTGGTGAGCATGGCAGCACAATAACAGAGCGCTACTTAGTCGCTCCCGCAAATGTATGGTCCGCCGCACGACTGCAAGGGAAAAGCGAAGAGCGAAGGACAGGTCTGCGCAAATGTATTCGGCCTTTGAGTGGAGAGTTAGATCTCCTGGCCATGATGAGTTGCGCTGCGTGCTCTTCCTGATAAACGGCACGGTCATGAATGACCATTTGCGGGAGCAGGTTTTGAGCACGCCGTTGGGAACTGTTCGGTCGTCTTAGCTGTCCAGTGCAGACCTTGGGTGGATAACTTTAGTCGTCGTCGTGGTGCGGTAAAGTGGGAGCGCGATGTTGCGCTTCCAAGCCGCAGGCGTCTTTTCCGTGCCTGCTCAGGCGGCCATTGAGATCGTCCGTGGGCAGTAGTCGTTTCCGCTTGAGAGCACGGCCCAGGCGACGCGAGCCAGCTTGTTGGCTGCCGCTGTAATGACAACGTTGACAGGTGCTCGTTGTTCAAGCGCGTTTAGCCAAGGGCCGAACGGCGATCGCTCTCGCTTGACGATGAGGACAGCGGATCGAGCACCATGCACCAGCAGTTTCCTCAGGTAGCAGTTGCCTCGCTTGCTGATGCCGAAGAGTCTGGCCTTCCCACCCGTCGAGTGCTGTCGCGGCACAAGCCCGAGCCAGGAGGAGAACTCCCGCCCCTTATGGAAGGCCGCACCGTTGCCGATCGCAGCGACGATCGCGGTTGCCACTAACGGACCGATGCCTGGGATCTGCCGTAGACGCTGGCAGGCTGGATCAGAAGAAGCGATCAGCTCGACCTCTTCGTTCATCGCGACAATCTGCTGATCCAGATCTTTCCACTCGTTCCAGAGCATGCCGACGAGGTTACGCATCCGCGGCGTAAGGTTCGCGTCTGCGTTCTCGAGGATCTCCGGCATCGCTTGCTTCAGCTTGATGGGAGTCTTGGCAAACACCATGCCACGTTCGAGCAGGAAGGCACGCAACTGGTTGATCACAGAGGTTCGGCGAGCGACGAGGCGATCGCGTACACGATGCAAGGCCTGCAGGTCGAGCTGATCGTCTGTCTTGATCGGAACAAACCGCATGTTCTGCCGGGTTACCGCTTCAGCGATCGCCTCGGCATCCAGGAAGTCGTTCTTGTTGGACTTCACGAAGGGCTTCACGAACTGCGCTGGGATCAGCTTCACATCGTGTCCCTGTGCTCGCAGAACGCGGCCAAGGAAGTGAGCCCCTGAACAAGCCTCCATCCCAATCAAGCCGGTCTGCATGTTCGCGGTGAAGGTGATGAGCTGCTTCTGGGTGAACTTCTTGCGCAACAGAACCTTGCCGGCTGCGCTCAGTGCCACTAGGTGAAAGGTCGTCTTGCCAAGATCGATTCCTACCGAATGAATCTGCATGTCGATGATCCTCCTTGAACCTGCCAACACAATCACTCACTTCAACGT
>JBPBPZ010000120.1:0-14329 GCA_050954525.1 Janthinobacterium lividum
CACGCGAAACAATATTCCCGGCTGCTGGTTACTGTCAACGCGAAGGAGACACAACAGATTTTCGTTAAGAAGTTGTGCACAGGCCATGTTCATGACCTGTGCACAAGGGAAGTATCTAGAGGTTCAATTCATTAACCGTAGATCGCTTTTGCAAGCAGATTTTCCATCTGCTCCTGCTTGCCCGACCGTGGCTCCGGGTTGATGCTGTCCTGCTCTGCCTTGGCAGCGATTCCATCCAGAGTCATGCTGCCGTCCAGCATGGCCTTGGCTTCAGCGGAGTTCCAGCCTGCGTAGCGCTCTGCGAGCAGGGCGTCATACTTGCCATCCTCGATCAGCTTTGCCGCTGTCAGAAAGGCACGTGCGCACAGGTCGACGCCGCCCACGTGAGCATGGACCAGATCCTCTGGCGTGAAGCTTTGCCGACGAACCTTTGCGTCGAAGTTGCAGCCACCTTGATCCAAGCCACCTGCCTTAATCACGTGATACATCGACATGGTCATGGTCCACAAATCGTTAGGAAACTGATCCGTATCCCATCCCAGCAGGGCGTCGCCACGATTAATGTCGAGTGAACCAAGAATGCCCAGCGCACCTGCCGTTGCAATCTCATGCTCAAAGGTATGGCCCGCCAGTGTTGCGTGGTTCGCCTCGAGGTTTACGCGGACTTCATTCTCAAGGCCGAAGCGTTTCAGGAAGCCGTACACCGTCGCCGTGTCGAAGTCGTACTGGTGAACCGTGGGCTCCTTCGGCTTTGGCTCGATCAGGATCTGACCTTGAAATCCAATCTTGTGTTTGTAGTCCACCACCATGGAAAGGAAGCGGCCCATCTGGTTCAGTTCCTGCTTCATGTCGGTGTTCAGCAGCGTCTCATAACCTTCGCGGCCGCCCCACAGCACATAGTTTGATCCGCCCAGCTGCTGGGTCACGTCCATGCAATGTTTCACCGTGGTCGCGCACCAGGCAAACACTTCAGGATCAGGGTTCGTCGAAGCGCCCGCCATAAAACGCGGATGCGAGAACAGGTTTGCCGTTCCCCACAGCAGCTTGGTCTTGCCACCGGAAATCTTTTCGCCGAGGTAGTCAGCAATGGCGTGGAAATTGTTCAGGGTCTCCTTCAGCGTCTCGCCGCCCGGTGCGATGTCGGCATCGTGGAAGCAGAAAAAAGGCAGATCCAGCACGCGGAACAAATCGAATGCGGCGTCGGCCTTCAACTTGGCCTGGGTCATCGGGTCGCCATCAGCCATCCAGGGCCGGTTCATCGTGGGCCCACCAAACGGATCGCTGCCTGTCATGGCGAGTGAATGCCAATACGCGACCGCAAACCTCAGGTGTTCTGACAGGGGCTTGCCCAGCACAACGCGATCGGCTTCGTAAAAGCGGTAAGCAAGAGGATTGTCGCTGGCCTGACCTTCAAACTTGACTACAGGGATGCTGGTGAAAACAGTCTCTGGCATGATCTTTCTCTGGTTCGGTTTGTCTTCTCGCCTCCATGGAGGGGGAAACAAGAAGCACGTTTAGAGTTCCAAGCAAATGGTCGAACTGCGGGCCTGTGCTTGCGGCAAAGACAGCTCTAAAACGCAGGCAGACGCATATTTATTTTCTGCGCCAAAGTATATGCCGGGTCAGCTGGGTGTCAAGGTGGTGTGACTCCATATGAAATGGGCGGCGCCATCGCTGTAGAGCCAAGCGCAGCACCGACTATGCCATGGCCCTCTGTTGCGGCTCGTGTGTCGAGTGGTGATAGCTGGCGTGCCGCTGCAGCAACATGGCTGCACTGCCGCTTAGCCTTGCCAGTTCTGCATCGCCTGCTGCACGTAATTGCGGTGGGCTGCCGGCCAGCATGGAAGCTCGCATTTTTTCTTCAATGATCGGCCCGCAAAGGTCCCAGGTCGCCGTAATGTCACCGACTACAAGGATGAGTTCTGGCGACAAGGTAGCCGTCACCAGCCTCAAGCCGTCGCCCAAAGCTTGTGCCTGCCGCGTCAAGGCTGCGATGGCTTTGCTGTCTCCATCTTTAGCCCGGCTGACGAGTTCGTAGATGCTGCTGACTGTTTCGCTCCCCGAGGCATTGAACAGCCGGATGGCAGCGCGTGAAGAGGCGAACATCTCCCAGCACCCTTTCTGCCCGCACTCGCACAGCGGCCCATTTGGGTCGATGGAGACATGGCCAAACTCACCGGCAAGGCCGTGGGCACCGGACTGCATGTGGCCACCTGCGAGGATGGCAGCACCCACGCCTTCAGCCACGGCAATCAGAACAATGTTCTTTGCGCCCTGCAGACGTCCATGCCAAAGCTCCGAAATCAGGCACACATTCGCATCGTTATCGATCTCCACCTGCAAGCCGGACTGCTGTTCCAGCACGCCCTTCAGATCGAAGTCATGCCACTTCAGGTTTGGCGCAAGCAGCAGGCGCTGCGTTACCGGGTGAACACGGCCGGGCAGGCTGACGCCGACGCCTTCGAAAGATTTTCCTGCATGCTCAAGGCGCAGGGCGCGCATGCGCTTGCCGATTTGTAGAACAGTTCGGCTCAGATCTGAAAAGGCCGGGATGGTTTCCCGCGACAGGAAACGCCCGCTCACGTCGACAATGGCGAGGATGGCTCGGTCAGGCCGCAGATCAATGGCAAACGTGACCATGTCGCTGTTGACCCACAGCATGGTGGAAGGTCTGCCTCGCGGTGCCTTGATGATGGCACCTTCGCGCACCCACTTTTCCTGCACAAGCTGTTCCACGATCTTGGAAACCGTACTTGGCCTGAGCCCGGAAAGACGCGAAAGTTCCGCACGGGCAAGCGGCTGATTGAATCGAATCAGTTCCAGCACGATGTCGCGATTGATCCCACGTGCGATCTCGCTCGATGCAGGATGTGCCGACGCGAGGTCGATCCTGCGTACACCACGGGTTTGGTCGTTGCGAGGCAGATCCTGGGCTTGAAGGCTCATCGTGCAAAGGTTCTGCCACTGATGGTACGACACCCACCGCAGGGAACAGCAGTCATAGTCGATTGCGGAGGTGTGCGCAGGCACGATATGGCTCTATGCAAACAGAAAAGCGCGGCTTATCACCGCGCTTTCCATACTGAAGGATGCGTGAACGTCTACTTCTTTTTCTTTCCAGTTTCCGGCAGGTTCCATGCATACAACACACTGCCGCTGCTCATCAGCACCACCTGCTTACCATCCAGTTCATACGTGATAGGCGAAGATGCGATCTGCGCACCGGTGCCTGCGTGCCATAGCGTCTTCCCTGTAGCGGTGTCCAGCGCCAGGAAGTTGCCGGAAGCGTCGCCGCTGAAGGCAAGGCCAGAGTCCGTGGTCAGAACCCCAGATCCGGCGCGCCGTCCAAGCTCGTGTTGCCACCGGACCTTGCCTGTCTGCACATCGATGGCTTCCAGCACGCCCTTGCTCCACAGGCTGTAATCTGCACCTGCCCAGCCGTAAGCGCCGTCCGCAGGCTTTGCGAAATAGAGGCTGTAGCTTGGCGAGGCACTCACAAGGAACAGGCCTGTCTTTGGGTCAAAGCTGGGCGACCTGTAGTTGGTCATGCCGCTCTCATCCGGTGCGATCAGGCGACCGTCTGGGGCCGGCTCCTTTTCCGGGTTGGGGATCGGACGGCCATCCTTATCGACGCCGTTGGTCCAGTTCACCGGGCCAAATGGAGTCGTCAACAGGCTTTTGCCGGTCGTACGATCCAGTACGAAAAAGTAGCCGTTGCGTGACGCCTGCATCAAGACTTTGCGCTGTGTGCCCTGGAACTTTACGTCTGCAATGACGGGAATCTCCACAGCATCCCAGTCGTGCGTGTCATGCGGGGAGGGCTGAAACGCCCACGCCATCTTCCCAGTCTCTGGGTTCAGTGCAACGATGCTACAGGTGTAGAGATTGTCGCCGGGGCGTACCTTGCCATTCAAGACGGGCGTGGGATTGCCAGTGCCCCAGAACATGAGGTTCAGGTCGGGGTCATAGGTTCCGGTCATCCAGACGTTGCCGCCTGTCGTCATTTTGGGCGTGCCGACCGGAGAGGTTGCAGTCCACGTCCACTGCGTCGCGCCGGTATCTGGATCAAGCGAGCGAATGAAGCCCTGCAGATTATCAAAGTCGCCGGACGCACCCACAACCACGTGGTTGCCCACGATCAACGGAGCCATGGTCGACCACTGGCCCTTGGTGGAATCTGCCACAACAACGTCCCACAGCACCTTGCCGGTTTTCGCGTCCAGCGAAAGAGCGTGCGCGTCTGACGACATGTAGTAGATCTTGTCCTTCAGGATAGACACGCCACGCTGGCCAATGTGGAAAGCCTTGTTCGGCGGCGCGGTGTAGTGCCAGAGCGTATGTCCGGTACGGGCGTCGATGGCCCAGATGTTATCGGGCACGGTAAAGTACAGAACGCCATCCACAAGGATCGGGGTCGCCTTGATCCCTTGCATCTGCTGTGTCTGAAAGGTCCATGCTAAGGACAGGCCAGACACGTTAGCCGGGTTGATCTCGCTGAGCGCGCTATGCCGCTGCCCCGTGTAGTCGCCGTGAAACCCAGGCCACATGTCGCGGGCCGGATGTTTCAACATGGCGGCGTCAATTGCCTGTGCCTGCGTATTCGAAAGGCAGGCGATGCTGCCCACTGCCAGGGAAAGAACTTGTGTGCACTTCATCCAACGCATAACGAGCCTGACTTTCAGGGTGCTTACTTCAGTGTCTGCATGTACGCCAGGACATTGTGAATGTCCGAATCGGTGTACTTTGCCAAAGCGGCAACGTGGGCATCTACCGGGCTATCGACCTTGTAGGTAATGGCCGTAGTCGGCCACGAGTGGTAGACGCCGAACGAGTCGCGCATGCCAATGGTGAACTCATCCTGGTAGGCAAGCTCGCCAGAGAAGGACTGCCCGGTACCGGTTTTGACAGACACCTTGCTTTTGACGTCGGCAGGGTAGAGCATTTGCTCTTCAAGCTTCAGGCCGTTGTAACGTGTGGCGACGCCCGCAAGATCACCGGTGGCTGAGTGACATTTCACGCACCCGCCCGCACCTTCAAAATACTGTTTGCCCGCGTCAGCGTGTCCTGTCTGCAGGTCCGACTCGTCAACACCTTTACGCGTTCCGGTCTGGGACATGGCAGCGTCCTGCTGCGAATGGACGAAGGCCACCAACGCCATCATCTCGCTCTCCGGCAGTCCAAAGCGGGGCATACCTTTTTCAACGCGGCTGCCGTGCAGGACCACCATAATGGCTTCACCATTCTTGTCAGACGCGACCAGCTTGGAACGTGTTAAGTCCGGTCCGCTTTCGCCCCCGCCCGCGTCTTTGCCATGGCAGAAGGCACAGTTTTGCAGGAACAGGCTGCCACCATTCTCGATCTGCGCCTTGGTGAACTCTGCGTGGACCGGCTTCGGTCCTTGGCTGCCCACTGTGACGGGTGGGCGACCAGTCGCTGGGCGGGCACCTTGTGGTGCAGCGGTGGGCGGGGCCTGAGCAAAGGCACTGGCGATCAGCGACGCTGCGGTCAGCGCGGCAGTGCATGCCGCTATGGTGGCCGCCCTGGAAAGATGTTTCATAAAGAAACTTCCACTTCTTTGTCTTAGGGACAAGGGTTTAAGAGGGTGTGCAGTCCAAAAAGATCCTCGATACACACGTGCAAGGAAGTCTTTATTTGCCGACTGAGACTATATGGGCAACGCAAAAAAGCTGTCAAGATGTGTCCGATAAGTGAATCGGTAATCGGTATCACGTGCGGACAAGGCATCGTCGCTACTTAAAGTGCTTTAAAACAGAAGGTGGACCTGGGATTCCAGGTCCACCTTGCTGCTTTGAAGTTCTTCGACGCTAAAAGTTGATGCGTAGTACGAACTCCATGGTGCGTGGATCAGTTGCCCCCGTTACCTGACCAAAGTTCGACGAGCCAAGCTGGTTAGCGACTGTGAAATAGGAAAGATGGTTTGGCACATTGAACATTTCGGCGCGGAACTCTGCTCCAACCCGCTCGTGAAGCTTGATGTTCTTCTGCAGGGCGGCGTCCCAGTTGTTATACAGGGGCCCTGTTGTGTCGTCGTACTTCAGGTTGCCATATGCGCCAGGTGCTGGAGTGGCGAACGCCGCTGCAGTCAGGTACTGCTTACCCTGACGCAGGTAGCGATTCACTCCAAGAACCTTGTCAGGACGGCCAGCTACGGAATTTGTACCTACGAGGTTACCGGTCCCGCTCGCAGTTGCAGCACCGCTTGGCAACGTCACATTGATCGGCAGGCCGTTAGCAATACGGGTCAGACCCGAAACCTGCCAACCGCCGACCACCTTCTTGTACCAGGTATCCTGGCTGATCCAAAAGGGGATCGGATAGACGTAACTGGCAACGAAGATCTTCGGCTGTGTGTAGCTGGCAGGGCCGTAATCCGCGTGGATGTCATAGCTGTTCTGCGGTTGGTAGTCAAAGCTGGACCCATCTGTCAGCGCCTTGTTCCAGGTGTATGACAGAGTGATCAGGCCGCCCTGGCGTAGTCGGGTCTGTGTGCGTACCTGCAAAGAATGGTAGTTCGAAATTGCACCATTCGTGTACTGGTAGATTTCGCCATAACCCTTGTACGGACGTAGCGCATTGACAGCAACACCTGGGTTCGCCTGAATGGTACCTGCAGCACCCTGGTTCAGGTCTTTGCGGTAGGTGAGGTTAGATGAGCGTGAACCGACGTATCCAAGCTCAAAAATAGTGCTGCCGGAAAGGCGCTGCTGAATGCCAAGGCTGTAGTTGTGAATACGCGGTGGTGCCAATTTCGGATCCGCCGAGTTCGTGATGTTCTGCGGAGCAGCATTATTGATGCCGACCGAGCCCAATCCGTCCACATTGCCCGCACTCGAGAGTGACGCAACTGCTACAAACGGTACCTGCGAAACCGCGTTGTAAAGATAGTTTCCTTCGACACGTTCATACGACATGCCATAGCCGCCACGCAGAACGAGGGTCTGGTTTCCGGTGACGTCGTACGCAAAGCCGACGCGGGGTGCGAACGTGTTGTATACCGTCCCAATAATGCCACCCGGTTTACCCCTGAACAGGCCTTGTACTGCCGTGTTGTTGTACACAGAGGGAGCGACGATCTGCTTCGCCTTATCCGAAAAACCACTTCCTGGTAATACAAGGCCGTTATAAGGTGCCGCAGAGTTATTTGTAATCAGGCCAGTCGTCGGACTTACCACGGCTGCCTTGGTCTGATCGTAGAGCGCCGGATCAAAGAAGGAGAAGTTGTTTGCCCAGGATGAAATCGGGGGCATCAACTGCCAGCGCAGACCTAGGTTAAGTGTCAGCCTGCGATTGACGGTCCAGTCATCCTGCACGTAGGTTTCGAACTGCGGAAAGCGCGCCTGCACTTGAGGAGTGCTGCTGCCTTCGGTGTAAGCAGAGAAGTTACCCTGCACCAGGTTCTGCAGTGAGATGGACTGAATCTGCGCGGTTGTCAGTCCAGTGGTGGATGCAGGGCTGAATGTGAACGCGCCATTCAACTGTGGAGGTGCAGTCTGATTCTTGCGTGCTCGCCAGAAGTAGGCCCCGGTTTTGAGAGAGTGGTTACCAACCACAATCGAGAGGTCGTCCTTCAGGGCATAGATGCGCTGTGAGTTGTCGAACTGACGCGGTGAGACGCCCGGAATGCCGTATCCGGAAAGGGTGATCTGCGGAATGATGTTGGAAGCGTTGTACAACGTCGCGTAATTCAGTCCGTAGTCCGAGCGCAGAATGGGCTTGTTCCCGAACTGAGGATTCGTGCGGATGTTGCCGCCCTCGTTAATAATGTTTCCCGAGTACGAACCAACTGCAGAGTTGACCATCTTTGCGTTAAAGGTATGAGTCCACTGCACGGAGGACGTGAGGCCAGGAATCGTACGGTCGTAAATTACATAGTTTGTAGGATTGCCGACATTTAGTACGTTGTCGTGTACGAAGTGGCCACTGATCGTATTTTTCTCATTGAGGTTGTAGTCAACCTTAACCAGGTACTCGGATTGGTTATTGTTACCAAGGCTGAAGTAAGTCAGCTGGCCGCTTGGATCGCTCAGCAGCGTTGCTGCCAACGCACGACCAGTAGCCGTTGTGCGACCTGAAAGCGCTGTCGCTAGTTGTGCAGGGGTTACAACGGCGGCTGTCGAAACCGTGGACGCGCGCAGACGTTTAAATTCCTGGCCTGCAAAGAAGAACAGCTTGTCGCGATTGCGATTGAAGACACCGGGGATCCAGACAGGGCCGCCAAAGGTCCATCCAAAATCGTTGTAGCGAAGGGGCGCTTTACGCGCTACCGCACCAAGTGGGCGAAACGGATAGGCCTGAATTGCGTCGTTTCGGAAGTACTCGTACACGTTGCCGTGGAAGTCGCGGGTGCCGCTCTTGATGGCTACGGAAACCGTTGCACCAGATGTTCCGCCGTAGCTCGCGTCGTAACCGGAGGCCACGTTGCGGAATTGCTGCAGGGAATCCGGCGAGATGTTGACGAAGTTGTTGCCGCCGCCGCCATTGTCCTTGTTGTCGACGCCGTCAATGAAGAAGTTTGCGGAGTCGGTACGGATACCGTTCACCGATTGCGAATTGCCGTTCACGCCGTAGGTTCCGAAGATGGCAAAACCGCTTGCCACCGTCTGCGAGACACCCGGCTGCAGCGTGAGCAACTGCACATAGTTCCGGCCATTTAACTGAATCTGTGTTGCCTCGGTGCTGGTGACCACGCCACCGATCTCTGCCGTGCTGGTCTGGATCATGACCGTCTCGGCTTTTACTTCCACCGATTCGCCTGCACCGCCCACGGTAAGCTGCACGGGCACCGCTGGCTTGCCGCCCACGTCGACATTCACACCGGTGATCACAGACTTCTTGAAGCCCGTCATCGTCGTGGTGATGGTGTAGGTGCCGATAGGCAGGTTCAGCACATCGTATAGCCCGTCTCCGTTGGTTTTCACCGTACGGGTCAGGCCGGTCGCAGCGTTGTTCACGGTCACTTCTGCACCGGGTACGGCTGCACCCGAGGCATCCGTGATGGTGCCTGTAATCTGCTGGCTTTCTACAATCTGCCCAAGCGCCGCTCCGGTCAGAGCAAACGGAAGGGTGAGGCAACTAATCACTGCGTGTTTCATACAACCTCCAAAAACAATTCCAGTAGAGCCACGTCCGGTGTACATACACGCGTGATGCGGGTTTGAGTGGCCACAGAGCGTTGCTCTGGAGTGGCTTCATCCCGCGAAAGACACAGTTTTGTACGCGGCGGAAACTATATAGGAGTGAAGGTTGCGCCTGTCAAGGCCAAACTCTGGCAGATGTCGTGGCAGCTGGATTTCTGAGGAATGTTCCACAAGCACAAGCCAGAACGGAGGCCTAGCACGGGCCGGCTGGTATGGACGCGAAGCCACGAGCACGAGCCAACGAACAAGGAAACGCCCACGAACCCGAAGGTCCGTGGGCGTTTGCCACAGGCGTTAGAAGGTGAGCTTGCCCACCAGCTGCAGTTGCCGCGATGAACCAAGATCGCCCACTGCAAAGCGCGTGGATGAGATCGTTCCGAAGCTGGTGGAACCAACCGACGCGGACGTTCCAGGATTGCCAAAGCTGGGATGGTTGAAGATGTCGAACGCATCCACGCGCAGCTGGAAGTTCAGCTTTTCTGTGATGGCCGTGTTCTTCTCGATGGACATATCAGTGTCGGCGAACCCCGGCCCCGTCATCGAGTTACGGCTGATGTTCCCGAACGCGCCAGCAACCGGCAACTGGTAGATGCAGCCCGCGGTTACGGCAGCTGCGCCGCAGGTGTTGGAGTTGAACCACTGCACAGTGGTCGCACTGGTTTTGCTGTTCAGGTACTGTACGGGTCCTACCAGGTTCGGGTGCGCCACACCCGTAGAGCCAGTGAACGTAGTGGCGGTTTGCGTAATGTTGATCGGGTTACCCGTCTGCCACTGGGTAATGCCAGAAAGCTGCCACCCGGCTACCAGGCGGTTGCCCTTGAACGGCAGGGCGTAAATCGCATTCAAGCTGATGCGATTGCGCGTGTCGAAATCTGAAGGGCCGTAGTTCAGGTAGGGCCGGGTTGCATCCTGGAAGGCCGTACCTGATAGCGAGCCCAGGTCCAGCGACTTGCTGTAGTTGTAATTGAAGCTGAAGTTCAGGCCGTTGCGGAAGGCTTTGCGCGCCGTAAGCCACATGGCGTTGTAGTTTGACTGGCCCAGCGAAGACACCTGGTTGATGTTCACCCCAATGGCTGTGTTTGGCAGCAGCGGGCTTGCTGCAGAAAGATTGGTGAACGGTCGAGCGCCTGTCACGAGGTTCGGCTGGTTGATGTTGAGTGGCTGACGCAGGTGCCGTCCTACTGAACCGTAGTACCCGATCGAGGTCACCACACCAAAGGGCAGTTCCTGCTGCAGATTGACGTTGAAGGTCTGCGTGTAGGCGTTCTTGAAATTGCGATCGATGGACGAGAGCGCAATCCCAGCCTGACCCGCCGATGCGTACAAGCTGCTGAGCGGGATGGACGTCCGTGCGGCCGAGGTTGTGTACGTGACGGCGTTGCGGGCGGGTGGATTGCTGGTCAGACCGCTGACCGCGTTGGTTTCCGGCTGGTCGGACATGTAGCCGTACGCGCCGCGTAGGACCGTGCGATTGTTGCCGAACGCGTCGTAGGCAAAGCCCACGCGTGGCTGGAAGTTGTGGTTCTGGCGATACGGGCTTTTGCCGTAGCTGAAAGTCTCCGCCTGCGTTAGGCTGCGCGTAACCGAATCAAACATGATGAAGCGGTCCTTGCCTTCGACGGGCGAACCGTTCCATTCGTACCGGAAGCCAAGTTCCGCGGTAAGGTTTGGTGTCAGCTTCCACGCATCCTGCACAAACCCGCCCACCGCGTCCACATAGATGCGGTTACTCACAAAGTTCGGCGAAAGGGAGAAGCTGGTCGCCCGTCCAAACGCAAAGCCGGTCGCGGTAGCTGCCGTCAATCCGGTTGGCAGCGCACCGGTCGCCGTGGTGCCGAACGTGGTGAAGCCAATCGTACCGGGGTCAGCACTGAAGTTTACGTTTAGAAAGCGGCGGAACTCGCCGCCGAACTTTACCGAGTGCTTGCCGGCTGTGTACGTGGCTGTGTCAGAGAAGATGCCAAGGGTATCGGTGCGTCCCTGCGGAAAGCCGGATGGTCCGCCAAAGTTCAGGCCGATGTCGGTGATCGTGATCTGCGGGATGCCGGGAACGCCGGGGTTATTGGTACCCAATCCCAGCGTCGATGGATCGGTGGTGACGTTGGCATTGAAGGAAATACCAATGCGGTTGAAGCCCACCCGAGCCTCGTTGACCAGCCGGGGAGAAAACACGTGCGTCTCGCTCAGGGTAAGGATCTGGCGAGTTGCGGTGCGGTTGTCACCGAAGCCCGTGATGCTGTTGCCCTGCAGCGTGGGCTCGGTACGCTTGTCTTTCTGGATGGCGTAGAAGCCGTGGATGGTGTCCGCAGGTCCAAAGGTGTGAGAGATGTCCGCCGTACCCTGGTCGGTCTGCACCGGACCGGCGGCGATGCCTGCGTACCGGTTTCCAGCCGCGTTGTTTGGAAGCGGGATGTACTGCAGTAATTTCTGCGCCACGGGATCGGTGACACTTGCACGCTGCGCCAGGGTGGGAACGCCACTGTTGATCGTCAGCCCCTGAGATTGCCGCAGAGCTTCGTAACTCAGGAAGAAGAAGGTGTGGTTCTTCCAGATGGGTCCGCCCACGGCACCACCGAAGTTGTGCCGCTTGAACGGTGCCTGCTTGGTGACGCCCGCCTGGTTGAAGTAATTGCGCGCATCTACCGCTTCGTTCCGGATGTACTCGAACACTTCGCCGTGAAAGGCATTGGTGCCGGAACGGGTGCTGACGTTCACGATGGAGCCCGATGAACGGCCGTACTCCGCTGAGAAAGTCTGGTTGTTGATCTTGAACTCAGATGTGGTGTTGATCGACGGCTGGAACGTGATCTGGTTCTGCACCATGTCGTTCAGGTTCACGCCGTTGATCTGGAAGTTGTTCGCATCCTCACGATTGCCGGCTGTTACAAAGGAATTGGCTCCAAGGCCGCGGCTGGGCGTGGTCAGCGATCCGTTTGCAGGAGCGGTAACACCGCCGGGCGTGAGCACCGTAAGGTCGAGGAAGTGGCGGCCATTCAGTGGCACCTCTTGCACGGTCTGGCGGTCGATGACCTGGCCAACCGTGATGCTCTCGGAATCGACCAGCGAAGCTGCGCTTTCAACCTGCACCGTTTCGCCTGCGGAGGCGGGTGCAAGTGGAATGTCCAGGTTCGATTTCGCATCGACCAGCAGTGTGAACCGCTGCACAGTGTAAGCCGAGAAGCCTGGTGCAGTGACGCGGATGGAGTAGTCGCCGGGCGGCAGCGACGGCACCACGTACTGACCTGCACCGTCACTTGCCAGCGTGCGGTCCACGCCCGTACCCAGGTTGTGCACGGTAACCTGCGCGCCCGGCAGAACGGCTCCAGTGGGATCCTTCACGGTACCCGCAATGGTGGCGGTCGATTGACCAAACGCAAGTGCCGGAACAGCGGAGATGGCCGCAAGGGCAAGGAACGAGGTGCGGTGCTTCATGGTGCCTCCGTAAACAAGTGCCAGGCCACGCTGCAGGCAGTGGCTGTGAAATCCATCCGGTGCAGGCGAGACAGATAGCGCAGAGGCTCCAGCGCATCGTCTGCGGGGCCTTATAGCAACAATCTGCTCGGCTGCTGAGAGCCGGATGAAAAGCTAAACAAAATTAGGGGGAACTGGCCGTACTATACCAGCAACAGGCGCCTGTACCGGCGTGTCCCTTTGCGCCAGAAACGTTTGCTGGTCACATGCCATCGCGCGCGGGACTTTCGATGCCGACAGCGATCAACCATAGTCAAGAAGGCCATATCGTCTCGCTGATCCAGCGTAACTACGCCGGGTACGGCACGGATGCTGGCGCCGGGCCTTGGCTTCTCATTCCAGAACCGTGGCTTAGGCTTCCAACCTACTCCAGGCTTTCCAAACTCCCAGGGCAGACCGCAAGCATCCTCTTCATACGATCATTCGGCCTTCATTGGCGGGGTGACATGCACCTTGCTTCGGCATCATGGGCGATTGGAATCAAAGTCAGGCGCATGCCCGGTTGTGTCGCAAACCTTGTGGACTACGGCAAAGGGTGAACTTTGCAGGTACCGACGGCGAAGCCGTTCAGAAGGTCCGAACACAAAGTAAGGGAACGCATAAGAAAGCGGCACCTGATATGAGGTGCCGCTTTACCTTGTGAAGAGGAAAAGAGCTTAGAAAATCAATTTCAATCCAAACTGGATGACACGTGGCTGAAAAGTGCTGCTGATAATGCCGCCGCCCGTCGCAACATTGTTTGCCGTTGCGCCCACGGTGCCACTCAGCGCGCCGCTTGGCAGGTACAGGTTTGTGTGATTGATCAGGTTGTAGAACTCCGTGCGGAACTCCACCTTTAGCCGATCAACTGGTGTTGAGAACTTCTTGTTCAGTGCCAGGTCTGTTTCGTAGAAGGCAGGATGGCGGAGGTAGTTGCGGGCAAGGTTGCCAAAGGGGCTGCCGTTTGCCGCCGGCAAGCTAAACGCGGCAGGGTTCAAGTATTGAACGTAGCCGGAGCCTGCAACCCGTGTGTTCAACCGTGGGTTGACGCCTGGAACCAGGTTAGGACGGTACAGGTTCGCGCCTCGAAAGCTGTTTGCAATGGTCGGTGACACCTGGTTCGCAGCACCCGGCGAATACGTTACGTTGAACGGCGTACCGGACTGCATGGTGTTGATCACGGACACTTGCCAACCGCCCAGGGCCGCATCGACAAAGCCGTTGGCCTGGCTCAGGAAGTGACGTCCGCGGCCCACGGGCAGTTCATAGATGAAGCTGGTGATGTTGCTAATTGGCAGGTTGTAATCCGACTGGCCGTAATCCGCGCGGATGTTGTTGCCATCCTGCGGTGCGGGCGTGTTGCCTTCGAGGGATGCACTTGCCTGATCCAGTGATTGCGACCAGGTAAAGGAGTTCAGCAGCGTAAGTCCGGCCACAAAGCGTTGTTCGTACCGCACCTGCAGCGAGTTGTAGTTGGAAGAGAACTGGTTCAGGGCCTCGGTAATGTCAGAGAACTTCGGGAAAGGCCGATTGGCCTGGGCGAAGCCAACCGCAGGGTTCAACTGGTTTGCGTTGATAAAGCCCTGCAACTTCAGTCCATGATTGCCGACGTAGGCAACATCCAGGCGCGTGTTCTTCGCAAGTTCTCTCTGAATACTTAGGAAGAAGCTTTCAACATAACTGTCGCGGGTGTTGCGTGGGATGTAGGTGGTGTTGTCAGT
>JBPBPZ010000114.1:0-14301 GCA_050954525.1 Janthinobacterium lividum
ATGGCTGAATTGATCAGCCATGCGCCGTTCATAGCCACAAGAATGTCTACGACCTCATACTTGAGGTAACGGTGCCGAAAGTCCGACATGACGGTGCCGTTGCCTTGGATGCCACCCTTTGCAAAGCTAGTCATGCGTGGCTGCACCAGTGAAGAATGCAGGTAAATAACATGCGGCATGACGGTTGCGCCCAGCATGGCCACGGCGATGTACAGCGTCTCATGCGACAGCTGCGGTACCAGCGTGTGGTGCAGCGCCAGGCTCCAGTTCGGGTGCACAAGGAAGATCTCCACGGCATAGCAGAACCCGATGGCACTGACCAGGGCGATGATGATGCCCTCAAAATGCCGAAAACCGCGCTGATTCAGAGCCAGCAAAAGGAAAACAAAGACGGTGGTGGCCAGTGCGGCCAGCAGCATCACCCCGGTTCTGCTCATTCCGTGCGCCAGCAGAACCGGCCCAAACAGGAGGTAAAAGCCCAGGGCAGCGCCCAGAAACTCAGCCAGATCGGTTGCAATCGCGCTGATTTCCGCGCCTACCCACAGCAACCAGACCACGGGGGTTGAAAAGTGTTCGCGGCAGCTCTGCGGCAGGGTGCGTCCCGTGGCAATGCCCAGCTTGGCCGACAGGTACTGCACCAGCATGGCCATGGCGTTTGACCACAGCAGCACCCACAGCAGCGTGTAGCCGAACCGTGCGCCGCCCACGATGTTGCTGGCGAAGTTGCCGGGATCAATGTAAGCGACCGAAGCCACAAAGGCCGGCCCCACAAAGGCCCAGAACTCGCGCAGATGCATGCCTCTGCCGCTGTGTTCCGCCTGTGGTTCTGCAACTTGCATTTGCTTGAGTATAGGTGCAGAATACCGCCCGACCTCTGGCACGGTGCTAGCCTGTGGCCTGCAGTAGTGCTGCTAAAGGTACATGGTGGCCCGGGGGAACGTGACGTTGAAGGTGTTGGTCATTGGTGGCGGCGGGCGTGAACATGCTTTGTGCTGGGCCCTGCGGCGTTCGCCGCGGGTGTCTCACGTAGTCTGCGCGCCAGGGAATGCGGGAATTGCGCAGCTTGCAGAGTGCCTGCCGGTCCTGCAGGACAGCGTGCCGGATATGCTTCGCGTCGTGGAGTCGGAAGCCCCGGATCTCGTTGTGATTGGGCCGGAAGTTCCGCTGGCTGCCGGCATTGTGGATGCACTCACTGCCCTCGGCATCCGCACGTTTGGACCAACCCAGGCAGCTGCGCGGCTGGAGTCTTCAAAAGCTTTCTCCAAAGACTTTCTGCAACGTCACGGCATCCCCACGGCTCGCTACGCCGTGGTCTACACAGCGGAGGAGGCGCGCACCGCACTCGCGGGCTTCTCCTTGCCAGTGGTGGTAAAGGCTGATGGTCTGGCGGCTGGCAAGGGCGTCGTGATTGCGGAATCTGCCGCAGAAGCCGCACAGGCAGCAACCGACCTGCTTTCATTCGGCGGCAGCGTTGTTCTGGAGGAGTTCCTGCAGGGTGAGGAGCTTTCGTTCTTTGCCCTGTGCGATGGCGAGCACGCCACCGCCATTGCCGCGGCACAGGACCATAAGCGCATCGGCGAAGGCGACACAGGCCCCAACACCGGCGGCATGGGTGCCTACTCCACCGATGCGCTGCTGCCGGATGATCTGCGCGTTTGGCTGCTGCAGCACGTCGCCCAACCCACCGTAGACGGCATGCGCTCGGAGGGCTGCCCGTTCCGCGGCATTCTGTTCTGCGGCATCATGCTGTGCGCCGACGGTCCCAAAGTGCTGGAGTTCAACACGCGCTGGGGCGATCCGGAAACCGAGGCCATCCTTTTGCGCATGGAGACTGACCTCATGGACCTGATCGACGCATCCATCGACGGACATGCCGGCGACCTAAAGGTAGTCATGCAAGCAGGCGCAAGCGTTTGCGTGATCGCCGCATCGGCAGGCTACCCGGCAAGTGCTGAGAAAGGTGTCACTATTCACGGCCTCGACGAGACCCTGCCGGGCGGTGTCCAGGTGTTCCACGCAGGCACAGCGCTTGCTGCCGACGGCAGCGTCGTAACCGCCGGTGGCCGTGTGCTGGCCGTGACCGCCGTGGCCGACAACCTGCGCCGAGCCCTTGGCAAGGCGTATGAGGCGCTGGCCGGGCTCTCGTTCCGCGGCATGCAGTTCCGTCGTGACATCGCTCATCGGGCCCTGTCAAAGGAACACCGCTAGTAACGGGCGGAGCGCAGCTAGTATCTGTTTAGCGTGTGTCCGTTTACCCACGTGCAGGCGCAATGGAGGCACTTTCGCTATGGCGATCTTTAACGTGGTCACGTTCCTGATCAAGGCGATCGTTGGTGCCATGGCATCGCTGCTTGTGGCCGTGTTCACGCATGTGGTCACGGCAGTGGTCGCCGTCGCTGCTGTTGTCGCGCTTGTCTTCGCTGTGTGCACAACCTGCAGCATCGGCGGTGTGGCCCTTCTACGCCGACGCCGAAAAAGTGAGGAAACGCCGCATTAATGCGGACCAGTTCAGGCAGGTTCGCGGCTTGCCTGCAACACCTCGTAACGCAGCGTCTGTGTCGTGGTCTCGCTGTGCATCGTGGTTGCGCGGGTGACATGAACCTCTTCCTTTAGAACAAGCTGCCGAACAACCACCAACCGCTCCTCCATGACCGGGTAAATGGTCGTGTCGCCGACCTGGCGAACGTCTGGGACTTCCTCCACCACGCGATCTACCGGCACGTGTTTCACATCCCAGACCCTGGATGTCAGCGGTACCTCGACCGTCTCGGTGCGTTCTTCCACCACCTTTTGCAATCGCACCACGCCTGTTTGCCGCAGGTGCGTAGTTACATCCAGGTGTTCCGCAATTAACGGGATCGTTCGTTGATCCGGGCCAAGCGTAAGTTCATCTTCTTGATTTCTCACAGGAGTTCACCTCAAAGGAAGAGCCCTGCTCTCCACGAGGGCAGGGCTCCTTCGCTGTAGATCGTTACGGGTTACTGTTTGAACAATTCAACGCGACGGTTGTCGGCCTTGCCGGCTTCAGTAGCGTTGGTGTCTGCCGGGTTTGCAGGACCGAAGCCATCACCGGTCAGGCGAGAACCTTCAATGCCTTGCGACTTCAGGTAATTCGCAACGCTGTAGGCACGCTGCTGCGACAGGGTCTGGTTCGTCTGGTCCGAACCCGTTGCATCGGTGTAGCCTTCCACACGAAGATGCGCTCCAGGATTGCTCTTCATGTAGGTAGCTGCGTTGTTCAACGTGGTTTGATCTTCCGGTGTAAGCTGCGCGCTGTTGGTCGCAAACTTCACCGCGCCAAGGGTGGGAGCCGATGCCGTGAGAACAGGCTGGGCACCCGCGGTGATCTCAGGTGTGCGATTACGCCCCAGGAAATACCAAAGCAACAATGCCAGCAACAACAGCAGTGGCAGTAGCCATGCCCAGATGGGCAGGCCCTTCTTCTCTTCAAATACTTTTACGTGTTCTGTAGCCATAACAACTTCGTCTCCGTAAGGCACAACATTCGGCACTCACCTCTGCAGGCGTGCGGATAGCAGTTAGTAAGTGTTGCGTTCGGTCGTGGTCACGGTCTGAACGGGTTCAAGCTCCACCTCGGTGTGCCGAACCGTGTCGGTAATGGTCTCGGTGCGCTCAGAGGATTCCTTGCCGACATAAACCTCTTCCACCACGCGCGCAACCTTACCCACCACGGCTTCTTCCGCAGTCTCAGTCAGCTCGATCACCTGGCCCGTGCGCAGATCGGCATCCGTTACGGCGCGGTTCACAGGGCGACGCTCGATCACTGCATGCTCTTCGCGCAGCGTTACGTCTCTTGAAACCGGCTCTTCCACCATGCGGCTGAACACGCGTACGCCGCCGGTTTCTACTTCGCGCTTGCCAACGATCAAATCCTCTTCAATGACGGGGATAAATCCAGCCTCTGCCGTCTGAGCAGCGGAAGCATTGACCGCAGGAAGTGCTGCCGATGCGACCGGTGTGGCAATTGCGGCTGTGTCCAGATTGCTGTCGTCATACAAATCATCGCGCTGTGTCATGGGAACCTCGGTCTCGTCGATCTTGCCGGCGGAGTACTTATGAAAAATGCTTTCAATCGTGTTCTGCTGGTTCACCACGCCTTCCACCACAATGACGACGCCGCCATCACGCAGGCCGTCCTGCAGGTGCTTCAGGTCGCGTGCAGGCACGCCAACGGTTGCCAGGTCTTCCGCTGCGTTGTACGCGTAGCCACTGCCGTACGTTGTCTCGCTGCCGGCAATAACGGTGGTATCGGCGCGCGGGACATTGGCGGCTTCCAGCGCCTTCAGCGTTGCAGCGGCATGGTCGCGGCTGTGAAACAGGCTGATGTATTTTGTTACTTCAGTGTCGTTTGGCATGGGTCCTCCGAGAGTCTGCCCGTAGACGCAGAACCGCACGGACGCGTTGACCGCATCGGCGAACTGCAATTACATGGCAGGCATCTGGCTGGTGCGTTGGGCGAGCGACTCAGGCAAGAGCATCACGAAAGGTGGGAGATTGCGCGGCCTACGGTTCGATACCTGCAGCACGCCAACCTGAATCATTCAGGTGCATGGCTGCAGCGAAGAGTTGCAAAACGGGACAGAAGAGAAGAGCCAGATTGCGCCGCGGAGCTTGCATGCTTCATGCGGTGGCGCACGATCCTAGCGCGGACCTCGACCTGTCCCGTAGCGATACACAATGCCAACGCCGCCCTGCTTGCTGTAAATGACGCCGCTTGTGTTTACCAGCGTGTTCCATCGCTGGAACTGTGCGTCCACCTTGATGGAACACCGCCGGGTCACATCAAGCTCAAAGCCGCCGCCCGCATCGTAGACGGCCGAGTTGTTGGCCAGGTATTCCGTCAGGAAGGAGCCGTCCTGAACCAGGTAGCCACCGCCCTGGTATTTCATTTGGCCCCGACCGGCCAGCACGTCGACGTAGGGCCGCACATGGCCCAGAAAGCCATAGCCGGAAGGCTCGTGTGTTACACGAATGCCAGCCAGGATGCTTTTCTGAGAGTCCACCTGCCCTGACTTGATGGGAGTGGATCCACGCACCTCTGCACCAAGCCGGGCCCCGTGAAAGGTGTACACGCCCAGGTCTGCACCCAGCGAGAAGGTCAGGTTGCGCCCCTCAGGCCCCTGTGGGCCGTCAATGAGATACGGGTAAGACAATGGGCCCAACCCGGTATACGTTCCGGAGAACAGACCAAACGCCGAAAGATCAAGCCGCCGGTCTGCTGAAGCACGCGCCTGCGCCTGCGCCGCTACACCCGACCCCAGCAGCGCCAACCCAGCCCCGGCCACCACACCACACCTGAAGAAAACTCGCACACCCCATGCTAACCCGCACAGCGCAGCAGAGTTCTGAATCATAGAGTCAGCAAACAACGAACCATTCCGGAAACAGCAACTGCCTCTCGGCCGTAAGCAAAGCTGCAACTACCCGTCATCCTGAGCGGAGCGCAGCGAAGTCGAAGGATCTGCTTCTTTCCCGGCGCTGCATTGCTCTTTCCATCTTGCTAACTCCTCCGGAGCCCAACGGTAGCGCCCCACCGGCTGGCTCCAGGCATCACTCAGGTCAACCCAAGTGGGATTTGCCTTCTCGATCAGTGCAATTTTCTTGGCGCGCGTCCAGCCCTTCAACTGCTTCTCACGCAGGATGGCTGCCGTCGGCCCGGTACACCGCTCGAAGTACACCAGACGGGTGCAGCGGTAGTCCTTGCTGAAGCCCTCAAACGCGCGGTTCTGGTGATCCGCGATGCGCGCCTGCAGACGGCCCGTCATGCCGATGTACAACGTGCGGCTGAGGCTGGCGACTATGTAGACGTAGCACTCGTACTCATGCATGGGTGCCATCTTCGCATTACACGAACCTGTACGGCTTTGGAGACGAGCATTCCGCCATCGATTCGGCTTCCTGAGCGAAGCGAAGGACCTGCTTTCTTCAGGCATGCTTCAACCTGACGGAGCGTAGCCCCGCTGCTAACCTGAGCGCAACCTCCACCCGTCATCCTGAGCGGAGCGTAGCGGAGTCGAAGGACCTGCTTTCCTTCGAAGCTGCACGACGACGTCCACTGCACCATTCTCGGCAGCGGTTAGTTCCTGCTGAATGACAACTCGCAATGCGCGCCTGCAGGTGACTCGCCTTGCCGATAGCAACGTGCCCTGCGGCTGGCGTGGCACTCATGCTCTCGCATGGCTCCGTATCCGCAGTCCGGAAGCATCCGTGCAGCCCGAGAGGAAAGCAGATCCTTCGGCTCCGCTCAGGATGACGAACGAGGTCAGTCTATTTGCGCGCAAAGCAAAGCCGCAACACGATTGATGAAGTACCGCATTTGTGCGAAGTTGTCGGGGGTTTGTGCAAGAGGATTGATTAGTGCCGGTCCGTTATCTGTATCTATAACAACCGCATCCTCTACGAGAACCTCCATCATCTCGATCTTCGCCAAGTGTCGTCTCATTTCAGAAATTGCTCCGGTAGTCTCATCAATCATCCAGCCCTTACCAGATTGCACTATGTGGTCTCTGATCTCAGCCTCAGACGGTTCGCGTTCGGGCTGCCTGTAGACGGTGGCTGGTGTGATGGAGCCACGGTGAGCAGCTAGATGTCTAAGCGCGTTTAGCTGAGCGAGAAAGTTGTTGTGCCCTCTTCGGTAAAGATGGCGTGCAATTTAGGATGTGACAGCCGCAGCTTTTCTATGAAAACACTGTAAGTTGCTCCCACATTCTTAGGTTTGATGTTCAGTTCACAAAGTGAATTGACGAGGAGTGCTGCATGATCGAAAGCACCCGATACTAGAAGATAATAACTATTTAGGTAAAAAGAGGTTTCAAGCTGAAAGTTTTGGGATTTATACCCGTCGCGGCGAGCTGCGTCACGCTGCATTGAGAGCCAATTCAGCCGATCTCTCGCAACTGAGACTTGGGGGGATGCGATTATGAATCAGTGAACGAAGTGACTCACGAATTTCGGGATTGTATTGGACCTGCTGAAGCAGATCTTCGAGTCTGAATAGCGGTTTAAAGAGCTCACGCTCAGAGATTTGGTAAAAGGTTGACCAAGGCAAGTTCGTCATGGGTTGCGTGAAGGACCAGGGCACATCAAATCCTGAAGCGAAGACTCGAACCAACGTGAGAAGAAACGTAGGCTCAGTAACCATAAGCCTCATCCCGTAGTTAGCTTCGGGAGCGAAGGATAACGCTACGTCACTTTGAGACAAGACTAAGCAGTCCGCGCCGGTCTTGATGGCCGTTGAGAAGATAGCTTCGCTGCCGTGAGTCACTATGTCTGTGTGCGAGCTAGAAACGGTTTCGGTTGAAGCATGCACCTCTACTACTTGGAAGGTAAGCCCTACACCTCTGAGAGCCTCTTGAAGTGCTGTTAGCGGCTCAGGCACGAAAAGTCGAATAGTGAACACATCTGAATGGTTTGCGCGCACATAGTCCAGGAGGTTCTAATTGCGATAGCTGATCGCAGAAGATGCTCGTCTGGATACTGGATCCACACAAGCAAGTCATACGAGCGTTTCACGAGGCGCGAGTTCTCTCTATGCAGCATGGACAGCTTACCAACTCTTTCGCCAAACCTCAGCGATTGGGTAGCGGTTTACGGCGCTGGGCTGGTAGTTGCTTTGGCTTAGCCACCACTTCAGGCGGGCGTCTGCGTCGGCGGCGAAGGCTGGGTCGGCTTTGAGTTTGGTTTGGAACTGCTGTTGCAGTTCGGGGTGGTCGGCAGCGGTTTTGGTGGCGATGGGGACGGACAGGTACTCTGCCGCGCCGATGCGGCCGGTGCGCTCGAAGATCGCGTCCAGAAAGCCCCAGCGGACCAGCGCGTCGGGCGCAGCAGGGTGCAGCATAGCCATGATGATGCGGGCGCGCGGCTGGTTCATGGGCACGTAGTAGCTGCCTGCGGGCATGTGCATCCGTTCGGTGACGGGGCGCAACTGGAAGTCGGTCAGGGTGCGTCCCTCGAAGGGGAACGCGTCCTTCTTGACTTCAAGGAAGCGCCACGTTTCCAGCGGCGTGTCGCTCAGGTCGCGCGGTGTGCGCTCCATCTGGACGCCCTGCAGCGCGAGTTCGTCGGCAATGTTTTTCCACGCAGCCGGGATCAGGAAACCCAGCGGCACGGGCGCGCTGGCCGTGGTTTCTACGCCGTCGTGCATGTTGACGGTGAAGTCGTCTTTTTCTGCCGTGAAGTGGGTGACGGGCTGGCCGGTGATGGGGCTGATCTCTGTCGCGCGCTTCAGCGAGTGGTACGGAATCGGGTGCGACTCGTCCGCCGTCTTGCCGCCCAGGTACATCTGTTGGTCGCGGTGACCGGCCATGGCCGCATCCGCAGCATCGCTCGCACGTACCGCCGACCGCAGGGCCTGCGGGTCTTCCGTCACGATGTCGATCGAGTGCAGCATGATGTCGTAGTTCGACCAGGCGCGGGTCTTCGGCAGTTTGAGCGAATGAGTTTCCACCAGCAAACACGGCCGGTTGCGAGCGCCCGACCAGTAGTGCGAGTAGCGGGGCGAGAAGACCTCCACAAAGAAGTCGCGCTGACCGTTACCGCTGGGCTTGCCGGTGCGGCGGGCAGAATCGTTGTCGCCGCCGACACGCGCTTCGCCGGGCACGGGAGCGGCGGCTCGCGCATTCCGCGCAGCCTGGCCTGCCGGTGGGATCCCCGGACCATCACCACGCAAAGCACCATACGGCGAGACGAGGTGGCCGTCGGCCTCCATGCGCTTGTTCAGCTCTGGCACGTAGCGCGAGTTAACCCACGCGCGGCTGGGCACGGCAATGTCCTCATGCTGGGTCATGTCCCAGGTCACGTCGTACTGGTAGTCCGCGCCGTCGGTCACGTGGTTGTCGAACATGAAGTCAGGCAGCCAATCGTTATAGAGCTTAAGGAAGGCGCGCATCTCGGGCGCGTCACCCTTTAGGTAATCGCGGTTCAGGTTCAGCTGCTGTTCCTGCGGACGCGTGCCGGTAATGTCCGGGCCGTTCTGGCTCGCGCGGTTGAACGGGCTGCGGTCTTCGTGCCCGTCAATCTCGAAGACGGGAATTACGACAAAGATCGCGCTGTCGAGCCATGCTGCCTGCTTCGCCTTCTTCGTCACGGCCATGTCGCGGATCAGCATCAGCGCCGTGTCCTTGCCTTCAATCTCGCCGGAGTGAACGCCGCTCTGGATGAGGATGACGGCCTTGTTCGTCTTGTGCGCGGCCTCGGGTGTGAAGGCGCGATCCTTTGAGACGACGACAGCGTACATCGTGCGGCCTTCGGGCGTGGTGCCGAACGGGATCACCTTCACATACTTCGATCGCTTTTCGTATAGCTGCGCCTGCGCAACGGCATCGGCGTACAGGCCGGTCTTCTCCCAATTGGTCTTTTCGCCAAAGGTCAGCAGCTCCGGCGCAACACCCTGCGCGCTGGCGGCAAGCGATGCGGCAGCGGCTCCGGCGGGCGGCTCATACATACTGTGCGGGCGTAGCTGCGCGTTTTGTCCGGCAGCAATGACAAGCGGAAGCGCAAGGGATGCAGCAAGCAGGCGATATCGAGACATAGCGACGGAACTCCCGTACAAGGGGTTTTATTTAATTGAGTGGAAACTCTTCCATTGTGCAGCATCGCCAATTCCCTTCTGCATTCGTTGAGCTTTGGGATGACCATGCACGCATCTGCACGCAAAACTTCGATGAAGACCTGCGCTCTTACTACGCCCGGACTCGGTACTTACGTTCCGTGCTGAAAAGGTGCTACAAACAGGACGCAAAGAAATCAGCGTGGGACAAGGCTCAACTATGAAGTTGTTTGCGGGCAGCCATCCAAGGGCGATTGCGGGCGCGGCCACGGTCGTTGCACTGGCTGGGCTGACGGTATTCGCCAGCGGGTACGGACAGGCGCAGCGGGGAGAGTCAGGGCAGATACGCCGCGACTCGCCGGCGAAGGGATCGCCGCAGCAGGGCGGCAGCGCCAAACCAACGGGTGGCACAGCGTCAGGTCCTGGCGAAGGTGGGCAGGCGGTCGCGGCTGATCCACTGCATGGCACCCAGGCGACTCCGCCAGCGCGCCCCGGCCTGGTCGCGTACCCCGACCGGCCGCTTGCGCCGAAAGACGTGTTGGATCGGGGCAAGGCCGTGTACAGCGTGAACTGCGCGTTCTGCCACGGATCGGACGCGGGCGGCGGCTCCATTGGACCCAACCTGCTGCGGTCTGAGGTCGTTCTGCAGGATAAGAACGGCGAGCTGATCCTGCCCATTGTGCACGGCGCGCGCGTACCGCAGGGCATGCCGAAGATCGACATTGCCGACAGTTCCGTGCCTGACATTGCGGCATGGCTACACAGCCTGAAGACCGGCGGCAACATGCGTTCAACCGAAAAGATCAACATCGTAGTCGGCAATGCGGACCAGGGCAAGCAGACCTATCAGCAGCTTTGCAGTTCCTGCCATGCTGCCAACACCATGCAGGGCTTTGCCGCCAAATTTCCGGATGCGCGGTCCATGCAGCAGGCCTGGCTGCTGCCCGGCGGCGCGGGTGGCTTTCAGCGTCCCGGCACACCTGCGGGTCCTGTGTTGAACGTGCCACCTGTCACCGCGACCGTGACGCCTGCTTCCGGCCCCGCAGTGACTGGCAAGCTGGGAACGATCGACGACTTTTACGTGGAAGTCACCTCAAACGACGGCACCGTGCACCGGTACAGCCGCGATGGCGGTTTGCCAAAGGTCGAGATCCACGATCCCCTGGCGCCGCACCGTGCACTGTTCCGCAAGTACAACGATGCCCAGATCCACGACATCACGGCCTACCTGGTCACACTGAAGTAGATGAGGTCCATATGCGCACGGCAGACTTGTTCGCACCACTCCTTCTCTGCGCCGCGATGGTGCCTGCCGCCACGGCGCAGCATGCCACGGCTGCTGCGACACAGGGCGCCACGCAGGTAATGGCCCAGACCCGCGGCCTGGACCCGGCCATGATTTTGCATCCTGCGCCGGATAGCTGGCCGACCTATTCCGGCGACTACTCCGGTACGCGCTATGTGCCGCTAAATGAGATCACTTCGAAGAACGTGCACGGTCTGACGCTCGCCTGGACCCAGCGCCTGAGCGGTGGTGCCGCCGCCCCTGCCAGCGCGCCATTTGGCCCACCTGCTGCTGCCGTAAAAACGATTGTGGGCGGTGTGGGCACCAACGAGGCTCCAATGGGCCAGTTGAAGGGGGCGGAGTTGGTGGTGGACGGCGTGATGTATGTGACCACGCCCGATAATGTCTGGGCGCTGGATGCACTGGACGGCCATGTGCTGTGGCACTACTTCTGGAAGACTCGCGGAGGCACGCACATCGGCAATCGTGGCGTTGCCATGTGGCACGACCGCGTCTTCTTTGAGACGCCCGACGACTACCTGATCGCACTGAATGCCAAAAGTGGCGAGGAGATCTGGCATAAGGAAATTGCCTCGTTCGACCTACAGTACTTCTCCACCATGGCACCGCACATTGTGGGGGATCATTTGCTGGTCGGCACCGGCAATGACCTGGACGAACCGGGCATGCTGCAGTCCTTCGACCCGCAAACCGGCAACGTGCAGTGGAAGTGGTATGCCGTTCCCATGAAGGCGGGCGACCCTGGTCTGGACACCTGGAAGAACCTGGATGCGGCCTCGCACGGCGGCGGCAACATCTGGGTGAACGGCTCCTACGATCCGGAAACGCACCTGTACATTCTGGGCACGGGCAATCCCACGGCGGCCTACACATCGCAGTCCCGCGGCCCCGGCGCAAATCTCTACACCTGCTCAACCGTCGCCATCAACGTAGAAACGGGCAAGATGGCCTGGTACTACCAGACGTCGCCGCATGACACGCACGACTTTGACAGCGCCCAGACGCAGGTTCTGGTGGATGGCACCTTTAACGGCAAGCCGCGCAAGCTGGTCATGACTGCGGCGCGAAACGGCTACTTTTTCGTCCTGGACCGCACCACCGGCGAACACCTGTTGACCAACAAGATTGTCGATTCACCGAACTGGGCGGATCCAGACAAGCTGGACAAGAATGGAGCACCCGTGCGCGTTCCGGCCAAAGACTACGACATTGGCGGCAGCATTGTGTCACCGGCAAACGGTGGAGTCGTCAACTGGCCCCCGCCAGCCTACAGTCCGCAGACCGGCCTGTTTTACGTGAACGCGCAGGAAAGCTTTGCCATGTACTACCTGGCCACTACAGACCCACGCGGCGCCATGGGCCTGGGCGGTAAGGACGAGATCAGTCTTGGCTCGCTGGGAAGCTACCTGGTTGCCATCGATTACAAGACGGGCAAACCGGCCTGGCGGCATCGCTACCCGGGCGTCGGCGGCGGTGGTACGCTGCCCGGCGTCACCACGACAGCCGGCAACCTGGTGTTTGCACCAGACGCCAAAGGCAACCTGGTCGCCTATGACGCAGGTGCGGGTACACCACTTTGGCACGCGCACATCGGCGCTACCAACGCACCGGAAAGCTACATGATGGCCGGGCACCAGTATGTGCTGCAGGGCGCAGGCGATACGCTGTACGCCTTTCGCCTGCAGTAAGCGAGGAGTCGATCGCTACTGGACCGGTTCTCCCAGGGCCTTCCGCAGCCGCTCCCAGGTCTGGTCCAGCGACTCTGGGAGGATGCGCGTCTCGGCGGTAGCCGTCATAAAGTTGGAATCGCCGAACCATCGCGGCAAAATGTGCAGGTGCAGGTGTTCAGCGACGCCGGCGCCTGCGGCCTCGCCCAGGTTCATGCCCAGGTTGATACCGTCTGGCCGATAGACCTCGCGCAGCATCGTTTCAAGCCGCTGCGCCAGGGCCATCATCTCCACCGCAGCTTCCGTGGGCAGCTTTGCAAGTGAGTCCAGGTGGAGGTATGGCACGACCATGATGTGGCCGGAGGTATACGGAAAGGCGTTCAGGCAGACGAAATTGTGTTCGCTCTGTAACAGGACGCCGCCCGCTTTCTCTGCCGCGGCCTGGCTAAAGCCGCCCGCCTCCGCCGCCCAGCGCACTGCCCCAATCAGGTTCAGAAACACGGAGGCATGATCCTCCGGGTAGCCATCCAGCTCCGCTGGAACCCCAGGCCGGGAAGCGGGTTTTTGCTTTGAGATGTAGGCGTAACGCCATGGTGTCCACAGCCGATCCATACGCGCAGTATAGCCAGGGTAGGTGGGCGGCGGCTGCATGGACAAAGTTCATCCACTGGCCGCTACTGGCGTGCCGTGAAGTGGCAGTGGGTTCATTGACGCTGTGCAAAGCCAGTCCTATACTTATAGTTAAGCTCTGGCGCACTCGGGATCGCGCGGGCTACCACTCACAATTCGCAGGTGTGTTCCTATGTAGCCCAGTTGGCTGCATGGTTTCTCGTCGGAACACACTGCATCGTGGGCAGTAGCTCGAATCTTTCCATCGGGAATCGGCGTCAATAGCTGAAGTTACGTCGCCAAATCCTTGAAACTGAGAGCAAACCCCTGAGCACCGATCTGGAAACCATGCCTACCAACGAGACAGCCCCTGTGGCCTCAACCAACAACCCTGACAACCTGCACGAGGCAAATGGCCCGGTGACGGACCCGGTGAGCGACCCCGTCGTGGGTGCCAACCACCTCGTCACACCTGCGCCTGAGACCCTTACCTCAGTCGACGCCTCTGGCCCTGATGACATCGATTACGACGCCGCCGACTTTGCCGCCGCGCTCGAGAACTTCGATCGTGAGCAGGCCGAAGACAAGGCCGCGGCTTCCGCTGCCATGGAAGAGGACAAGGTCATCACGGGTACTGTCATCAAGATTTCTGACAAGTACGTGGTTGTGGACATCGGTCTGAAGAGTGAAGGCCTCATTCCCCGGGAGCAGGTGCTGGATCATACCGGCGAGCCAAAGCTTGGTGTGGGCGATGCAGTCGAAGTGGTGGTTGAGCGTGAGGACTTCGAAGGTGCTTACCTCGTCAGCTACGAGAAGGCCCAGCGTCATCGCCTGTGGGATCAGCTCGAAAAGGCTGCCGCAGAAAAGACGCCTGTCACCGGCACCGTTCTGTCGCGTGTCAAGGGCGGCCTGACGGTCGATATTGGCGTCAAGGCTTTCCTGCCGGGTTCGCAGGTTGAGATTCGCCCTGTTCGCAACCTCGACACCTACCTCGGTACCCAGCTCGACGTTCGTGTCATCAAGCTGAACAAGAAGCGCGGCAACGTCGTCATCTCCCGCAAGGAAATCCTTGAGGAAGAGCAGAATGCACGCAAGTCCGTCACGTTGGAGACCCTGGAAGAGGGTGCCGTGTTGACTGGCGTCGTCAAGAA
>JBPBPZ010000160.1:0-14188 GCA_050954525.1 Janthinobacterium lividum
GGGCAGGAACTCCTGTGGGCCACGCGTGCCCTTGGTTCCAAGGTAGGTCGCGGTCAGGACCAGGGCGCTGGGTAGGTCCTGTTGTAGAGACAGTCGCCAGGTCTGTGCGTAGCCGGTGCGGAAATTCGGGTCTATAGCGAAGGTGTTGGATGTAATGCCTGCGCAATCTCGAAATCCATTCGCCAACGTGAGCGGACAGGTACTGCTGTTCGATACGCTGAGGCTCTTCGATAAAGGCGACTGCTGCGACATGGACTGTGCGCTGTTCAGGTAGATCGATGTATCCACGTAGATGCCGTACCCGGCCCGAACCACCAAGGGTGACGTGGGTAGCGGACGCCATGACAAACCGAGACGCGGCTGAAACTTCCGGTAATCCGGGCGCACCAGCGAAGCTGGATAAGATTGTCCGGTGAGCGCACCCTTCGGGCTAAACCCAAGCACCGGAGTCACGGCGGAGAAGCCCGGTGCAACATCGAGGTTCACGAGCCTGCCTTTCAGCTCGGTCATGGGTGCGCCGTAGTCCCACCGCAGGCCCACATTCAAGGTCAGGTTGGGCTGGACGCGCCAATCATCGGAAACGTACAGGTCGGTGGCGGTCTGTCGGAAGTACTTGTCGGCATTGCCGAAGGCGATGTTGCTGGTATCCGGCACTCCAAACAGGAAGTCGGCAAAGTCGGATCCTGTTGTGTTGGATCCCTGTGTCGCGGTGCCGGTGAAGGTGAACGAACCGCGCGGGTTCTGCTGCTGCAGCTGGTTGAATTCTTGCCTGCGGAAATCAGCACCAACTTTCACTACATGCTTGCGATGGTTCCATGTTCCAGTGAAGAACACCGCATCCGTCCGGTTGCGATTGAACGCACTCTGTACATCGTTCAACGCTGCGACGCCACTGGCGAACTGGAGGTCCGGCGGTCCCCAATTGCTGGCGCTCTGCTCATTTCCAGCGATGCCGGCATCGCCGGAAATGTTGGAACGGCTGGCGAAGTACGGTTGAACTGCTGTGCGAAGACGGCTGAAGCGGTATCCCGTTTCCAACAGCAGTTGGTGTGGGAAGCGGTGCGTCCAGTTCACGTTTGTGTCGATACCAAGCGTGCCACGCGCATCACGAAAATGGAACAGGTTCTCGGTATCAGATCGGACACTGCGAAAGGCAAGGCCACCATAGAAGCTGTCGCGGCGACCGATGCTCTTGTCCAAACGGCTCTGTAAAGCGTCTACATGCTTGTTGTTCAACACCTGGGTCTGGTAGTTGTAACGCGTGTTGCCAACGAGATTCGGTAAAGGGTAAAGCTGCAACAGCGCCGCTGCCTGCGTGCTAACTGGAATGCTGCCAGTGAAAGGAACACCCGTGGCAGGGTTCACCACGGAGACGGGCGTGCCCTGCGACGTGACCGTGCTGGAAAGGTCGCCGGAACGCTGCGTGGTGGTGGGTACCAGGCCGGATAGGGTGGAGGCCTCGCGATCCCGTGTCCACTGGTAGCCAAGAAAGAAGTTCGGTCCATTCAGCAGGAGATGCGGTATCCGGATGGGTCCGCCCAGGGTCGCCGTACCTGTGAAGCGGTTGTACGTTGCCTTGGGTACAGGCAAGCCAGTAAGTGAGTAGGGCCGAGCGTCAAACGCAGAGTTGCTCAGTTGTGCGCCGATACTGCCCGTGTAAAGCGCCTTTGTTCCGGCCCGCCGTGTCCCGAATGCTGGAGAGATAGAGTACTTCGAAGTGGCTGCATTGTTTTCGCTGCCGTTGATCAGCATGCCTTCCGCGGCTCGGTCTGGCTCGGTGCTGGGCGGAGCAGGTACTGCACCTTCTGCGGCCGCGGCTGGTTTCACCGACGTGGGCGGCAAACGATTTGTAATGACCGGAGCGGCGCTTGCCTTGTCTGCATTGGCCAGCACTTCGGCCAGGGGCAACATCTGTAGTTCCAGCATGGATCCGGCTGTAGCTGGAATGACCACTTTCGCGTTAACAGGCGCAAAGCCGAACATCTGCACGCTCAAGGTCCACTCACCCGCGGCGAGGTCCCCAAACTGGAATAATCCTTGCGTGTCTGTCACCGTAGAGAGCGACTGCCCACCGCGCGTCGCCGTGATCGTCGCACCTGGAACCGGCAGGCCTGAGAACAGCACGCGGCCGTGATGCTCTGCGGCACATGCGATACCTGCATAGAAAGCCAAGATAACGCTGGCTGCCCTGCGCTGGGCGACCCTGGGGATCCTGAGCATGGTCAGTTTTCGCTCGGCTTTTCGACATGGTCGACCACCATCACGTCCACGTTGGGCTTGCCCGCGTCAAGCCGCAAGCCGATCTGATCCTGAATAGCCTTGTACAGGTCCGGTGGTGCGTCGGGTGCGTCGCTGTGTACGACCTTGATGCCGAAGACAGCGAACTGGCTTTCATCGGGGTTCCATTTGAGCCTGCCGTCAAAGTGGCCCTGCAGGTCGGTATGGTTCACCACGGGGCGGTCCAGCACCGTCTGCATCCACTTCGAGAAGCCTTCCATGCTGATGTTGCGAAACGTCAGGTCGCCAAGCTGCCGAAAGAAGAATGCACTTGGGTAGTTCGGGTCCTCTGTGCTCGCTTTCAACTTCGGGCCGCCCTTTGCCACAGACAGGATGAAGGCAGGCAGTTCCTTTTTATCCATGTGGAACTTGAGGCCGAAGCGCGAGACCAGCAGCTTCTGCATCATGCCGCGCATCTGTTCCTCATTGGCCTGGCCGGGTGTGTCCTGCTTGCCAACGATGTCAAACTTCTCTGATTCAGCCCAGCCCGGCGCGTTGATGATCTGCTTGGTTTGCAACTGGTAGGCAAACATCAGCAGGTCGTCCAGCGTGGTGTTGTGCGTCATGAACTTGCCCGGAGGCCCACCGAAGCCTTTGCCCTGGCTGGCAGGATCGCTGAGCTTGATGGTGGCGACTTCAAAGCTGGGGCTTGCCTTGGGGTCCATCGGTTGAACTTTTGGCGGTGGTTCCGGGATGCTCCATGCCGTGTCGGCGGTCACGCGCACCAGGATCAGCGGCAGCGGCTTATCGCCCTGGGGCCATTCCCCCGCGATGGTGGTGTTGTCTGGAGCTACTTTGCCGACGAACGCGCCATCCATGGCGTCCATCTTGATCGTCAGGGCGCTGCCGGTAAGCGTCGTGGTTTCTGCCGGAATGGGCTGGCCGCGCTCGTCGATGCTGTAGAAGATCGAACGCAGGCTGCCATCGGGGGCTTTGCTGATCTTCAGAATGAGACGCAGATCCTTTTGCGAGTGCAGCGTGCCTTGCCAAATGCCTTCAATTTCATTGGCTGTAGGTGCCTGTGCAAAGGCCCTGGGTAATGCCGTAAGGCACGCCAAGGGTAGGGCGAAGGCACTCATCGAACACGCCAGGACTGCCTTTGTACATGCAATACGCATGCTTACAGTACGCAATGACACCATCCCCGAACTCCTTTGCTGGTACATAGTACGAATGCTTGCGTGGACCGCGTTAAGCGACAAATTATTGGTATGGAACCTTGGACGGAAACATTCGCTGTCGGTACTAAAGTTTTCTTAAACTTTCCATCAACGTGAGCGCTAGTCCAACATAGGCTGTTCAATCGAATCCACTACAAGCACTTCCGACGGACCTTTACCGGGAACAAGCTTCAAGCCAAGCTGCTCCTGCAGAGCGCTGAAGATGTCCGGTGGACGATCGGCTGTTCCAGTTTCCTTGGTCGCTTCAGCTAGTTCATCCGCTGACCACTTCAGGGTTAAGTCGTAGAGACCTTCAAGGCCGGTTTTGTCGATCACGGTGCGATCCGTCTGATCGGAAAGGAATCTCGCGAAGTCTTTCAGTGCGATCGCTGTGGCAGTAAGGCTGCGGTTGTGTACGTTCGTACCCGAATGGTCCTCCTCGCCTGGTGTGCTTTTCTGAAAGAGAAGCGGCCCCGGCAGAATCGTCAGGTCATAGGTAGGCAGAGTCTTGACTTCCTTGTGCACCTTCAACTTGAACCGGTCAGTAAGGATTGATCTGACCTTGCTACGGTAAGCTTCTGTGGATTGTTCCCGCGTCAGCTTGTCCTCTGCATCCTTCTTCGGTAGATCAACGATCTTTGCGTTGATGTCCCACCGGTCACTCTCCGCCCATTTGGGCAAGCCCGTAATCAAGGCATCACGAACACCATAGGCATTCAGCAGCATCATTTTGAGGGAAGTGTTCGTCGCCTGGAAGGTGGTTTCTCGCGAACTGATCCTCATGCTGCCGCTGCCGGAGGCGTTTGGCTTGATGGAGATGACGTCGTAACCCGCGAACGATTGCTGCACAGTAGCATCTTGGGCCTTCGGACTCGCTACACTTTGCCCATAGAGCGTGGGTGCTGCCAAAGATAACGAGCAGGCAAACAGTGCGACATTCCTGCGTGCTCGCCGGTGAAGCGGGAACACACGCTTCTGAGCAGCCTCGCCTGCACAGCAATCAGCCATTTGCGAAGCTCCTGTTGCGACCTTGTACATGGAGGCGATATCGTTCGTTCACCATGAAAACACACCAAGTTACTGCTGTCATGGCTTCTTTTATCTTGCCGCTGGTTTCGGTATGCGGTACCGCTCGACCCCAAGTAAAGACAGGTGATATTCCTGCTGTCGCCAGCGAACGTATAGCACCTGTCTATGATGTCGTTTCCGTAAAGCCGCACAAGCCGGGGAACAACAGTTCCATGGTGAGTTGGACGAGCACGACTTACATGGCTGAAAACGTTTCCGTGAAGAATCTCGTCGCGACTGCGTACGACGTGAAGATGTGGTCTGTATTCGGGCTGCCATCCTGGGCAGAGAAGACCACCTGGGACATTCAGGCGAAGGTCAGCGATCCTGTCTCCCAAACACTAGGAAGACCTTCGCCAGAGTATGAGCGGGCGATGGTCCATCAACTCTTGAGGGACCGCTTTGGTTTGGAAGCACACAGCGAGTCGAAGATCGAACCAATCTACGAAATGACGGTTCTGCCAGAGGGAGCGAAATTCCACCAGAGCCCACCATTACCGCCAACACAGGACGGTGAGAAGCCAAAGCCCTCGGGCGGGGTGTGGAGCATCGGCAATGGTGTTCTCGAAGCGAAGCGTATGTCCATGGACATGCTTACAAGAAATCTGGCCTACCAAGTCGAGAAAGTAATCATCGATCAGACCAACTTGCCTGGAGTGTACGACCTGGAGCTGAAATGGACACCTGAGATCCGTGTGACTGCAGACAACGGGTCCGCAGCAGATCTTCCTCCTGCGATCTTCACGGCCGTCCGCGAGCAGCTTGGCCTAAAGCTTTCTCCGGCCAAGGCTCCAGTCCCAACCGTCGTGGTGGATCGCATTAAACAACCGGAAGAAGATTAGCCGTACAGGCCTGATCGTTTTGTTCAAAATCCGCCTTGCTCCTGGCCCACGCCAGGGTGGGTAGCAAGTGCCATGCTGTGGTGAAAGTGCCCTGAGAAGGGAAGGCCCGAAAGGCCCCGAGGAAGCGAATACCTGGAGCTGCACGGAGCTTTTATCACCAGCTTGCGCTTGCGTGGGAGCAGATTTCCCTCTACGGCTTCTGACAATGGTTAGGCGCAGGGTGATCGCCGTTGCAATGCTCTGGTTTTTGCCGGTGTACGTACCGCGAGACCTATAGCGTGTACTAGGCCGCACCAGATCGCCGCAGCCCCACATTACTTGCGTCGTGACATCATTGTTGAGAGATCGATTGAGCTTGACGTAGCGGGTTCTGAACGACAGCGCGAACGCACCGTCTGCCGTTACACTACGCGCTAAGTTAAACCGGTACATGGAGAGGGTGAGCTATTCATGCTGCGAAATAAGGGCTTGTCCACAAGAGCGCTTTGGGCTGGAGAAGACGAGGCACACCCATACGGGGCGGCCCAGATGCCGCTGGTTCCGGCGATCAGCTTTGGGTACGACACAGTGGACGAGTGGAAGGATGTGGCGTTGGGCCGCGCGCCAGGACACATCTATTCACGGAACACGAATCCTACGCTCGCTGTTTTGGAAGAGAAGGTGCGCGCGCTGGAAGATGCTGAGGCCGCCATCAGTTTTTCCTGCGGCATGGCCGCAATCAGCAACACCCTGTACGCCCTGGTTCGACCGGGCGAACGGGTGGTGAGTGTGACCGACACGTATGGCGGAACGAATCGGATCTTTACGGAGTTTCTGCCGCGCATCGGGGTCGAGGTTGTGTTGATACCCACGCACGATGAAGCTGCCATTCTTGCGGAGACAGCGAAGGGATGCGCAGTGCTGTACCTGGAGACGCCGACAAACCCCACGCTCAAGGTACTCGATTTGCGCAAGTTGGGTTTGGCCGGACGGGCCGCAGGTGCGATTGTCATCACCGACAACACGGTCGCTACACCGATCAATCAGAACCCGCTTGCTCTGGGAAGCGATTTGGTTGTGCATTCGGCAAGCAAGTTCCTCTGCGGTCATGGTGATGCGCTCGGCGGCATCCTCTGCGGCAAGCAGGAGCTTGTACGGACCGTCTTCCAGTACCGAGAGATCAACGGAGCTGTCCTCGATCCCTTCGCCGCATACTTAATCGCGCGTGGTTTGAAGACGCTGGCGCTCCGCGTGGAACGTCATAACAGCAATGCCATGTCAGTGGCCTCCTTTCTGGAATCGCATCCCGCTGTGGAGAGCGTTTTCTATCCCGGCCTGAAGAGTCATCCCATGCACGAGGTTGCTGCCAGCCAGATGCGCGGTTTCGGCGGCATGATGAGCTTCTCTTTGCGGGAAAATCGGTCGGTTGACGTGGTGCTGCAGCGTCTTCATCTCGCCCATCGCGCGGCTTCGCTGGGCCACGTTGAAACATTTGCGGGAGTTCCCGCGACGACCAGCCATGTGGAATGCACCGCAGAGCAACGCGCCGCAATGGGGATTCCTGAAAGGCTAATCCGCTACTCCGTGGGTATTGAAAATATAGAGGACATCATCGACGATCTTACTCAGGCGCTCGAGGGCTAAGCGAGTGAACCGCAGGCGTTTCCTACAGGTTGCGGGAGGTGCTGCATCGCTGCTTGGCCCGGCCTCACGGGCAGTAGCGGAAGCAACGCCGCCTACAGTGCAACGGGATGCAATTGAACCTACGCTGCGATCGCGGCTTGATCGTGAAATCACCAGCTATATGCAAGCCAACAATGCACCGGGCATGCAGTTTGCCGTTGTCGATCTTTATGGCACGGAATACATCGCGAGCTATGGCTACGAAAACCTGCAAACGCACCAGGCGTTGACTCCACAGCGCCTGTTCCAGATCGGTTCCATTTCTAAATCAATGGCGGCCATCGCGGCGCTGCAATTGGTCGCCGAGGGCAAGCTCGATCTTCACCGGCCCGTACTCGAGTACCTTCCCTGGCTGCCCTGGAAAATGGAGCATGGTGCGGTTACGCTGCACCACATCCTGACGCATACAACGGGCATGCCTGGTGGCGGAGCGTTGTTCTTTCCCGCAAACCGCTGGATCCATCGTCAACGATATGCGCCGGGAACACGTTACTTCTATTCGAATATGGCGTTCAACGTCGTAGGGAGGTTGGTGGAATTCTGCGACAGGCGAACATACCAGGAGTCGCTTGCAGCGCGCGTCTTCCATCCAGTCGGTATGACTTCGTCGCGTTCGTCGCTAGGAGGAGCGGAGTGGGCCCTGCAGTCCGTCAGCTACATTCCGGCAGTCGCCGATGCGCCGTTCCACCGCTTTGATCCTTTACGTGAAGCAGCTGCGTTTCATGAGGACACCAGCGCTGGATGCGTGGCATCCACAGCGGCTGACATGGCGCGTTACTTGCGCTGTCTACTGCGAGGCGGAGTGACGGAGACCGGCACACGCATACTCAGTGAAAAGGGTTTTGCCGCAATGACTTCTCGCCATGTCGATGCGGACGAATGGGGGCCGCACGCTGGGTACGGTTACGGTATCGGAACGGACACAAGCGACAGCAATCACATCTTGATGCACACTGGCGGCATGGTCAGCTTCATGTCAGCGATCTATCTTGACATGTCACACGGAGTTGCAGCGTTTGCTTCTATCAATGCTCAGCAGGGATACCGGCCCATGCCGGTTGTCCGCTTTGCGACAGAAGCGGTTGTAGCCGATCAAGCTAAGTTGCCGCTTCCAAGTGCTATCAGGATGCCTGCTTTCGAGAGTGACCATCAGCCAACCACTTCTTCGCTAGCTCCGCGGCATCCACAATTGCTTGGTTCGTATGTCAACGATGATCCATGGGACGGTTTGATACAGATCACAGAGGTTGACGGCAAGCTACGTGCGGATGGAGCCGTGATGGAAGCCGTGGGAGATGGTTCCTTCCACCTGCTTTCAGAGCCGACCGCGCCGGACCGCGCTTCGTTCGACTGCTTCATCGCAGGCAAGGCCCAGGTGTTGTTGTTAAATGGCACGGAGTACAGGCGCTGGAACAAAGCATCCGTTGCATGACGCATGCCAAGTGACCCCACCTTGTCGCAACCAAATTGCCCGGAAATGCTCGACTTCACACGATTAATGCTCCAGCAACAACAAGGCCCGGCAACTCGCCGGGCTTTGTTGTTGTAGTTAGGAGTGCACTAAAAGCTTACTTTTGCCGCGAGTTGAAGTTGACGCGGCCCTGAGCGTGTCGTTGTGATGCGTCCGAAGGTTGCGCTGGTGATTGAGGGTGTTGGATTGCCATAGCTGGCAATGTTGAAGACGTTTGACGCGTCGGCGCGCAGCGTAAAGCTCACACCCTCCCGGATGTGGAAGTCCTTGAAGGCCGACGCATCAAACTGCCGGTAAGCAGGGACTCGCTCGGTGCCAGGACGCTGCGGGCTGATGGTGCCAGCGGCTGCCTGCCCGTACGCGCAAATACCGTTGTCCACGCCTGGTGTTGTGCAGGGAACAGCAGAAGGATCTGTGCCAAACCAGTTGGTGGTTGTTCTGTTCACCGCCTTCAGCTTGCGATATCGGACGGCGCGCTGCTGACTGGAATTGACGCCACTGTTGATGGTAGATGTCAGGGTTGTTGGGAACCCGGAATATACAAAGCCCGAGACGCCCACGCGCCATCCGCCAATTGCTTCATCTACCAGGCGATTGACGTTGCCGCCCAAGCTGCGACCACGGCCGAATGGCAGTTCGTAATTCATGATGAAGTTCAGGTTGTTAGGCGCATCGGTACCGGCTGGACCGTACTCGATCGACAGATTGCGGGGATCGGCAGCATAGGCACTGTTGTTTGCTACCCCGGAGACACCGTAGAAGCCAATGCTGTTTGTCATCGACTTGCTGTAGGCGTAGTTTGCGGTGAACTGCAACCCACGGGTTAGGCGCTGGCGAAACGTAGCCTGTAGCGCGTTGTAGTTCATCATTGCTTCGGACTGAGTGATGCGTACAAAACCACTTTGCCCAACCAAGGTGTAGTAAGGGGCCTTATTTACTGCAAAGCAGGCGGCAGAGTTATAGGCAAGTAGCGTTGCTCCAGAGAAGCATGGCGACGCGATCTGGTTACCGTTTTGCGCCTGGATTAGATGGTAAGCGTATTCACCCACGTAGCCGATTTGGAAGGATGAGGTGTTGGAGAGCTGATACTCCGTCGTCAGGCTGTAAGCATTCACGGTAGAAGGACGCAGGTTGGGATCCCATGCGCGGAAGAGGTAGCTGCAGCTGGGGCTCGTCGAGGGGTTGCAAGCGGCGCTGCTTGACTGGAAGGCCGTCGCCGCGGTCACGCTGCTGCCGGGGTTGTTTACCGCAGGCGCGGAGGACGAGTACGACAGAGACGTCTGGAATGGAGGATTGATCGTCAGGCGAAGGTTCGCACCCGTTCCTTCCAGGTAGGTGGTGCTTCCGAAGCCACCGCGAACGACCATGCGCTGCAGAGGATTCCAGGAAAAGCCAACACGCGGCATGAAGTTGGTCCAGACCGAGTTGTACAGCGCACGGCTGTTGCCATTCACGCCAGCAAGTTGGATTGCGCCGGTACTCAGGTTCAGATTCGCTTCCTTGTTGTGGACTTCGTAAATGGGCTGATCCCACTCCCAGCGAAGGCCCAGGTTGATGGTGAGGTTGCGGGTCGCCTTCCAGTCGTCCTGCACAAATCCCGCGTCACGCCACTGCCGCTGGCCGGTGTGGCCGGCCAAGGTACCGCGGCCGGAGGTTGCCACGCGATCCAAGTAGAAGTCAGCAACATCGAAACCGGTATCCCTGAGGCCGGTTCCGGGAGCAGTGCCGTTCCCATTGCGGGCCGTGAAAGTGCCGTTGTAGGCCATGTTGCCTTGGGCACCATCGTTGCCTGTGTAAATACTGTTCTGCTGGTAACGGATCAACTGCGCGCCCAGCTTAATTACGTGGGCGCCTCTCTGCACGGTCAAGTTGTCGGCATACGTGAAATTATTCATGGCATTGTCGGAGTAGACAGCAGAGTTGCCCAGGTTGCTGAACGCACTACCGAAAGTCTGCGCAGTGAAGCCAGGAACTGTGTTCCCGATACCGATACCCAGGATGCTGTTACCGTTCATACCGAACACGCCGGTGGTGTCTGCGGGAATACCCTGGTGCCACACGGTTCGGAAGAATCCTACGCGTGCCTCGTTCTGCACCCGCGGGTTGATTGTCCGCACGTAGTTGATTGCCAGGCCCTTTGTCGGGTAGCTTGAGGCGGTCGGAAACGTGATGGCCAGCGGAGCCACATTAGTATCGCCTGCAGTGCTTTGGCTATAGCGAACGAAGAACTGATCTTTCTCTCCGTGATGGTAGTCGACCTTCACGTCGAACTGATCGTTGTAGATGCGGTTCTTGGTTGCACCAATGTAATTACCCTGCAGTATGGTGCCGGCTACTGCTGCCTTGTTGGGCAGCGGATATAGTTCGGGATGCGAAAACAGGTAGCGGGCGACGGGACTGATGGCTGTCGCAGGCAGAATGTTGTTCGCATACGCCGGAGATCCCGGTGCGAGTGAGTTATAGAGCTGGATTCGTGAGTTCGCCGTGTTCAGCGTGGGATCCAGCAGTTCACTGAAGTCGCCTGAACGCATTTTCAGTGTTGCAACGCTGGCTGTTGCGGGCCCGCCCAGATGGTAGCGATTACCGGAGTAGTCAGTGAAAAAGAACAGCTTGTCTTTCCAAACGGGACCACCGATGCTGCCCCCGAAAATGTTGCTGGTAGAGCTGTTCTTTGCGACTCCGTTCAGGTTATTGGCCCATGAATTAGCGTTGAACGAATCATCATTCACGTAGTAGAAGGCATTGCCGTGGAACTGGTTGGTGCCACTCTTGAGCAGCGCGATTACGTCGCCGCCATTCACGTTGCCGTACTCTGCCTGCGCGTTTGCGCTGATCACGCGAACCTGGTCCAAGGCGTCCGGGCTGGGATTGTAGCCGATCGTGTTGTTGATGGTCTCGTTGATCTCAATGCCATCCAGCAGGTAGTTATTTGCCTGTTGACGGTTCCCGTTTACCGAAATCTGACCGCTGCCACCCGTGTTGCGCTCGATCGCATTGGCGCCGCTAAAGCCAGTAGGGTTGGTGGCCACAGCACCGGCAGTAAAGATCGTCAGAGTAGAGAAGTTGCGGCCCTGCAGTGGCACGTTGTCGATGGCGTGCGTGTCCAGGGTGGTGCCAAGCTCAGCGCTTTCGGTATTGAGCAGGGGCACCAGCGCGGCGGTGACATCCACCGTCTGCGCACTGCCCGCAACTCCAAGCTTTGCGTCGAACTTCGCATCCTGGCCCGACTCGAGCGCAAACGGTCCGAGCGTCTGTGGAGCAAAGCCCTCGGCCTCAATGGTTACCTTGTACTGCCCGATCTGTAGAAAGCGGAGGTTATAAACGCCAGTCCCGGAGCTTTCCGTGGATTGGCTTGCGTTTGTCTCTACGTTGGTGGCAGTGACCTTGGCGCGAGGAAGCGCCGCACCAGAACCATCGGTTACTGTGCCGTTGATGCTTCCTGTGATCGTCTGGCTATGGGCAAGTGGCGCTGACACAGAAACGGCCAGTACTCCCGCCATCAAAACATGGTTCCGCTTCATTGGCTTCTCTTGAACGACAACGTGGCACATCGTCGGTTCACAGCTTGTTTTTGTTGGTGTTCTCGCAATGTAACCTGTTCCGGGTGCGCCGACAAGCAACTTCTACGCACACAATTCAACCCTTTCCCGCATAGATGTCTGCTTACGCGCGTGTAAAGGCCGCAACGCCATCGAAGCACGCGTACGTTGAGGCGGACGAGACACTCATCCGGGGCGAGAAGAAGCGTTGGGAGAGCAACATGGGAGGGCTCACTTAGATATTGCGATAAGGTGTTACTTGTCTTGCACGTGGGACAACAGGGTGAAACAGGCGTGAACCAAGAGTCGAATGAAGCGGCGATTCTCCGCACCCGCGACAATTCCAATCGAGCGATCGCGCGACGGAATCTGCTTGGCGTCGGTGAGTCCCTCGTCGATGACTATGTCGGAGTCATCGGTGATGGCACATTTGTCTCATCACGCGCCGAGTATCTGAGGCTGTTCAAGGAAGGCTTCGACCGCCAGAAGCAAAGCATGCTGTACTTGCGTACGCCTGAGGTCGTCAACGTGGCAGATGATCAAACCTTAGCCGCTGAGCATGGCAGTTGGGTTGCGACATTTCCTACTGGTTCCGTAGCGTACACCGGTACCTACGCTGCGATGTGGCGGCGAACACCAGCCGGCTGGAAGATCAGATCAGAAATGTTTGTTACCCTTCACGGCTGATCGGTCGGTCCGGGAACCTGGGGCCGTGATCGTGCAGGCCTGGCACCTGGAGTCGAATACACCTAAATTATCAAAACAGTTTACGTTGATGCGCCAGGGGGCATAGGTACAGACCAACAATGGATATACACCAGATTCAGGACTTGACCGCTGGCTGGGCTGAACCAATCTGGTTGAATCAAGTCGTGATCCAGAACGAACGGAATGGTACCGCCGCAGCAACGCCACAATTCGAGACGGTGGACCTGCTTCGTGGTCTTTCCATACTCGCCGTAGTTCTGCTGCAATGTTCTATCGGGTTTGGTGGCTATGGTGTGCACAGGGCTGACGCAGTACTGGCGCCATCTGATCTTTCAGAATGGCGGTAATGGGGTTACGGTCTTCTTTGCGATATCAGGATTTCTGATCACTCTGACCAGCCTGCGCCGATTCGGCGGACTTGCACGTATGCGTGCAGGGCTGTTTATCGGATCCGCTTTGCCCGGATTGCCCCCTTGCTGCTACTGGCTCTGACGGTGCTCAGCGTTCTGCATTGGGTAGCCTGCACTCCAGCACCTTCCACGCGTGGCACGTGAAAAGCACAGTGGGATTGCCTCGGCGCTCTTCTCTGCCCTGACATTCATCTGAATTGGCTGGAAGCGAAGACCGGCTACCTGCCTGCAACTGGGACGTGATGTGGTCGCTCAGCGTAGAGGAGATGTTCTATGTCTTCTTTCCATTGGTATGCATCGCCCTGGTGGGTGAGCGTTCTCCACTACGACGTATCGGCTGGCCGCTGCTGCTTCTGCTGACTACTGCGCTTGTTGTGCTGGGCCCGTGGGCACGTTCGGTTTGAATCAGCTCCAGCGAGATTGGACAGGAAAAGAGGTCCGCCTTGATCCTGCTCTCTCCATGGAGCCCGGGTGGTGTCCTCATGCGGCGCTCTCTCGCCAGCGGGCGACCAAATCTTCGGCGGCCTCTTCCCATGTCGGATAGCGGAACATGAAACCCAGCATCATGCAGTCGGCGAGGTATAACGCGCCGGCTCTTCAGCACCAACTCAGATTCGGTGCGCAGCAGAAAGGTGCCGATCTCCAGCATCCATCGTGTCGACGGCAGGCCGACGCGAGTACCCCAGGCTCTGCGGAGAATGCGCAGGAACTGGCGGTTAGGCAGGGGACTGGGCGATGCAAGATTGATTGGGCCTGAGAGGGATGGCGTGGCAATCAAGAACTCAACAGCCCGGATGAAATCCGCGTCATGGATCCACGAAACATACTGTGTCCCGGGCAGGTTGGTTCCACCCAAACCATGACGCACCAGCTTTAGAAAGACGTCGAAGACACCATCGCGGTCGGGACTGAAGGTCATCGCGCTCCGCAGTGCGACCTGTCGGGTTCCTGGAGTTGCTGTCGAGAAGAACGCCTCCTCCCAGGCTTTTGCTACCGTAATCGAAAAGTTCCAGGTGTCCGGCGCTCCTGGTTCACCTCCACCCAGTTCCCC
>JBPBPZ010000163.1:0-13891 GCA_050954525.1 Janthinobacterium lividum
GTACTGGCTGCATCTGCTGTTCCGTGAAACCGCTGATATCTTCGTTCGCCACCCGGACCGAACCCTTATCCGGCTTTAGAAAGCCCATCAACATCTGAAGCGAAACCGACTTGCCCACGCCGGACCGCCCCAGAATGCAAAGCGTCTCCCCAGGATTTACAAAGAAGCTAACGTCCTCAAGCACCTTGAAGTCGCCGAAGGTTTTGAACACATGCTCAAAGGAGATGAACGGCAGGTCGCCATCTTCAAGCACCGTCTCGTTCTGCTCGGCGGCATGCTCGAAAAACTCGCTGACTTCCTCTGCCACATCAGCAGAAACTTCTTCGACCAGCGGCTTGTTATAGGCTTCTTCTGCGGCGGATGCGTCTGCCAGCTTTTCTTCTGCAGCGTGATCAGTAACTTTGCCGGGCTCAGCAATTTCGGAGCTCTCTGTTCGCGGGCTGTTATCGACTGCGCGTTCCGCAACAGACCCGCCTGTCCGGCCAGCGTTCTGTCCCAAACCTGTCGCCTCGTTTGAAGGACCGACCGTCGAATCCTGTGTGCCTGATGGGGTGTTGCTTACGCTACCCTGCTGGTTATCCGCCATGCTTACTCTGATGCAGTCGGTACCCGGATGTTTCGTCCTGTTGTGCGGCCAGCAGATCTTCCGGTGTATTTACGTTCCGAAAGGTTTTCCCGGAAGCGGCAGCGAGTTGTTCTGCCTCAACCACACAGAGCTCGGTGACGCCTCTAGACTGTTGTGCGATTTCTCGCAGAAGGGGCAGCAATTTCCTATGATCTGCACTCAGAGCATCGCGCACGATGGGCTGTGCAGCCACGCTCACCAGGGCTGGCAGCGGCTGAACAAAACCTCCGTCTCGCATGCAGGCCGCTGCGGCCCCTGACGCGAACCCGTGGTGAAGAAACTCCTGCAGAACCGCGGCGGACATCCATGGGAGGTCGACTGGTACAAGCAGCACCCACGATGCTCCTCGTTCCGCCGCGTCCTGCAGTGCTGCGTCAAGACCGCCTACCGGACCCATGCCAGGAACCCGGTCGGGGACTGTTCGTCTGTCACTCTGTAAGCGGAGACACCGTTCTGCCGTGCCGCACAGTACGGCTGTTTCAGAACAGACTTCCCCAAGCGTCGCGAGTGCCCGTTGCAGCAGAGTTTTACCGCCGAAGACCAGCAGGGCTTTGTCCGCAGGCAGGTCGCTCCGCTGCATCCGCGAGCTCTCTCCACCGGCTAGCACATAGCCAAGCACCGGCGGAGTCATGCGCCGCAAAGCACCAGGAACCGGACAATCGACTCTGTCCCGCGGTAGAAGTTTGAGATGGAGAACTTTTCATTGGGGGCGTGCAAATTGTCGTCAGGCAGGCCAAATCCCATCAGCACAGTAGGCACGTGCAACTGGCGTGAGAAATCACCCACCACCGGGATAGATCCTCCACCACGGACGAAGACCGTATCGCGATGGAAGACTGCACGCATGGCGTCCGTAGCCGCCTGGACAAAAGCATTGTCCGTATCCACAACCACCGGCTCGCCCGAATGGATCAGGCGCACATCGACTGTAACGCCTTTGGGTGCGATCTTGAGCACATAATCGCGCAGTTGCTGAAAGACCGTCTGAGACTCCATACCCGGCACCAAGCGCAGCGAAACCTTTGCGATAGCCTTGCTCGGAATAACCGTCTTGGCTCCGGCCCCCGTAAAGCCGCCCGGCATGCCATGTACGTCCAGCGTGGGGCGAACCCAGGTTCTCTCCAGCACGGAATAACCGGGTTCGCCGACAAGGCTCGGGCTGCCTACTTCGTCTTCCCGATACTGCTCTTCATCGAACGGCAGTGACTTCCAGGCGGCCAGTTCTGCGTCCGTGGGCGGCTGAATGCCATTCAGCAGTCCCGGAATCACGATGCGTCCGTCCTCGTCCTTAAGCTTTGACAAGATGTGTGCCAACGCAACAAAGGGATTCGGCGCGGCACCGCCGTACATGCCGCTGTGCAGATCGGTCCGGGCGCCCCGAACTTCAATCTCCGTGTAGATCATGCCGCGCAGTCCAACACACAGGGTGGGCAGATCAGGGGCGAACAGGTCGGTATCGCAAACCAACGCGGCATCACTCGGAATCTCATCGGCGTGGTCGCGCAGATAGGCCGCGATGCCCTCTCCGCCAACTTCCTCTTCGCCTTCGGCAAGCACACGGATGTTCACCGGCAACTCCCCGCTTCGCAGCAACGCCTCCAATGCCTTTACCTGCATCCACAGCTGGCCCTTGTCGTCTACCGCACCGCGCGCGTACAGATTGCCGTTGCGCTCCGTCGGCTCAAAGGGCGGGGAGATCCACTCGTCCAGCGGGTCGGGCGGCTGCACGTCATAGTGGCCGTAGCACAACACCGTAGGCTTGCTTGTCGCATGCATGTGATCGGCGTACACCAGCGGGTGGCCGGCAGTCTCGATCAGACGCACATTCTCCATGCCGATGCGGCGAAGCTCGGCTGCTAGAAACTCCGCAGCCCGGCGCACATCATCCGCATGGTCTGGAAGGGTCGAGATCGAGGGGATGCGTAGAAAAGATTTCAGTTCTTCCAGAGCATTGTTGCGATTTTGCTCCAGAAACGCGATTGCAGTATCCACCATGCTTCTTGACCCCACCGAATTTCTTATACCGCTTGCCTCAGCTGACCTATAGGCAAACAATCGATCCCATGAGCAGCAGACCACAACCGCAGGAACAGAAGCAAACATGGGACGCAGCGGCCTACGCTGCCAATGGACGTTTCGTCGCAGACCTGGCGGAAGAAGTTTTCGCCATGCTGGATGCCAGGCCGGGCGAACGGATCCTTGACCTGGGCTGTGGTGATGGCGCTCTCACATCGCGAATCCAGGATACCGGCGCAGACGTGGTAGCCTGCGATGCTGACGAGTCCATGCTTGCGGCGGCAGCTCAACGAGGCCTGCAAACAGTCCGAGCAGACATGCGCGCACTGCCATTCGATAACGAGTTCGATGCCGTGTTCTCGAACGCCGCTCTGCACTGGGTAAGTGAACAGACTGCAGTCCTGACCGGAGTTCACAAAGCTCTGCGCCCTCATGGGCGCTTCGTGGCTGAAATGGGAGGTCTGGGTAACATCGCGGCGATCCGGACAGCGCTTACTGCAACTCTTCAGCCGTATGGGCTTGATGCGGAAGCCGAAGCGGATTCGGTCTTCCCCTCAGCCGAAGTCTATTGCGATTGGTTGCAGACCTGCGGCTTTCGCGTGGAATACATGACGCTGGTTCCCCGGCCAACACCGCTCAGGACCGGCATGACGAACTGGCTGCTCACTTTCCGCAGTGGAGTGCTGCAGAAGTTGTCGCAGCAGGATCGCGAAGACGCCGTTGCTGCAACCGTGAAGCTGCTGGAGCCAGTTCTTTGCGACGCGCGGGGCAATTGGTGGGCAGATTATGTCCGCTTGAGGTTCCATGCGGTTCGCTGCTAAACAGCTCTAGTACATGGGCACGGTCGGATCGACTTCCCGCGACCATTGGTTGATGCCCCCAGCCATGGATTGGGTCGACGGGAATCCCTCGCGGCGAAGCCACTCGGTTACGGAAAGCGAACGTGCGCCATGGTGGCAGAGCACCACAATCTGCGAGTCGGGATCAAGCTCTGTGTTGGCACGCGCCGGCAGCTCACCCATGGGGATGTTCACGCTGCCCTCAATAGAGGCACTTGCAATCTCCCATGGCTCGCGCACGTCCAATAACGTAAAGGAGAGGCCTGCCGACCGTAACTGGGCCACTTCTGGCGCGGTAATTTCGTAAGGAATTTCTTTCTGGAGCATGTGTCCAGCATACGCAAACCACACCGCCTTCGCAGCATCGAAACAGACAGACAAGATACAAGGGGAATGATGTGCCACAGACCAAGGTACTGGTCGTTGAAGATGAACCAAATGCACGCGCAGGCCTGGCGGAATTGATTGCCTCGTGGGGCTACCGCACCGAAACGGCGGTGGATGGCGCCGCTGGCCTGGATGCCGTGATTCGATGGTCCCCAGATGTTGTTGTGACGGATTTGATGATGCCTCGCATGGACGGGCTGCAATTGCTGGACCGCATCAGCGAACTGCCTCAAAGCATTGCAGTCGTGATGCTGACAGCACAGGGATCGATAGATAACGCCGTGGATGCGATGCGCATGGGCGCTTTTGACTACCTCCAAAAGCCCGTGGATCCGGCACGCCTGAAAAGCATTCTGCAGAACATACAGCAAGCCGGAGAGACGAAAGACAGTAGCGCAACACCTGACGCACCAAGCGATTCCACAGGTCGGCTAGGCCCGCTCATTGGTTCCTCTGCGCGTATGCGCGATATCTTCTATGTCATTGAACGCATCGCACCAAACAACGTATCTGTGCTCATCACGGGCGAAAGCGGAACCGGCAAAGAACTGGCCGCGCGTGCGCTTCACATGTTCAGCGGCCGTCGCAACAAACCATTCATTGCCGTGAACTGTGCCGCCATCCCGGAGACGCTGATTGAGAGCGAGATTTTCGGCCACGAACGGGGCGCATTTACGGGCGCGCAGGATCGGCGGGCAGGCTGCTTCGAACTGGCGGAAGAAGGAACACTGCTGCTTGACGAGATTGGAGAAATGCCCGCTGCAACCCAAAGCAAGTTGCTGCGTGTGTTGGAAGACCGAAAGCTGCGTCGGCTAGGATCGCGCGACGAGATACCGGTCAATGTCAGAGTCATCGCAGCGACGAATAAAGATCCGCAGCAGGCAGTTGCAAGCGGCGAGCTACGTGGCGATCTGTACTATCGCCTGAACGTCTTCAATATCGAAATGCCGCCGTTGCGTGACCACAGTGAAGACATTCCTGCGATGGCAAACGCAATGGTTGAAGAGATGAATGCACGACATGGAACTTCTGTCCCAGGGATTTCACGAGGCCTTATGACCCGCTTCCTTGAGTACCGCTGGCCAGGCAATGCCCGCGAACTGCGCAACACCATCGAGCGCGCAGTGATCCTGTCAGGCACGCGGATGCTTGATGTGTCTCATCTGCCTGCAGGCTTCGGTGAGGAAGCAGTACCCGCGCGCGCGCACATGTCATTGGCTCCAACCGCGCCATCGCCTGTGCAATATGAGCAGCAGTCAACAGGTCAGGACCACACCGTGCATCTTTCTGTCGGAACAACGGTTGGCGAGGCGGAGAAGCAACTGATTCTTAAGACACTGCTGTCCACGAAGCACAACAAGACACGTGCCGCAGAAATCCTGGGCATCAGCTCGAAAACACTGCAGAACAAGCTGAAGGAATACGCCCTGGAAGAAAGAGCGGCCTCCTAACCATGGGGCTTCGGTCCAAGCTGATAGCGGGAACCCTCCTCTTCACTTTTGTCCTGGTTGCATGTTTGTCCCTGGTCTTCCTTTCAGAAGTTTTGCGCGAGCGGATTGCACAAACCGCTTCAACCAATAACGTACTGTTGCACTCCGTGCTTGCCTCCACGCAGACTGCTCTGCAGGAAGGTATGGCACAGAACCCGCCGGAGAACAGCAGCGAAGCCGCTTTCGAGCAGGCTGTGGTGCAGGCGCTGCGGAGCGGCGGCGAACTCACCGACATCTTGGACGGGTTTGTTCGATACTCCCAGGATATGGAGGACGCGGTCATAAGCGGAGCCGATGGCAGGGTGCTTGTGAGCAGCAATCCCGCCCTGCTCGACCGCCCCGTGCCCAGTCGTCGAAGCTTCACCTCTGCAAGTGAGCCCTCCCTCACAAACTGGAAACATCTCCTGTTTGGCCAGCCGGAGACCCTGGATATAAGCCTGCCTCTCAATCGCAATGGCGAGCCCTTTCTAGTGGCACACCTGGGCGTGCGTTCGACTTTTTTGCGCAACACCTACTCACCCTGGCTGCGAACAGCAGCCCTGGTGTGCTTTGCGGCGCTTGCTGGTTCCCTGCTGGTCGCGGCTGCACTTTCAGCAGTAGCCTTGCGTCCCCTTGAGCGGATTGGGCATGAGCTTGAAGTGCTATCCCGTCGCGACACCGTAGAAGCAGCAACGACTCCACAAGGCGACGCCGTCCAACGCGTTTCGTCCACAATCAGCCGCCTTGACGCACAGATGCGCACTTCGGAGCAAACACGGTCCGAGATCGCCAGCAACCTGAACAGCATGCTGGCTGCGTTGAAAGACGGCGTCATCCTGCTGACTGCCGATCAGAAGATTGCTACAGCGAGTGACGCTGTTGCTAACTTTCTCCTGGGCACGCCCCCACCTGTCGCGGGCACTCCCCTTGCAAACGTGTTTCCTGCCGGCACGTCCCTGGGTGATCTCCTGCCCAAACTGTTACGGGAGAGCCGCAGCGTCCATGACCACCCTCTGACGCTGGAGGATGGCCGAACCATTGAGCTGTCGGTGAACGCTGGCCCTGGCAATGGTATGGGTGCGCTGATTACGTTGCACGACGTGGCGGCGCAGGAAGAGTTGGAGCAGGAACTGCAAGTTGCTCGCAGGCTGGCCAGTATCGGGCGGCTCACGGCGGGCGTCGGCCATGAGGTGAAGAACCCTATCAACGCGATGGTCGTGCACCTTGAACTGTTAAGGGGAAAGCTGACCGCGGCGGCAAATGCGGAAGGTGCTCAAAGACATGTGGAGGTGCTGGCCAGCGAGATGAGCCGGTTGGACCGTGTCGTCCAGACACTTGCGGACTTCTCCCGTCCCCTCGAACCCATCCTGAAAGAAGAGGATCTGCTGCCTATCGTGCAGGCGGTGGTGCGCCTGATTGCTGCCGAGGCGGGCAGCCATGACATTGCCGTCACGGTACTTTCAGAAAGCCGAGAGGCTCCTGTTCGCGTACTCTGCGACGCTGAACTACTACGCCAGGCGCTGTTAAACATCGCGCTTAATGCCATGCAGGCCATGCCCGATGGCGGAGCATTGGAGTTCCGGCTAACCCGAGAACGACAGGTTGCAACCATCTCAATCCGCGATACCGGCGACGGCATCTCTCCGGAAGCACTGAACCGGATCTTCGACCTTTACTACACGACCAAAAAGACCGGCAGCGGCATCGGATTGGCCATGACCTATCGCATCGTGCAACTGCACGGAGGCGGCATACAGGTCCAATCAGAGACTTCACGGGAAGCGCCAGAACGCGGAACCACTTTTACACTGCGCTTGCCGCTCGTTCACCGAAACGCGGCCGCGACACAGGCGGCTACTGCTTGAAACGGCTTCCGGGCATCGCTATAGCTACGTGGGCGCTGCTTGCGCTGTGCGGTTGCCACCGTAGAGTGCGCGTGGCCACCGCGCCATCGTCCCAGCTACCACCTCTAGTGCGTATCAGTGTGCCGCCGGCAACCCATCCAACAGAACCCCTGGCGACGATACCCGTGGAAGAAGTTCCCAACATCGATCCGCAACTTCCCCGCCGTTATGTGCCGAGGTTCAGGCCGCTACCCGCCACCGCTGCACAGCTGGCTGCCCTGGCACCGCCGCCGCCCCCACCTGTTTCTCTGGGGCAACTGACGACCGGCGGCGAGGCAGACAACGGGACACTTCGCCGGAACGTTGAAAACCTGCTGCGGAGTCAGCAGCGCAGGCTCGCCAGACTCGCGAAATCCGCTGCAGTCTCTCACCACCAACAGGTCGAACAGGCTGCGCTCTTTTTGAGGCAGGCTGACACTGCCTGGAAGAAGCTGGACATGGAAGGCACCCGGACACTGGCGACCAAGGCGAAGCTTCTGCTGGATGAAGTCGAGAACTAATGGGACCAGAAGCCGAGGAAGCCTCCGATCCCTAGCCGGCTACCGCCGACGCTTCGGCTTCTGTCCGCTGGAAGCCTTGACGGGAGCATATTGCTGACGCTGCGGTCCCCTTGGAGCTGGTGAGGACGAGGGCTGCTCAATCTGGCGGGGAGCCTGCGCCGTTTCCTGCTGTGTGCCGCCGCCACTCAGGTGCATGGTTGGAGCTGATGGCAGCTGAGGCGGTGGCGGCGCGATAGGCGCCGCAGCGGCAGCCTGTAACTCGGCAAGCTGCTCCAGCGACTCGATCGGTGTGCCGTCCGGGCCAAGAATCTGCATACGGAACAGGTTTCGCAGCGTGTCTTCCTGGAACCGCTGCATCATGGCTTCGAACATGTCGAAGGATTCCTTCTTGTAGGCCACCAGCGGATCCTGCTGCGCGTAACCGCGCAAACCAATCCCCTCCTTCAGGTGATCCATCGCCAGCAGGTGATCCTTCCACAGGCCGTCGAGAACTGTCAGCATGACAACACGTTCGTGGTAGCGAAGCGTTTCGGCACCCAGAATCTGTTCTTTCACGTTGAAGCGCTGCGTCAGTTTTTCGAACAGTGCGTCGCCAAGCTCACGCCGATTCAGGGTGGACGGGTCGACATCCGGGAACTCTGTGCCGAAGACGTCCAGCAGCTTCGCCTTCATCTCTTCGACCTTCCACTGGTCGGCATGGACGTTGGCGGGTGCGGTGGCGTCCAGCACATTTGAAAGTGCGGTCGTGGTGTAGTCCTCGAGAATCAGTTCTCGTTGATCGATACCTTCAAGCAGGTTGTGCCGTAGGCCGTACACAGCTTCGCGCTGCTTGTTCATCACGTCGTCGTACTCCAGAACGTGCTTGCGGCTTTCGAAGTTCTGCGTCTCAACAGCCTTCTGTGCGGCGGCGATACGGTTCGTGATCATGCCGCTTTCAATCGGCACGCCCTCTTCCATGCCCAGCCGCTGCAGCAGTGTGCCGACCCACTCGCGCGCGAAAATGCGCATCAGGTCGTCTTCCAGCGAGAGGTAAAAGCGTGCTGCACCTGGATCGCCCTGGCGTCCCGCGCGTCCACGCAGCTGGTTGTCTACGCGGCGGCTCTCGTGCCGCTCAGTGCCGATGATGAACAGACCACCTGACTCAATGACCTGGTCATGATCGCGCTTGGCGTCGCCTTCGAAGTGGGCCGTGCTTGCTTCCCACTGCGCCAGCGTGCACTCGAACTCCTGGTTCTGGTAATAAAAGCGGTACATGCCGGGGCCTGCCACCGGCGCGATTTCACCTTCAACGGCGCTCAATGCGCGTGCCGTGCCACTCTTGGCAAGCTCCTGCCGAGCCTGGAAGTCTGCGTTACCACCCAGCAGAATGTCGGTTCCACGGCCTGCCATGTTGGTCGCGATGGTAACCATGCCGCTGCGTCCAGCCTGGGCAACAATCTCTGCCTCGCGTTCGTGGAATTTTGCATTCAGCACCACGTGACGAACATTCTTACGCTTCAGGATTTCGCTGAGAAGTTCACTTTTCTCAATCGAAGTGGTACCGACAAGTACAGGCTGCTTGGCTTCGTGCAGGCGCTCGATTTCATCCGCGACAGCAAAGTATTTTTCCTTGGCCGTGCGATACACAACGTCTGGATACTCATGCCGTTGCATCACCCGGTTCGTCGGAATGACGACGATTTCGAGCTTGTAAATCTTGTCGAACTCCGCGGCTTCTGTTTCTGCGGTGCCGGTCATGCCGCTCAACTTTTTGTACATGCGGAAGTAGTTCTGGAACGTAATCGTTGCCAGAGTCTGATCTTCCTTGCGGATGGCGACGCCTTCCTTCGCTTCAACAGCCTGGTGCAAGCCATCGGACCAGCGACGACCCGGCATCAGACGGCCCGTGAACTCATCGACAATGATGATTTCGCCCTGTTTCACGACGTATTCCACGTCACGCTTGTACAGGTTGTGCGCCTTGATCGCCGTCTCGACGTGGTGCTTCAGGTCCCAGTTTTCCGGGTCAGCGATGTTACCAATTCCGAGCAGGCCTTCAATCTTTTCCCAGCCCTCGTCCGTGACCGTAATGGATCGCGTCTTCTCGTCCACGACATAGTCGCCCGTATAGGTCTTCTCTTCGATGGTCTCGGTGAACTCTCCAAGCTCCAAGTCGGGGATGATCTTGTTCACGCGCTCGTACTTGTCGGTGGTCTGGTCGGTTGGCCCGCTGATGATGAGGGGTGTGCGCGCCTCATCGATCAGAATGGAGTCAACTTCATCCACGATGGCGTGGTAATGCCCGCGCTGTACCAATTCCGATAGCTCGAACTTCATGTTGTCGCGCAGATAGTCGAAGCCGAACTCGTTGTTGGTGCCGTAGGTGATGTCAGAGGCGTATGCAGCGCGACGCTCGCGGTCATCCAGGTCATGCACAATGACGCCGACCGTCAAACCCAGAAAGCCGTAAATCTTGCCCATCCACTCGGCATCGCGCTTCGCCAGATAGTCGTTGACCGTGATCACGTGTACGCCACGACCGGCAAGGGCGTTCAGGTAACACGGCAGCGTCGCGACCAGGGTTTTGCCTTCACCGGTGCGCATTTCACTGATCTTGCCCTGGTGCAGCACCATGCCGCCGATCATCTGCACGTCGAAGTGACGCATGCCGACCGCCCGCTTGCCAGCCTCGCGTACCGTTGCAAAGGCCTCTGGCAACAGTTCGTCTAGAACAACCTTCTCGGCAGCAATACGCTCGTCACGATCAGCGATGTCTGCGGTGCGGTTCTGGATCCGCTCGCGGAACTCGACCGTTTTGCCGCGAAGTTGCTCATCGGTCAGTCCCTGCAGGGAGGCTTCGAAGCCGTTGATCTGTTCGAGCACGGGCTGCATCCGCTTGACCGCGCGTTCGTTACTGGTACCAAAGACCTTGGTGAAGACGTTGTTGATCAAAACTGTATCCTTCTGGGCGCTGCCGGAAACTTCCTGCTGAAGCACACACCGGCGCGCGGCTTCTCAGCCACCAGCACCCATTATCGGGGATGTTGCCGCCCGGTACAAACTCGGGTTTCAATCAGCACGCGCGGCTTTCCCGTTTGCGCGTGGATGGGTCCTGTCATACACCTGCTGCACCTGCGAAACGGTCAGCTGGGTGTACCGCTGGGTGGTGGAAAGTCGCTCATGCCCTAGCAGTTCCTGAATCGCGCGCAGGTCAGCGCCATCCTCAAGCATGTGCGTTCCAAAGGCGTGGCGCAGCGTGTGCGGATGCACGTCCGCAGGCAGGCCGCGAGCGACCGCAATTGACTTCACAATCCGGCCCACCGACCGCGTGGTCAGCCGGGCCGATCCGCGTGCGGTCTGGTTGATCAGCAGTGGACCAACTGTTGCCAGCCCACCCTTGCCAACCCTGCGCAACGTCGCATCCCGCAGCGGCAAGTAGGCCCGAACGGCTTCAGAGGCGGCATCGCCCAGCGGAACGTAACGTTCCTTGCGACCCTTGCCGCGGACCAAAATCGCGTCATTGGCCCAATGAAGATCCGCAAGGTCAATGCCGACGAGCTCCGAGTTGCGGATGCCGCAGCCGTACAGCAACTCCCAGATAACGCGGTCGCGCTCCGGCCAGCCCCTCTCCTCAGACTCGTCTGTAGTCACGATTCTGGGTGCATGCTCCATTGAGTCCAGCACGCGGTTCACCTCTTCCGCCGAAGGCACGCGCGGCAGGTGCTTTGGCAGCTTCGGTGTGGCTACCAGGCGGGCCGGGTTCTGCTCCAGCACGCCTTCCTTGGCAAGCCACTTGAACCAGGAACGAATCGCCGCCAGGGCACGAGCCGCCGACGCACGTGTCAGCCCCTTGCCGTAGAGCAAGGCCAGATAGCCACGGATGTGCAGGTGGCTCACCTCCTGCAACGTGGCTTCATTGCCCATGGTATCGACCAGGTACGACGCAAACGCCTCCACTTCGCGCGTGTAGGCACGCAGGGTATGGCTGGATGCGCCCCGTTCGCTCTTCAAGGATGCGAGGTATGGGGCGACAAACCGGTGCATCTCGCCCCTTTGTGCCGCCGTGTCAACCAACATCTACCCCTATGTCCGGTCGTCTGTGGCCGCGCGGATGGTGCAGGCGATGCACCTCTTTCAAGCGTCCCAGCGCCAAGTGCGTATACACCTGCGTGGTAGCGATATCGGCATGGCCGAGCATGATCTGCACGCTCCGCAGGTCCGCGCCATGCTCGACCATGTGGGTCGCGCAACTATGCCGCAGGCGGTGGGGGCTGGCCGTAGCGTTGGTCGACTTCACAATAGTCCAGACCACCTGAGTCGTCAGAGGCTTGCCTCGCACCGACAGGAACAGGGCGCGTTGCAGCCCCCCACGGAACAACTGTGGTCGACCACGGTCCAGGTACACCTGTAACGCTTCGCACGCCATGGTCCCCAGCGGCACAACGCGTTCCTTATCGCCTTTGCCGCGTACCTGCGCACGCTGCTGATCCAGGTGTAGGTCCTCTACCCGCAGCGAGACGATCTCTCCAGCGCGCAGGCCGCCCGCGTACAGCAGTTCAGTGATCGCATGATCCCGCAGCGCCGATCCATCTGCGGCTGGGTGCCGAGCCGCGTTCCCGGTGCGTTCCAGCATGCCCTGTACTTCCGATTCCGCAAGCGACTTCGGCAGTACTTTCCACGTGGACGGCGTTTCGATATTTACGGTCGGATCGTGACCGATGCGGTTGTCGACCAGCATCCACCGGTAAAAGCCACGCACGCAGCTCAATTTGCGAGCGACGGAGCGGTCGGTCCGGTCATGCTGTCGAAGATGTTCCATCCATCGGCTCACATCGTCCCGGGTTGCCGTTTGCAACGTCCCGTTCCCTGCTTCCAGGTGCTCACAAAACTGCTGCAGGTCGCGCTGGTAAGCAGCGCACGTCAGCGGACGCAGACCCCGTTCCACCTGGAGGCAGACGAGGTACTCCTGCAGAAGCCGTGTGTCGGCAGTCGACCCTCCGCTCCCCGCGACGTTCGGCATGGGTGTCATGGCTTATACAGTATGGGACGGCGCAGGTGCTCTTTCACCACGCGGAATCTAGGTCGCTACGATCCAAGGTGGCTCGGTAGAATCACCTAGGAAAGAAGTTGGCTTGATGGAACAGAGAAAGATCGCGGTCCTATCCGACACACATCGCCTGCTTCGGTCCGAGGTTTTGGCCGCCTGTGAAGGTGCAGACGCCATCCTTCATGCGGGTGATGTTGGAGATGCTTCCATCCTTGACCGGCTCCGGGCCATCGCACCGGTCACTGCGATCCGCGGCAACATCGACACACACGGTTTGTGCCGTGATCTGCCGGCCACGGACATGGTCGAACTCGGCGAGATCACGGCATACCTTGTGCACTCGGTTGCGGACCTGGATATCGACCCCATCGCCGCAGGCGTGCAGGTGGTTATTAGCGGGCACTCTCACAGGGCTGCGGAAGAACGTAGAAAGGGAGTTCTCTTCCTGAATCCCGGCAGTGTTGGGCCTCGGCGCTTCAAGCTGCCCATCACTATGGCGTATCTCCACGTTTCTGGGCGGAACCTCACCGTGGAACACGTTCGATTCGACGTGTAAGCCGATCAGCCCCGTCGCATGCGTGGGTCGGCCAGCGTGTAGGCCAGGTCGGTCAGCAGATTTGCAGCGAGGTACGTCAGGCCAATGGCTAGCGTGCATCCCTGTACCAGTGGGTAATCCCGGTTGGAGATCGCCGACAGGGTCAGCCGCCCCACTCCTGGCCACGAGAAGATCGTCTCGGTCACAATGGCACCGGCCAACAGCGAACCAAATTGCAAGCCAACAATGGTCAGGATCGGCACTAGCGCGTTACGAAGCGCGTGGCGGTACACCACTGCAGATTCTGAGAGCCCCTTGGCGCGCGCCGTTCGTATGTAGTCCTGTCCAAGCTCTTCCAGCATGGAGGTACGCACCATGCGCGTAAGGATGGCGGCGAGCGACAAACCCAGGGTGATTGCAGGCAGAATCAGGTGCAGCAGCGTGCTTCCACTGAACAGACCATCTGCCCCTGCGCCCGACACCGGCAGCCATCCCAGGCTGATGGAGAAGATCAGTATCAGGACAGGGCCAAGTGCAAAGTTTGGGAACGAAAGTCCCACCAGAGAGACGCCGCCTACGACACGATCCAT